>JAIRPQ010000062.1 GCA_031256875.1 Eubacteriales Family XIII. Incertae Sedis bacterium | reverse complement strand
GCTTCACATCGTTTGGACGAGAGCGCAGCGAAAGGACAAACATACCTTGTCTCTGACGCCGAACAAGGAAAGGGGGCTGTCTCTCGATGACTCTGAAAGTCATTTTGAGACAGCCCCTTGAATCTGGACTTTCCAGCCCGATACCAGGCTATTGCTTCTGTGTCATTCTTCTTGCTTCGCGCTTTGCTACTACCAGCGGAGCCGTCTCTCTGAAGAACAGCGCGAGAACCGCGGTGACGAGGATGCTGATGCCGCAGACCATGATCGGTGCCTGCAAGCCCTTTGCATCCGCGAGTATACCGAGCAGCGTCGCACCAAGGGTCGCCCCGAGCAGTTCACCGGTCAGCTGTATCGTGCCGATGGAGGTGCCGACATACCTCGGGTCGGCGGATTCGCCGGGGATGGCCGCCTGGAGCATCGAGTTCACTCCCGTGCCGCCCCATCCGATGAATGCGATGACCACCATCAGCGGTACGTTGTTCGGGCCGTATATCAGGCCGAATGCCGCGATAGCGCCGAGTATCGCCGAGATGATGACGACCGGCTTCCTGCCGATTTTATCCGAAAGACGCGGCAGGACTAGGCCGCCCAGGACTACGGCGCCAATGCCGAACCCGCTCATGATGAAGCTCATTTCCGTTGCGCTGAACCCCCTGACCTCTACAAGATAGCCGGGCATGAAGGTGAGTACGCCGATATACCATGTGAGCAGGAATATGGAGCTGATGATACAGACGATGATATTCCTGTTCGCCAAGGATTTCAGCAGTGCGCCTTTCTCCTTGGGCGCTTTTTCGGCTTCTGTCGCGCTGCCGCCTGTCTGCGGGTCCACCAGCGTCTTGAATATGAACAGCGTCAGTATGATGCCAGGTATGATGGTGACAGCGAATGTCCAGCGCCATCCGATGCTCTCGGCCAGAGCCACCTGGACGATAGGCCCGAGGGTGGTCGCGACAAGCCCGATGATGGTGACCTGCACGAGCCCCATGTTCATGCCGCGCCGCTCGTTGGAGGACTGGGGCATGACGAAGGACTGAGCCGTGGGATACATGGGCCCTTCGAATATGCCCATGACCGCGCGCACCACGACGAGCATGATGAACCCTGTGCAGAATCCCGTGAGCAGCGAGCACACAGAGAAGAACAGGACGAAAATACCGAGGAATTTCTTGCGCGACATCTTCGCGTCAGCGATATAGCTGCCGAGCACGCCCGACGCCGCCCATGTCGCCGCGAATACGGCGGTGATAACGCCGAGGCTGGTGTTAGACAGCCCCAAATCCGCCTTCATATAGCTTTGCAGATTCGCGACGGCGAACCTGTCGAACATGACGAACCCGATAGTGAGTCCGAGGATTGCCACCATCTTGTACTCGTAGCCATGTGGCAAGACTTGTCCGGTGCCGCTTATAAACGGTTCTTTTTTGTTGTTTCCCATTGCGTTCTCCTTTCACTATGGAATAAAAATAAAGATAATATCAGATGCCGACACAGTGCCGGCGTAGTGCCACAATAAATTTTCCCTTGCCACGCGCCATCATCTCCTCCTGGGCACACGTTTACAGAATAGGTTCACCTAATGCATTCTGTCTATGCGGGTATTATATTCTGTTTTATCTGAATAGTCAATATATATTTTACGGTAATATAATCAATAATTGTAATTAAAATCCTGCCACCCCTGCACCCCCGCCCCTGCCACCCCCGCCGCCCCAGTCACTCTCGCAGCCGCCGCACCGTTACGATCCACCATTCCCCGCCCCTGCCGCCCGCCACATTTTTTTCACAAAACGTCCGCAGGCTCATCCCTGTGTGATATAATACTTGGGAATTATGGATACACTAGTCGCCTTTTTTATGTCAATGCTTCCAATCCTTGAGCTCCGCGGCGGGCTCGTATTTTCGTCTATACACGGCATACCGTTCTGGGAAGCATTCATCGTGTGCTTCCTTGGCAATATTCTGCCGATACCGTTCATCCTGCTTTTTCTCAGGAAGGTGTTCGCGCTGCTGAAAGGATATAGGCACACGGCGAAGCTCGTCCTGTGGCTGGAAGGAAAAGCGGACAAGGCCAAGCGGAAAATCGGCAAATACGAACTGCTGGGGCTATACCTGTTCGTCGCCATACCGCTGCCCGGCACCGGCGCATGGACCGGCGCGCTCGTGGCCGCGGTGTTCGACATGCAGATAAAGAGGGCGCTGCCCATCATCGGCCTAGGGGTCGTTTCGGCAGGCGTGATAATGTCGGTGGTCTCATACCTGATACCGGGGATGTTTTTCGCGTACAGATAGGGGCGGGCAAAAATGGGCGCAAGTAATAAACAGGAATAACAGGCGGCAGATACGATGCCGCAAAGTGGATGGCGGAAGACGAGGTATTGATGGATAATTCAACAAATTTCAACACATTCAAAGGGTCGGCTGACTACGTGGCCGGATCGGAGCTTGCGATGGCGGTCAACGTGTCCATCGCGCTGGAGAAGCCGCTGCTCATCAAGGGCGAGCCGGGCACTGGCAAGACCATGCTCGCGCGCTCGGTCGCGGACGCGCTCGGCATGGAGCTTGTCATATGGAATATCAAGTCCACCACGAAGGCGCAGGACGGGCTATACGTATACGACACGGTGCAGCGCCTTTACGACTCGCAGTTCGGCGAGGGCGACGTGAAGGATATCGCGAAATACATAAAATACGGCAAGCTCGGCGAAGCGTTCACGTCGAAAAAGCAGGTGGTGTTGCTCATCGACGAGATAGACAAAGCCGACCTCGAGTTTCCGAACGATCTGCTCTGGGAGCTTGACCGCATGGAGTTCTATATCCCCGAAACGAAGGAAACGGTCAGGGCCGCGCGCCGCCCGATAGTTATTATAACGTCCAACGCGGAGAAGGAGCTGCCGGACGCGTTTCTGCGGCGCTGCGTGTTCCATTATATAGAGTTCCCGAACGAGGAAAAAATGTCCGAAATCGTCAAGGTGCATTACCCTGACATTGAGATGCGCGTCGTGGAGCAGGCGATGGAGAAGTTCTATGAGATACGCGAGATGAAGGATCTCCAGAAAAAGCCCAGCACATCGGAGCTGCTGGACTGGCTTCGGGCGCTCGCGCTGTCGGGCGTTGACATAGCCCGCGCGGAGGAAGGGCTGCCGTTCATGGGCGTGCTGCTGAAGAAAAACCAGGACATCGACGCGTTGGCCGAATACCGCGTGAAAGGCTATACGACGGTGGGATGGTGACGCGCTCCACCCAAGGCGCGGCTGCCCGCGTTCTGTCACAGCAAATTACATTAATGGAAAAATACGCAAACAACCATGTTTATTGACTTCCTCTATTTCCTGAGAGCCTACGGACTGAAAGTGTCCCTGAACGAGTGGATGTCCCTGTCGGCGGCGCTCGACAAGGGGCTTGGCGGATCGAGCCTTACGGGGTTCTACTATCTCTGCCGCAGCCTTGCCGTGAACAGCGAATCCGATTTCGACACCTTTGATGCGGCCTTCGCTGCGTATTTTGAAGGCGTGGTTTCCGAAAAGGACATACCCGACGAGTTCTGGGACTGGCTGAACGACCCCCGCATAGACAGCGAGAAGGGGCCGGAAGATCTGCTCTCCCAGCTCGCGAAGGATTTCGATGAGCTGCGGCGCATGTTCGAGGAACGCAAAAAAGAACAGAAGGAGAGGCACGACGGCGGCAGTTACTGGATTGGCACGGGCGGCACGTCCGTGTTCGGGCACGGCGGTTACAACGAAGCGGGCATCCGCGTGGGCGGCGAGGGGCGGCACGGGCGCGCGGTGCAGATCGCTGGCGAGCGCAGATTTCGCGACTTCCGCCGCGACAATATTATCGACACGAGACAGTTCGAGACCGCCTTCCGAAAGCTGCGCCAGTATTCCTCGCGTGTGGATGCGGCCAAGACCGAGCTGGACATCGACGAGACGATAGAAGAAACCTCGTCGAACGCCGGCATGTTGAAGCTCGTCTACGAAAAGCCACGCAAGAACACGATAAAGCTCCTCGTGCTCTTTGATTCCGACGGTTCGATGCTCCCGTACAGCAGGCTGACGGGCAGGCTTTTTCACGCGGTCAGCCGTTCGAACCATTTCAAGGACACGAAATTTTATTATTTCCATAATTGCATCTATGAAAAGCTCTACACGGACCCGCGCTGCCGCAGGGGGCGTTGGGTGGACACGGATTTTGTACTGAAAAACCTCGGCTCTGAATATCGCGTGGTATTCGTGGGCGACGCGGCGATGGCGCCGAGCGAGCTGGAGCGGAAGGGCGGCAACGCGACCATCGGGCTGCCGAACGAAGAAACGGGCAGGGTTTGGCTGGAGAGGTTCAAAAAGAAATACCCGCATTCCATATGGCTGAACCCCATAGGCGAGGAGAGCTGGAGCCGTATTTTCGGGCAGTACACGATAGGAAAAATCGCTGAAATCTTCCCGATGTACGAGCTTACGCTGGACGGTCTCGACAAGGGAATCAAGCGGCTTTTGTCCAACCGCTGACAGCGCGTCCGCAAGGCGAAGTGTTTAGAATATTCCGTGTATTGCCAAATGAAAAATTCCGATTGAATCCGCTTGGCGAAACGGTTATATTATTAATAGACGTATAATATGCATGCGCCAATGGTTTTCACGCCCGATGCCGTATGCGTTTGTGTTTTTTGTCACTATTTGCTGGGGAGCATCCGAAAACTCGCGGCGCTCTCGATTATATAACGAGGAGGTTTAAATGAGTATCAATTACGAAGAATATGTTGCCGGCCTGGTTGCGAAGGGTCACGAAGCCCAGAAGGTCATAGACGGTTATTCGCAGGAGCAGGTCGACGAGCTCTGCGAAGCCATCGCCTACGCGCTGACCATCCCCGAAACCGCGCTGAAATTCGGCGAGATGCTTGTCGCAGAGTCGGGCATGGGCATCGCCACTGACAAGCAGCTGAAGATGTACAGCAAAGTCAAAGGCAGCTGGGCGCAGATGAAGGGCAAGAAGTCCGTCGGCTTGGTTGACAGCAACAAGGAGACCGGCATGGACACATACGCCCGTCCGATGGGCGTCGTCGGCGCTATTATCCCCGTCACGAACGGCGAAGCTACGCCTGTCGTGAAGTCGCTGATGGCCATCAAGACGCGCAACGCCGTCATTCTGGCGCCGCACCCGAAAGCTCGCAACACGAACAAGGCCGTCACGGAAGCCGTCCGCGAAGTGCTCACAAAATTCGGCGCTCCGGCTGACCTCGTACAGTCGGTCGACCCCGAGTACGTGTCGGTGGAATGCAGCCAGCAGATAATGAAGCAGGCGGACTTCATCCTCGCGACGGGCGGCACCCCCATGGTGCGCCAGGCGTATTCGTCGGGCGTCCCCGCCATCGGCGTCGGCACGGGCAATGTCGTGTGCATCGTCGATGAGACGGTCGAGGGCGAACTTGACCGCGTAGCGGATCAGATAGTGCGCTCGAAGAAATTCGACAACGCCACCTCCTGCTCGACGGAAAACAATATCATCGTTCTGGAAGCCGTCTATGACAAATGGGCCGCGGCGATGGAGAAGGCCGGCGCCGCGCTCATCAAGGAAGGCAGCCCCGACAAGGAGAAGATGGTCAAGACTCTCTGGCCCGAGACCCCCGCGAACCACGACCTGAACCGCCACATCGTGGCGCAGCCGGCCGCCGAAATCGCGCGCATGGCTGACGTGGCCGTTCCCGAGGGCACGACGGTCATCATGGTGGAGGAGAACGGCGGATTCGGCAACGAGTTCCCGCTCACGGGCGAGAAGCTGTCGCCTGTCGCCGGCGTCAGGAAAGCCAAGGACTTCGAAGACGCGCTGCAGAAGATGCTCAGCATCCTCGACTACCAGGGCAAGGGTCACTCGGTCAGCATCCACACGAAGCTGGACGAGCGCGTACAGAAGATGGGCGAGACCGTGCCTGTCTGCAAAATCGTTGTGAACCAGCCCCAGTCGCTGACGAACAGCGGCAGCTGGACCTGCGGCTACCCCGTCTCGATGACGCTCGGCTGCGGCACGTGGGGCCACAACAGCATCAGCCACAACGCGACATGGAAGGATCTACTGAACTTCGTCTACGTCAGCCGCGAGATACCGAGCTGGCAGCCGAAGGACGAGGAGCTGTTCAGCGAAAAGATTCGCGCCCGCTTCGCGTAATAAAGGTAAATAAAGTGGCGTCCGGCAGGTAATAATAATAATAATAATAATTGCGGCAGGACGCCACTGGTAATTGTTAGATTAGTTGAATTTTTGCAGAATAATTGCAGAACGATAGGAGAGACAGAGACGATATGAGCGACATCAAAGCAACCAGCAAAAAATACAACCTCCACTCATGGTCGGCGCAGAAGGGTTTGGAGCCGCCCGTCATCACGAAGGCAGAAGGCATATTCTTCTGGGATGAGGACGGCAACAAATACTACGACATGAGTGCGCAGCTCGTGAACTCGAATCTCGGGCACGGCAACAAAGCCCTCATCAAGGCCATCCAGGATCAGGCCGAAAAGCTCCCCTTCATCGGCCCAGGCTACTCGGTGGACGTGAGGTCGGCTGCCGCGAAAGCCATCGTTGAGATGGCAGGTCCGGCGTTCGACGGCGGCAAGGTGTTCTTCACGAACGCCGGCGCCGAGTCCAACGAGAACGCGCTGAAGCTGGCGAAGCAGTACACGGGCAGGTGGAAATTCCTCTCGATGTACAATTCGTACCACGGCTCTACGTTCGGCGCTTCCGAGCTGACGGGCGAGCCTAGGCGCTTCGCGGCGGAGCCGGGCGTTCCTGGGTTCTACCACTTCGACGGCCCGTACCCCTACAGGGCGCCCTCGCAGGTCACGTTCAAGGACGAGGCCGACATGACGCAGTATTACCTCGACAGGCTTGACGAGCGCATCAGGCAGGAGGGCGAAAGCCTGATAGCCGCCATATTCGTTGAGACGGTCGTAGGCTCGAACGGCGTACTCGTGCCGCCAAAAGGCTACCTCGCGGGCGTGAAAAAGCTCTGCGAGAAATACGGCATCCTGCTAGTCTGCGACGAGGTCATGGCGGGCTTCTACCGCACCGGCACGAAGTTCGCGTTCCACCAGTTCGACGTGAAGCCTGACATGGTGACCTTCGCGAAGGGCTCGACATGCGGGTACGTTCCGCTCGGCGGCGTCATCGTGAAGAAGGAGATCGCGGAGCATTTCGAAGAAAACAAGATGTGGAACGGCCTGACCTATTCGGCTCACCCGATGGGCTGCGCGTGCTGCGTCGCGGCCATCGCCGAGTACGAGCGCCTGGACATCGCGGGCAATGTAGCGAAAGTCGGCAAAGTCCTCGCGTCCGAGCTGGACAAGCTGGCCGAAAAGCACAGCTGCATCGGCGAAGCGAGGTATATCGGGCTGTTCGCGCAGCTTGAGCTGGTGAAGGATCAGGCGACCAGAGAGCCTATTTCCGTCCCCGACGCGGTAAAGGTAGTGGGCATGCTGAAAAAGAAGGGCTTCGCCACCTACAACAACCTGAACGGCATCATGGTAGCCCCGCCCCTCACCATCACGGAGAGCGAGCTGAAAGAGGGTCTGGCCATACTGGACGAAGTGCTGAGCGAAGTAGACGCATGGTAATGTAGCACAGCGACAACATTCCCGTCATTGCGGCCCCCGAGCCGCAATCCATCAAAACAAAACGCCTGTCCAAATTTATTTTGAACAGGCGTTTACTTTTTATCGCCCCTGTGATATCATTGTAATTAAGAAAATATGTTCCCCGAAGAACGGAAAGCACGGAGGGTATTATGGAAGAATTGAAAACGAGAGAACGTCAGATCCTGGACTTCATGAAGAAACAGATAGCACACAAGGGATACCCGCCGACGGTCAGGGAGATTAACGCCGAGCTGGGCATCAAGTCTACGTCCACCACGCACAAGGACATAGAACGCCTGGAGCAGAAGGGCTATCTGAAGAAGGATCCGTCCAAGCCGCGCGCCATCATGATTACCGATTCCTCTGACCGCAGCGTGGCCGGCAGCGTCGGCACGGAACGCCACGACATCATAGATATCCCGCTGGTAGGCCGCATCGCGGCGGGCGAGCCCATCACGTCCGAGCAGAACATAGAGGAGTACGTCCCCGTTCCCGCCTCATATGTGAAGGGCGAGAATTTTATGCTGAAAGTACAGGGAGACAGCATGGTGGACGCGGGCATACTCGACGGCGACCTCATACTGGTGCAGCAGCAGCAGACCGCCGACAACGGCGACATCGTGGTAGCCATGATAGACGGCTTCGAAAGCGAAGCCACAGTCAAGACCTTCTACAAGGAGAAAGACCACATCAGGCTACAGCCGCAAAACAGCACGATGAGCCCCATCATAGTGAACGACGTAGCGATACTGGGCAAAGTAAGAGGGGTATTCCGCTACCTGAACTGACTAGCGCATGGTTCGAGGAGGTGCTTAATTAGCCTTGACATTTTGCAATTTATGTGGTACAATACACCAAGATTTACGCATTTGCATAGGATTTTTTTTGACTGACTAGGCGCGCGAACGAACGACGAAGGCGCGTACTCAGACGTACGTAACTGAGGAATGAGTGAGCAGCAACAACGGTAGAGTGCCACGCGGCAAAGCCGCTGCACTCATCGAATGGGACGTACCAACGACAGCAAGCTGTCGGGTTACGTCCGCAACGCCAGGCAGAAAAAAGACATGCAAAAAAAGCAGGAGCTATCCGCTTCTCACCTCGTCAGCAAACCGCGGGCAGGTTATCACACGAAAGCGCGCTCTGTGTGCGCGAACGAGCGATTTGAGCGGATACCCACGTATCCGCTTTTTATATGATAACGCAACGGAAAAAGACAACTGTAAAGGAGGTAATAAGACATCGCCAGACAAACAAACCAGCGCCAAAGCAGAGGGCCGGCGCCAAAAAGCAATCCAATCAACGATGAGATTAGAGCCAATGAGCTAAGGGTCATCGATGACAACGGGGAGCAAGCCGGCATCATGTTGCTTGAAACGGCACTGCAGTTTGCGGACAGCCGCAATATGGATTTAGTGCTCATCTCCCCGAACGCATCGCCGCCCGTTGCCAGGGTCATGGACTACGGCAAATACAGGTATGAACAGCAGAAGCGGGAGAAAGAGGCGAAAAAGAAGCAGAAGGTCATCCAGGTCAAGGAAGTCAGGCTCAGCCCATCGATAGAGGTTCACGACCTCGAGGTTAAAGCCTCTCACGCCGTGAAATTTCTGAACGACGATGACAAGGTGAAGGTCAGCCTGCGGTTTCGCGGCAGGGAGCGCGGCAGGACAGAAAAAGGCTTCGAGGTGATGGAGCGATTCGCCGAGTTCGTCAAGGGCAGCGGCGCGCCCGAAAAACGGGCAGCTTTCGAGGGGCGCAACCTCGTGATGATTCTTGCGCCGCTCACCGAGAAGGAAAGGCGCACCAAGGCGAAGGCGGAGGATGCCGCGGCGACCCCCGAGGGCGGCGCACAGGACGATACAGACAGTTAATTGGTATAGCTAGAAGGAGAACAGTATGAGCAAGAACAAAATGAAGACACATCGCGGCGCGGCGAAGCGCTTCAAGCTGACGGGTACGGGGAAGCTGAAAAGGAACAAGGCATACAAGAGCCACATCCTGAACAAGAAGTCGGCAAAGCGCAAGAGGGGCCTCAGAAAGGCTACGATTCTCACGTCGGCGGATTTGACGCGCATCAAGAGGGCGCTGGGCAAATAGCGCTATCGAAACTATTGGCAGACATACATACATTGCGAGGTAATTTGGAATGGCAAGAGTAAAAAAAGGCATTCACGCACACAAGCGGCACAAGAAGATATTGAAATTGGCGAAGGGCTATTACGGGCAAAAGAGCAAGGTATTCCGCGCGGCGAATCCGGCGGTAATGCGCGCCCTCGCGTCGGCATACATCGGGCGCAAGCGCAAGAAGCGCGATTTCAGGCGTCTTTGGATCGCCAGGATCAACGCCGGTGCCAGGCAGAACGGCATCTCGTACAGCCGCCTTATGAACGGGCTGAAGATTTCGGGCATCGACATCAACAGGAAGATGCTCTCTGAAATGGCTATATCAGACACCACAGGCTTCGCGCAGCTCTGTGAAAAAGCACGGGCCGCGGTCGCCGGAAGGTAATGCGACATGCGTTGTCCATTCTGCGGTAACGACGATACGAAGGTGATCGACTCTAGGCCGACGGAAGAAGGTCAGGCCATCAGGCGCCGCCGCGAATGCGAGGCGTGCGCCAAGCGCTTCACGACCTACGAGAAAATCGAAGAGATTACGCTCATGGTCGTGAAGAAGGACGGTAGCCGCGAAGCGTTCGACAGGAACAAGATGATGAACGGCATCATCAGGGCGTGCGAGAAGCGTCCGGTTCCGGCAGCGGACATCGAGAAAATAGTCTACGAAATCGAAAGCGCCCTGAACAACACCATGGAGAAGGAGATGGCGTCCTCGCTCATAGGCGAGTACGTCATGGAGCATCTCAAAAAAATCGACGACGTGGCGTTCGTCAGGTTTGCGTCCGTCTATCGCCAGTTCACCGACGTGGAGAGTTTCCGCGAAGAAGTGGACAAGATACTAGGCAAAAATGGGAACAAATAGCCATATCAAGGTTGCGATAGACGGCCCGTCAGGTGCGGGCAAGAGCACCGTCGCCAAGAGAATAGCGTCCGCCATAGGCGCGGACTATATAGACACGGGTGCGATGTATAGAGCCGTAGCGCTGAAGCTCCTCCGCTGCGGCATCGATCCGGAGTCCGAGCCGGAGCGCCTTAGCGATATGCTTTCCACGACCACCGTTGATTTCCGCAGCGGCAGTACGCTGCTTGACGGACAGGACGTGACGGGCGAAATACGTACGCCCGAGGTCACGGCGATGGCGTCCGCGAGCAGCGCACTAAGGCAGATACGCGAAAAGCTCGTGGAGCTGCAGCGCGAAATGGGACGGTCGAAAAGCGTAGTCATGGACGGACGCGATATCGGCACGAATGTATTCCCCGACGCGGAGTGCAAGTTCTACATGACGGCTTCGGCCGAAGAAAGAGCCAGGCGCAGGTTCGCCGAGCTTTCGGCCGCGGGTGCGCGGGACAGCTACGCTGATGTCCTCGCGGCCATAGAAAAGAGGGATTACGACGATTCGCACCGCGCCCTGAACCCGCTCGTGCGGGCGGAGGACGCGATACTGATAGATACGGACGGCATCGGTATAGAAGACGTGACTGACAATATGCTCGCATATATCGAGAGCCTTCTTTGATTTATGTTATAATAATTTTCGACAGGCCATCCGCGGGATGATAATGATTGAAAGGATTTGAGTCATGCCACGGATAAAAGAATTACCGCAATCGGAACGCCCTCGGGAGAGGCTGATATCGCTAGGAGCGGGGGCGCTTTCAAACCAGGAGCTTCTTTCGCTGCTCATCGGCAGCGGCATGAAGGGCGAGTCCGCGATGTCCCTCGCGTCGCGCGTTCTCGAAAGCACTGACGAGGGTATAGTATGCATACAGACTGCGTCGGCTGAGGAGCTTTCGCAGATAGGCGGGATAGGCAAGGCGATAGCATGCAGGATACTTGCCGCGGCGGAGCTGGGCAAGCGTATGTCGACCGGACTGACGTCGAGCCGAATGCGCCCGATGTCGCCGGAAGATGTTGCGGCACTCTTTATGCAGGAGTTGCGCTACGCGAAAAACGAAATATTCAAAGTGCTCCTGCTGAACGTGCGCGGCGAGATGACAGGCAAGGAGACCGTCTCGCTGGGAAACATAAGCTCATCGATAGTGGACGCGCGGGAAGTTTTTCGGCCGGCCGTCAAAAGAGGTGCGGCAAGCATCGTGATGGTACACAACCATCCGAGCGGCGATCCATCTCCGAGCCCGCAGGACGTGGAGGTCACGCAAGCCCTCATCGAAGCGGGCGGGATACTCGGTATCAAAGTGGTGGACCACCTGATCATCGGGGATGGGTGCTTTGTGAGCCTGAGACAGGAAGAGCTGATGTGAGCGCGGGCGGAGTTATCCGCATACGGACGGACGCGGGGCATCGCGGCAAGAGTGGAAAATCAGCGACGCATATGTAATGTGGGTTGATATAGATAGAAAGTGAGGCAATATAGATATGTTCGGTATCGGTGGCAAGGATGTAGGCATAGACCTGGGTACCGCCAATACTTTGGTATACATCAAGGGCAAGGGCATTGTCCTAAACCAGCCTTCGGTTATCGCGGTGGACACTTTCGCCAGACGCATACTTGCCGTCGGGGTCGAAGCGAAAAAGATGATCGGCAAAGTGCCGAAGCACATCAAGGTCGTGCGCCCGCTTGAGGATGGCGTGATATCGAATTTCGAGATGACCGCCGAGATGCTTCGCGTCTTCATCAGCAAGGCGCTGGACAAAGGCTCGCGCCTTTCGAATATCAGGGTAGTGGTCGGCGTTCCGTCAGGCGTCACCGATGTCGAGAAAAGAGCTGTCGAAGAAGTGGTTCGTTCCATGGGCGCGAAGGACGTATACATCCTGGATGAGCCGCTGGCCGCCGCCATCGGCGTCGGGCTTCCCATCGACGGGCCTACGGGGTGCATGGTAGCGGACATCGGCGGCGGCACGTCGGACATCGCTATTATCGCACTCGAAGGCATAGTCGTCAGCACGTCCATCCGCCACGCGGGGGACAAGCTGAACGAGGCCATCATCAATTACATGAGAAAAAACTACGAGCTCCTTATCGGCGAGGCCATGGCCGAGGAACTCAAGATAGAGATAGGCTGCGCGTGGCTCGACCCGAGGGATACCAAGAAGAATTTCCTCGAATGGGACGCGAGCGGCCGTGACATCGTGTCGGGGCTTCCGCGCACATACACAGTCACGTCAAGGGATATTTACGATGCCTTACAGGAGTCCATCCAGGTCATTTTGGACGGCATCAAGCAGACGCTTGAAGACGCGCCGCCCGCTATCGCGGAGGACATCGTACACATGGGCATCGTGCTGACCGGCGGCGGCGCTCTGATACGCGGGCTCGACAGGCTTATAAGCGAGGAGACCGGACTGGGCGTCATAATCGCGGAGAACGCGCTCGAAGCTGTCGCCGAGGGCGCGGGAACATGCCTGTCCAACATCGACAAGCTGGAAAGGTACGCGAGCTACTACAAGAAATGAAATGGATTGCCAGACACAGGTTTCTAATGCTCATCGTCGCTATCCTGGCGGCGCTCGTCATTCTGTTCGCGGTCTCGTACAATCTGCAGGGGAACGACAATGCCGTGGGCAAGGCGGCCAAGAGCTTCGTCACGCTCGTTCAGAAGCCATTGATTTCGCTCGCCGACAGGATAACGGGCAACCAGCCGGGCAGCACCGTAGCGGGAAACAGCGAGACCGATAGGCTGAGAGCCGAAATCGAAAGCCTGAAGCAGGAGCTGCAGATGGCGAAGCTGACGGACGAGGAATACGCGGAGCTGAAAGCGCTGTCCGGCAGCTTCAACATAGACGACCCCATCGCGGGCAAGAAGCCGGTCGCGGCGGACGTTATTACCTACAACAACACGGACACCTTCAATATCTTCACGATTAACGCGGGCACGGAGTCGGGCATTGAGCGCGATTCCGTCATCCTGTGCGGCGACGGCCTGGTGGGACGCGTGCTGTCGTCTGACAAGGGCTGGGCGAAGGTGGCCTCTCTTACGGACGAGAACAACAGGATAGGTTTTCAGGTGAAGGAGCAGAAGGACGGGCAGGAAGTCGTTTTCCTCGGCGTCTGCTCGGGGGACGGCGAAGGAAATCTGGTCGGGGCGCTCCTTGACGAGAACGGCTTCGCGGCCGAAGGGGATGAAGTGGTGACATCGGGTCTCGGCGGCATTTACCCCGCGGGTATTACCATCGGAACGGTCGTGAAGGCCGGCTATACGAAGAAAAGCCAGATGATGGAAGTGACCATCGAGCCGTCCGTGTATTTCAAGGGACTCAAGAAAGTGATTGCATTGGTATGAGCGCGATGCGGTGGTACATAGCCGCGCCCATCTTCTTTGCGGCGCTGATAATACAGACGGCGTTGCTCTACAGATTCGAGCTGTGGGGGCAGTCGCCGAATTTGCTGCTGTGCATGGTCTGTGTGTTTTCGTTCCTCTACCGCGAGCCATATGGCCTGGTAATGGGCGCCGTGTTCGGCGCGCTGCTCGACGTTGCGACCTCTTGGTATTTCGGCGGGGAAGCCATCAGCTTCGTACTCGCGTTCCTCGTAGCGCGCCCGTTCGCCAAAGTGTTCAACCACGAGTGGTTCCTGCCCGAGATTTTCGTCGTGGCCATCGCCACGCCTATTAACGCCTTTCTCATATGGGCAATGTACAAGCTGGTGGGAAGCCCCGTCAAGCTGCATTTCGTCCTGGAATCTCTGCCGGCCCTGATCATCATGCACTGCGTGCTTGCTGTGCTGCTGCATTTCATGTTCGTGCGCACGGTGATAAGGCATGGCATTGACCGCAAATTCTACGGGGAGATATTGATGTGAGTACATGGTACGCGAGCAGGAACAACATACTTCTGGTGGTGTTCGCGGCGCTGCTTTTGGTCGTGTCCATCAGGCTGTATATCATCGCGGGGCCGGAAGGCCCGTCATGGCGGGCGGAAGCTGACACCACCTCTATCCGCACGATAAGGACGGATGCCCCGAGAGGCGAGATTTTCGACCGCAACGGCATACTCATAGCGGGCAACCACACGAGCTACGCCGTGGACTTCTCGCGCAACGGCATGTCCAACACGGACGCGAACAACAGCGCGAAAAACCTCGTGGACATCCTGAACAAGCACGGCGAGAAAATCATCGACGAATTTCCGATACGGCTTTCGAAAAAAGGGGTTATGTCGTTTTCGTTCGATAAGGATATAAAAAAATGGCTGAAGGACAACGACATGCCGACGGAATACACCGCGGAACAGGCGTTCTCGGAGATAAGGGCCAGGAACGGCATCGCGGAGGATCTGACGCCGGCCGACGCTCAGGTAAGCCTTATCAGCAGGGGTGTTTCGCCACCGATTTCCATCGCGTCCGGCGACATGAAATTTTCGAAGGAGCTGGACAAGGAAACTTTCCTGACGCTCCACAAGGTGAAGGACGCGCCTGACGCGGAGGACGCGTACCGGCAGATAAGGGAGCTGTATGAGATAGACAAACAGTTTCCGGAGCTGAGCGAGGACGAGGTGCGCCAGCTTATCATCGTAAGGAGCGCCCTGACCTCGCTGGGCTACCTGCGCTGGATGCCCGCGAAGATAGCGTCTGACCTGAAGCAGGAGACGGTCATCGAGCTGGAGGAGAAGAAGCACGACCTCGAAGGCGTGGAGGTAGTTACTGAATATGTGCGCTACTACCCGCAGAACAATACGGCCAGCCATGTCGTGGGATACCTGGGCAAGATATCGCAGGAGAAGATCGAGGCATATGAGGAGAAGGGCTACAAGTCCACCGACCTCATAGGGCTGTCCGGCATAGAGGCATCGCAGGAGAGCATCCTCAGAGGTCAGGACGGCATGAAGCGCATCCAGGTCAACGCGGCAGGCGAGTTGGTCCGCAAGCTGAGCGACGAGACGGAAGCCAAGCAGGGCAGCGACATAGCCCTGACCATAGACATGCGACTACAGAAGATAGCCGACGAATCCATCGAGAAGTCGCTGCGCGGCATCAGGGCGGGCGGCGTTTTCACGAGCGAGTTCGGCAACTATACGTTCAAGGAGAGATCCAAGAACGCCGAGGTGGGCGCGGCTGTCGTAGTGGATGTCAAGACGGGGGAGCCCCTGGCGATATCCAGCTATCCTGATTTCGACCCGAACCTGTTCGCCGAGGGCATATCCCTTGACGACTGGAATTTGCTGCAGGGCGACAACCCGCGCGACCCGCTCTCGCCGCGCCCGCTCTACAACGTCGCGGCCATGACCGCGGTCCAGCCCGGCAGCACGTTCAAGCCGATGACGGGCATCGTCGCGCAGGTCTGCGGCCTTGACCCGTACAGGGAGCTTTACGACGACCATATTATCGAGATAGGCGACCATGAATATTCCTGTATGGTACGTCATGGCTATGTCAATATGTTCAAGGCGCTGGAAGTGTCCTGCAATTATTATTTCTACGACGTGGCGACGGGCAAGGACTGGGCCAGCGGCGGCACTAGCCTGGGCTACGCGAAGAAAATCAGTATCGACAAGATATCGGACTACGCGAAAAAATTCGGCCTGGGCGTTGAGACGGGAGCGGAAATCGCTGAGACCGTAAATCCCGCGCCTTCGGCCGAGTCGAAGCTCGACAGCATGAAAGCGCTGCTGCGCCAGAACCTGATGGGTCAGGCCGAAACGCTCTTTGGCGCGAAGGTGGCCGGCAACTACGAGGAGCTGGAAGGAATAATCGACCAGATAGTCGGATGGATGGAGGAAAACCCGACCGTCGCCGTGATAAAGGACAGGCTCACCGAACTGGGCGTCAGCTCGGACATGGCTCAGAGCACGGCCGAGAGATGCAAATACGATTATTTCAACTACGCCCAGTGGACCACGGGCGATGTGTTCAATATCGCCATAGGGCAGGGCGAAAACGCGTTCACGCCCATGCAGATGGCGCGTTACCTGTCCACCATAGGCAACGGCGGCAATCTCGAGCCGATGAGCCTCATCAAAGCCGTGGAGGGTACGGGCGAGCGGACAAGGGCCGACGCGGTAAAGACGGGCGTCAAAAAATCGTATATCAAGAACGTCATCACGGGCATGAGCCGCGTGGCGAACGAAGGTACGCTGTCGGGCGGCATGAGCGGGCTTAGCGTATCCGTAGCGGGCAAGACGGGAACGGCGCAGCGCTCCGGCTATATCAACCCGCCGGACGAGGCCCAGTATGTCAAAGAGCATCTGAGCGGCATCAATCCCAACCTCAGATGGAAGGACGTGAACAAAGAGATGAACCGGCTCATGCGCGATTTCCCGCGTCTGTTCCCGAATAGCAATGTCGCGGTGCGCAAGGCCGTCATGAATCTTTCGGGCAAGAATTTCAAGGAAGAAAATATCGACGCGTTCAAGGACAAATACGCGGACTTCGCGTGGGTCATGGCCATGGCTCCCGCGGACGATCCCGAGATAGCCGTCGTATGCCTTATCGTGCAGGGCGGGCCGTCAGGCAACGCCGCGCCGGTCGTGCGCGAGCTGATAGGGCAGTATTTCAAACTGAAAGCCCAAGACGAGCAGAGTGGTCTGAAAGTGGATTTTGATACATTCTTCAATATCGACAAGACGGAGCGCATTGTCAGCGGGCCGGCCGTCACGGTGGCGGCCATTGAATAAACCGTATACTGAAGCAGAGTGGGAGGGTGTCCTCGATGGGTAGGCTGTATTTGATAGCCTCTGGAAAAGGTGGCGTCGGAAAATCCGTTTTTGCGTCGAACATAGGCGCGGTGTATGCCGAAAGGGGAATCCGCGTGGCGCTCGTAGATATGAATGTGGGGCTTCGCAACCTCGACCTTTACATGGGGCTTGAGGACCATGTTATCTTCGACATCGCGGACGTTCTAGCCGGCGTGGTTCCGCCGCGCAAGGCTTTTGTCAGGGACAGGCGGTTTCAGTACCTCTATTTTATGGCGACGACGCAGCAGAAGGGAAAATTCCGCGCGGGGCCCGATGAAATGAGGTGGCTATACAGGTATCTCAAGGCGAATTTCGACGTAGTTATCGTGGACGGCCCCGCCGGAGTGAACCGTGAGCTGATGCTTGCGTCCATGGGGGTCAATGCCGCGGTCATGCTCGCTACGCCCGAATACGTATCGCTACGCGACGCCGACCAGGTGGAACAGACGCTGCGTCGCGCGGGCGTCGCGAACAGGGTGTACGTGGTCAACAAGGTGTTCAAAGGCTTCCTCGGCAACAGCAATCTCCCCACGGTCGGGATGATAGCGAACACGATGAAGATACCGCTGCTCGGCGTCATCCAGCACGACGACGCGATACATCTCGCGGCCAACGGCGGCGTTCCGGCGGTATGCGGAAAAGAGTCATATATCACCCGAAATTTCAACAAAATAGCGGATAGGCTGCTGATGTACTAGGTAGGCATTGTTGTTCTATTGTTGGCTGTTTCTCAGGCGGCTGGCGCTGCCCCTCATCAGGTCGCTCTTGCTTTGGTAGGGTATGCCTGGCGGCACGTCGGAGTCCACGTGCTTGTACGTGCGCTCGCGGCTTCGCATCCCGCAGCCGACGATCAGCCCTATGGCTATCATATTCGCCATGACCGAGGTTCCCCCCGACGAGAGGAACGGCAGCGTGATGCCCGTGATGGGCATGACGCCAATGGTCATGCCGATGTTCTCGAATATCTGAAATCCGAACATGCACATGAATCCCACGCAGAGCAGGCCGCTGAAATACTCCTTCGCGTCGGCGATGGCGCGCCAGATGCGCGTGAGCAGCAGGAACAGCAGGACTATACAGGCGATGCCGCCGAGCAAGCCCAGCTCCTCGCATATCATCGAAAAGATGAAATCGGATTCGGCGACCGGCAAGAACTCCTTCATCGTGCCGTTGCCCAGCCCCTTGCCCATTATTCCGCCGCTGCCGATGGCGAGCTTGGACTGGTATAGCTGCCACGCTTCGTCCAGCGTCAAATCGTCGGGATTCATCCACGCCTGGAAACGTCGCGTCTGGTAATCCTGGAGAAATCTATATCCAATGGGAAAAATCAACACTACCACGGCCGTAATCCGCAGGAAAAGCCATCCCCTGATGCCCGCGGCAAAGACCATTCCGATGAAAATAATGGCCACGACTATGCCGGCGCCCATGTCGATATACGCCACCAAGCCTATGATGGGAATCGCGAACATGAACGCCCGAATGAAGCCCCGCAGCGTGGCGAGTTCCTCTCTGTGCCTTCGCAGATACGCCGCGAGCGAGATGACGAACGTGATTTTCACAAGTTCCGACGGCTGGATGGTCGTAAAGCCGAGGTCGATCCACGCGCTTTGGCCGCCGCGCGTGTCGCTGAGCCCCGGGATGAATACCAGTAGCTGTATCAGTATCGAAAGAATCCATATGATGCGGTAAAATTTCGAGAAATGTTCCACGTCGAAACGGGCCGCGAGCATCATCAGCGCATATCCGAGTGCGAACGAGATGGCCTGCACAACGACGGGCCTGGGGTAGGTGGAGTAGCCGCTCACGACGCTGTTGATGATGAACACGCTGATAACGCCAAGCAGAGCCGGTATCGCGACCAGCACAACGTCAATTTTTTTCAGCTTGTCCAGCAGTGTGGTTTCCATTGTAAATTCTTAAAATCGGCTCCTAAATAAAACGCCCGACCAGGGCGCGGGGCAGTTTTCATCGACGCTTCCTTGACATTAACTTTCGCCAACTATTATAATATATCTAACATGATTGTAGCAACTGTTTGCATGAATATACATAAGCGCATGTCATTATGCATTATTCAGAAAAGTTAAAATAATCAGGAGGACAAGGAGAGCGCCTGCGGAGTGCCGGCGTTCTCGATACACAGTTAATGCCCGTGGTAAACGAAGGGAGAAAAATACACATAAAATGGAATGGTACTATGCTATTATTGCGGCCGCAGTGGGTGTGGCATGTTTTTTTGCAGGATTCATCGCGCAGAAGTCGCGCTCGGAAAAGACCGTAGGAAACGCGGAGACCACCGCGAAAAACCTCATCTCCGATGCCGAGAGAAAAGCCGAGGAGATACGCAAGGAGAGACTGGCGGACGCTAAGGACGAAGCCAGAAGGATAAGAAAGGAAACAGACGAGGAAATCAAGGAGAGGCGCGACGAGGTAAAGAAGCAGGAGCGCCGCCTGCAGCAGAAGGAAGAAAACGTAGACAAGAAGCTCGACAGCATAGACAAAAAGCTGGAGCAGGCCGAGCGCCGCGAAAAGGCTATCGCGAACAAGGAGAACGAGCTTGACACGGCACTGCAAAGGCAGAACGTGGAGCTGGAAAAAATTTCCGGATACACGAAGGACGAGGCCAAACAGATACTGCTCGACAATGTGGAGCGCGAGATACGCACCGAAGCCGCCACGCTCATCCGTGACATAGAGAACGAAGCGCGCGAGAAGGGCGACGCAAAGGCGAAGGAAATCATCATCGGCGCGATACAGCGCACCGCGGCAGACCACGTTGCGGAGACGACCGTGTCCGTAGTGCCGCTTCCGAACGACGAGATGAAGGGGCGCATCATAGGGCGCGAAGGGCGCAACATCCGCGCGATAGAGACGATGACGGGCATAGACCTCATCATAGACGATACGCCGGAAGCGGTCGTGCTCTCGGGCTTCGACCCCGTGAAGCGCGAGATAGCGAGGCTCAGCCTGGAGAAGCTGATCGTGGACGGGCGCATACATCCCGCGCGCATCGAGGAGATGGTGAAAAAAGCGGAGAAGGAAGTCGTGAACATCATCAAGGACGCGGGCGAACAGGCGACCTTCGAGGTGGGCGTACACAATCTGCACCCCGAACTCATCCGGCTGATAGGGCGGCTTAGATACCGCACGAGCTACGGCCAGAACGTGCTGAAGCATTCCATCGAGGTCGCGCACCTCGCGGGATTGATGGCCAGCGAGCTGAGCCTGGACCCCACTCTCGCGAAAAGGGCCGGACTCCTGCACGATATCGGCAAGGCCGTAGACCACGAAGTCGAAGGTACGCATGTGGACATCGGCATGGATTTGCTGAAGAAATACAAGGAGTCGCAGGCGGTCATAGACGCCATGTCGTCGCACCACGGCGACTACGAGATAAAGAGTCTCGAAGCGATGCTGATAGCGGCGGCCGACGCGCTGTCCGCGGCTCGCCCGGGCGCGCGCCGCGAAACGCTGGAGACCTATATCAAGCGGCTTCAGAAGCTGGAAGAAATCGCGAACACCACGAAGGGCGTGGAGCAGTCCTACGCGATACAGGCAGGCCGCGAGATACGCATAGTCGCGAAGCCCGACGAGGTGAACGACAGCGAGATAATATTGCTGGCGCGTGAGATCAGCAAGAAGATTGAGAGCGAGCTGGATTATCCGGGGCAGATCAAGGTGAATGTTTTGCGGGAGACTAGGGCCATAGACTATGCGAAGTAGGACACGCTGGTTTTGCACATCTCGCGCTAACAGTTGCATTTTCCGTGCAGCTGGGAGGCGAAGCCGACTCACATCCCAAGCGCACGTACTACGGAGTACGCTCCGCTCGAAAAACGCACCTGTTAGCGCGACCTGCACTAAAACCAGCGCGTCTTGTGCTTAAAAGGATTCGATGCCGTCATCTCTGTTAATTATGGTACTTTGATATTATGCTCGTTTATCTGGACAACGCTTCTACTACGAAACCTTGCGAGGCGGCGATAGCCGCCTCGCTTGACGCTCTCTCCGCTTGCTATGGCAATCCTTCTTCGGCGCACACCTTGGGGCAGGAGGCCGAGCGCTTGGTGAAGCGCTCGCGCGCGGATATCGCCGCGCTGCTCGGTGCGCGCGAAGGGCAGCTCGTGTTCACGGGCAGCGGTACCGAGTCCGACAATATCGCCTTCCATTCCGTGTTCAAGAATCCCGCCCGCATATCGGGCAGGCGGCTCATCATATCCGGCATCGAACATCCGGCCGTGGCGAGGCCCGCCGCGTACTATGCGGAGCAGGGGGCGGAACTGGCCGTCATGCCCGTGAGTACCACAGGCATGGTGGACACGGAAGCCATCGAGGACGCGCTGGGCACGGCTGCGGCGGCGCAGCGCACGTCGCTCATCTCCGTCATGCACGTGAACAGCGAGATAGGCACGATACAGCCCATCGCGGAGATAGCGCACGTCAAGGACAGAATCAACAAGAGGTACGGCGCTGCCATCGCCCTGCACACAGACGCGGTGCAGTCCTTCGGCAAGCTGCCGATAATGGCGGGGCAGGGCGCGGCGGACGCGGGCAGCGCAGGGCATGGAGTCCCAGGCGCGGCGGACGCGGGCAGCCGGCTCTATTCCGATTTTTCGGGCGTGGATCTGATATCCATCAGCGCCCACAAGATACACGGACCGAAGGGCGTCGGCGCTCTCTATGCCAAGCGCCCCGAGAAGCTCGGCGCACTGATACGCGGCGGCGGGCAGGAAGGCGGCCACCGCAGCGGCACGGAAAACACGGCCGGCATAGCGGGCTTCGCGGCGGCTGCAAATGACATCAGGGTCTCCGGTGACGACGGCCTTATCGCGTCAACCGAATCCGACACAGGGCAATCCGCCGCGCACCGCGTGGCCGGCCTTAGAGCGCGGCTGCTGCAGGGCATCAAGGACGCCATCGCGGACGTGCGTATCAACAGCCCCGAGAAGGCATCCGCGGACGGCGAGCCAGGCTGCTGCTCGCCGTATATACTGAACGTCAGCTTCCTCGGCGCGCGCGGCGAGGTGATACTCCACGAGCTGGAGGGGCAGGGCGTTTTCGTATCCACCGGCTCGGCCTGTTCGAACCTCGGCAAGAAGGGCGGTGCGTCAAAAATGGATCACACGCTGGCGGCGATAGGTCTAAGACTGAAGGAAGCTGAAGGCGCACTGAGATTCAGCCTGAGCAGGTACAGCACGGAGCAGGAGATAGACCATGCGCTGGAACACCTGACGGCAGCGGTAAAGCGCATACGGTCGATCGGGGCGTACAGGTAGCAATTGTTGTTAATTGGAGTGAAGGGTCAACGGAGGAGAGCATGAAGTACAAATCGGACATCGAAATCGCGCAGGGTACTGTGATGGAACCCATCCGGAAGATTGGCATTACGGCGGGGATCGACGAGGATTATCTGGAGCAGTACGGGAACTACAAGGCTAAGGTCGATAACGGCCTTTTGCGGAAGCTGCAAAAAGAGCCGGACGGGAAGCTGATACTCGTCACGGCGATAACGCCTACGCCCGCAGGAGAGGGAAAGACGACCACTACGGTGGGGCTTGCGGACGGGCTGCGGAAGATAGGCAAGAGGAGCATCGTGGCGCTGCGCGAGCCCTCGCTTGGGCCTGTGTTCGGAGTCAAGGGCGGCGCGGCTGGCGGCGGCTATGCCCAAGTGGTTCCGATGGAAGATATAAACCTGCATTTCACGGGCGACTTCCACGCGATAGGTGCGGCGAACAACCTGCTTGCCGCGATGCTCGACAACCATATACACCAGGGAAACGCGCTGGGCATAGACACCAGGCGCATCACGTGGCGGCGCTGCGTGGACATGAACGACAGGCAGCTGCGATTTGTCGCGGACGGGCTTGGCGGCAAGGCGAACGGCGTGCCGCGCGAGGACGGGTTCGACATCACGGTGGCGTCTGAGATAATGGCGGTTCTCTGCCTGTCGAAAGATATCACGGACCTGAAAGCGCGCCTTGGCCGCATCATAGTGGCGTACAGTCACGAAGGCGAGCCTGTCACGGCGAAGGATTTGAAGGCGCAGGGCGCGATGGCCGCGCTCCTGAAAGACGCGCTGAATCCGAACCTCGTACAGACGCTGGAAGGGACGCCCGCCTTCATACACGGCGGGCCGTTCGCGAACATCGCGCACGGGTGCAACTCGGTGATAGCGACGCGCATGGCCATGAAGCTCGGCGACTATGCCGTGACGGAAGCGGGCTTTGGGGCTGACCTGGGCGCGGAGAAATTTTTCGATATCAAATGCAGGGCTACGGGGCTTAGCCCCAGCGCCGTTGTGATAGTGGCTACGGTGCGCGCGCTGAAGCACCACGGCGGTGTCGCGAAATCCGACCTCGGAAAAGAGGATCTGGCCGCGCTGGAGAAGGGGCTGCCGAACCTGCTGCAACACGCCGAAAACATCACGAAGGTGTTCGGGCTGCCTGCGGTAGTGGCCATCAACCGCTTCCCGACGGACAGCGAAAAGGAGCTGGCTCTCATCGAAAGCAGATGCAAGGAGCTGGGCGTGAACGTCGCGCTCTCCGAGGTGTGGGGCAAGGGCGGTGAAGGCGGCGTCGCGCTCGCGGAGGAAGTCGTGCGGCTCTGCGAGGAAAAGAGCAAGCTGAGTTTCCCGTACAAGAAAAACGACAGCATCGAAGACAAGCTGGACAAAATCGTAAGGAGCGTCTATCGCGGCAATGGCGCGGTGCTTACGGCGGAAGCGAAAAAGCAGGCGGCGCAGCTGAAAGAGCTTGGCTATGGAAACCTGCCCATCTGCATGGCGAAAACGCAGTACAGCTTTTCTGACAACGCCGCGCTGCTCGGTGCGCCGAGCGGCTTCGATGTGACGGTTCGCAGCCTGAAGGTATCTGCGGGCGCGGGCTTCATAGTCGCGCTGACGGGCGACATCATGACGATGCCAGGGCTGCCGAAAGTGCCCAGCGCCGAGAAAATCGACGTGGACGCGAACGGCAAGATATCGGGGCTGTTCTAGGCTGCCGGATGGCTTAGGACGATGACTCAGGAGGGATTATGATACTGTACGGAAAAGCTGTTGCGGACGCTATGAACGGGAAGCTTGCGGAGGACGCGTCCGCGCTGGCCGAGAAGGGCGTGGTGCCGACGCTTGCCATCGTGAGGGTGGGCGAGCGCGACGACGACATCGCATATGAGCGCGGCGCTGTGAAGCGCTGTGAGAGCGTCGGCATTCAGGTGGAGCGGTTTCTGCTGCCGCTCGATGCCGCGGAAGATGAAATCCTTGCGGTGATAGATAGGATAAACGGCGATGTGCGCATACACGGATGCCTACTGTTTCGGCCGCTGCCGAAGGGCATAGACGAGACGAAGGTCTGCAATGCGCTCTCACCCGAGAAGGACATAGACGGGATCTCCGAGCTGTCGCTGGCGGGGGTTTTCTCGGGGTCGGGCAAGGGATATCCTCCGTGTACCGCCCAGGCATGCATAGAGCTGCTGAAGCATTATGGGATAGAGCTGTCCGGAAAGGATGCTGTCGTGGTGGGCAGGAGCCTTGTTATCGGGAAACCTGTAGCTATGATGCTGCTTGCCGAAAACGCGACGGTCACGACCTGCCATTCCAAAACGCCGGAGCTGGCGGCGAAATGCCGCAAAGCCGATGTGCTCATCGTGGCGGCGGGCAGGGCAGGGCTGATAGGCAATGAGGGCATCGGACCCAATACGACCGTTATCGACGTAGGCATCAATGTGGACGGGGACGGGCGGCTTTGCGGTGACGTTGACAGCGCCGACGCGGAACTGGCGGCATCGTATTCACCCGTGCCTGGCGGCGTGGGTTCGGTAACGACATCGGTGCTGTGTTCGCACGTTATCGACGCCGCGTGGAAGTCGCTGGCGCGGGGCAGCGGTAAGCCGGAGGTATGAGCCTCATGGATTTCAAGGAAGAAAAATCCGCGTTCCGCAAAAGCATGCTCTCCGAGAGGGGCTTGATACCCGCGGCTGAACGCGCGGAAGCAGACAGGAAAATCGCGGAGAATATTTTCGCGCTCAGCGAATACGAAAAGGCCGAAACGGTCTTTGCCTATGTGAGCGTCACGGATGAGCCGGACACGATGGCGATAATAGAAGGCTCGTGGGAGCGCGGCAAGCGCGTCTGTGTGCCGAGGTGCGAATCGATGGGCATCATGCACGCCTATGAAATCCGAAGCATGGACGATTTGCAAAGCGGCAAATACGACATCCCCGAGCCGAAGGATTGCTGCCTGGCCGTGCCGCAGGAGGAAATAGGTCTGGTCATCGTACCGTGCGTGTGTTGCAGCAGGGACGGATACCGCCTGGGATACGGCGGCGGCTTCTATGACCGATGGCTCGAAAAGCGCAGCGCGCCCGCGGCAGTGCTATGTTTCGACAGGATGCTCGTGTCGTCCGTGCCGCGCGAGCCGCACGACCAAAGAGCCGACATAGTGGTAAGCGATTTGGCCGTTTCGTTTTTTTAGCCGCAAGTTGGCAAGGCAGCGAATCATCGCCGTGACATAGGGGCCGCCGAGCTTCTAGCACCTTCGCCTGCGGCATTTTCTTTCTACTATTATTATTATCAGACCCATGCCGCTGATTGTTAGTAGGGTTACCCATAGGGCGGTTTTGCTGTTGTCGCCTGTGCCTGGCGCGTTTCCTTTGCCGCCGTCCGGTTTGCCTACCGCGCCGCCTGTTGCGGTGTCGTCAAGGCCGTCCTTGCCCGCGCCGTCCTTGTCTTTTGGCGTTAGCTTGTTCGTCAGATTCGTTTGATTGTCCTGCTGCGGCGGGGCGGCCGGTTTGCCTGTTTGCTCCGGCCGGTCCTTATCGCCCTGCGGCGGCAAGGGGTTCGTAATGGCGGAGCCTGTATCCGTAGGCTCGCCCGCGCCGCCGCGGTTATAGACGTTGATGATGGTGTAGCCGTTGTAGCTGGTCACCCAATCGCCGAGCGGCACTTCTTCTATCGTGTAAGTGGCGAGCGTCACGCCGTCCGCTTCGTATTTCGGCAGGTCCGTGAACGTGTAGAGCCACCTGCCGTCCGCGTCGGGCAGCACCACGATGGAGTCCACGATCCTGCCGCCGCTTTTCAGCAGCACCGTGACGGAACTGGGCAATGTTTTGTCGTACCCGTTCGAATCCCATATCACTTCGCCCGTGATGTCCACAGTCACGAGCCCGAAATAATCATTCGTCTGCACGGCGTCGATGAGCGCCGCGTCCGCGGTGCCGTAGCCGTTCGTAATGGAGCCGCGGTAGCTCTCCGGCAAATAATCCTCCTCGCGTACATCGTAGACCGCGCCGACCGGCAGGGGAAAGCTTTTGCTCTCGCCGTTTTTCAGCGTGAACCTGGTGGCACCGCCGTCCACTGTCAGCGTGAACCGGAACTCCCGCTCGTTGTCAGCCGCGGGCGCTTCGCCTGTCACGGCTTTGCGTACGGTAATAAAAGTGGTGGCGGGAACAATCGCGTCGTCGTTCCACGTGTTAACAAATTTGGCAACAATCCCGCCCTCGGTAATATTGCCCGTGTGGTTGTCGGACTGCACATGCCAGTAACCGGTGTCCTCGTTCGGTGTGAGCGCGCCGCGCGTATCTGCCTTCGGCGCGTCTGTATCGTCATAGTTTTCGGGCAACACGGGCGTATCGTTTTCGATGCCCGTGACATCGCCGGAGGGTTCGCTATCTGTGACATCGCTGATGCTATTGCCGGTTTCGCCATCAGCACCACCGCCATCAGCACCAGCGCCGACATCACCACCGGAACCACCGCCAGCACCGCCGCCACCGGCCGAACCTGCGTCGCCATTGCCGGCACCCCCATTGCCATCACCTTCCTGTGCGTTGGAAGTGACGCCGCCTTGCTTCGCGGCTCCCGCAGTCTCCGGTTCCCCCGCGTCATTGCGAACCTGCGGCTGCAACGACGTTATTTGCGTGCCTTTTGTTACCGCGGCTTCCGTTATCGTGTAGCGCAGTCCTGTCGGCAGCTTCGGGAATACCGCCTGGTCGCCGTGGCGCAGTTTTAGCGCGGCGCCGCTGGACAGGAGATGCAGCGCGCCGCCGTTCACGGAGTATTCGTATTCGCCGCCGTCTCCGAAGGTCACGGCGAACGAAAATTCCTCTCGGCGCTGCTCGTCAGTCAGCGCGCTGCCGTCCGCGTTCAGGACGGTCTTTTCGATGGTCAGACTGCCTATGGTGCGCTTGTTGTAGGCGGTGATCGTCAGCGGGTCTTTCGATTTGCCGACCGTGAAGGGATATTTTCGTACGAGCGTGCCCGAGCTGTCCCTGTCGTAGGCGTACCCTGGGCTGGGGTTCGTTTCGAGGAAATAGTATTCGCCGGACGAGAGGGCAGGGGGGTAGACCTGTCCCACAGCGTTGCTGACGAATCGTCCGCCGACCTGTTCGTCGGCTGCGGACGGGGAGGCGGCCACGCGGTAGAGGTAGAACTCAGCACCTGCTACGGGGATGTGCGTGGCGCTCCCGTCCATGCCGCGCTCCAGCTTTTCGAGCACGACTGTCAGGCGGGCCGAACCGTATGTGGTATTGTGAAGCAGTGGCCCGACCCACCCGAAAGTGATGCCGATGGCGGATATGACGAACACGCAAGACAGCAACAGCATGACCACCTTATGTAGCAATCCTGAATACGCGCTGATTTGTTTGAACATGTTCCTCACATCCCTCATCTGCATTTTGTTATGTTACTGTTATTGTTATTGTTACTGTACCGGCCATAGGAATAGCTTGCTACGGGAACAGCACGCTTTCGATGTCCGCGTCCATGCCCTTCCAGTCTTTGGCGTAGTAGGCCCGCAGCGTAGGCTCCAGGTCGGCGTGCAGCGCGTAGTAGAAATTCAGCGGGTAGTCCGCCATCGTGCCCGTGCCGTCGTCGTGCTGTCCGTTCGGAGATTCCAGCAGCTTCATGCTCTTCGTGAACTTAGTCGTGACGGACTGCGGGGCGAGGGGATTCATCCAGTAGGCGTAACAGTTTTCAGTAATATCGTCTATGAGCCAGTATTCGCCACGCGCCGGCGGTGTGCCGGACTTCGAGCCGCCCGTGCCATAATCGCTAAGGAACTCCACATCGCTTTCGAACGCGATTTCTACGTACTTACGAAATTCGGAAGAATTTTTGTTTCCGGCCTTGTCCTGTTTCGTGCCGTCCCACGCGATGGCGGTATAGTCGCACTCCTCGGTCTTGCCGTCCTTGTGGTAGTCGCCAGGGTATTTCGCGGTGTCCTTAGAGGGGATCGCCGCTTTTGCCGAGCCCTCTGTCCACGCGCCGCCCGTGATATATTCTTGTTCGTTCACGATTTTTGTGGCCATGAAATTTCCGTATTGCCCGTTCGGGTCGTCTCGCTTGGTTTCGATGAAATATCTTTTGGCGCGTGGCGCATCGCTGAGGGCGTTGGTCAGCCCTACCACCGTGTGGTTCGGATATTGCGTGTCGGCTTCAGTCTTTGTGCCGAAGCTGATGAAATCGCCGCTCGTGTTTATCATCAGGCGGTTCTTGTAGAGCACCTGGCCGACGTTCGTGCGCTCCATATACTCTTTCAGGGAAATGCGGACATAGACATCCTCGAAGCGCTGTGTGTCGGCGGCGCTGCCATCCGCACCGTCGTTTTTGACGTGGAGTAATTTGGGCAGTTCCGTGCCCGTCGTCCAGCTGTCGGTACTGACGGACTCGTCCACGAGTTGCACGCTTTTCAGAACGGCATCGATATAAGACGCGCCCTCGGTGGTCTTGTGCTGTTTGTACTGCCAGGCATAGGTGCCGGACAGCAGCAGCAGGGCAATCAGAATGAGCGAGAGGATTCCCGCTCTTTTCTTGCGCGTGTTTGGGTTCGTGGGTGCCATCGTGTTTCGTTCCTCGTTCTGTTAATGGTGGCCGTACGGCGGTGCTACGGTTTTTCAAGGGGGGTGGGGCGGGTCTTTGGGATTTTGCCGCCCCACCTTTTGGGGTTTTACGGCGTTTAAGGGTTCACGTAAATATCGATTTTGAACTTTAACGATGACCATACAGAGATATTGATAGGGGAATTTGGACCGAACTTATTGTCGATGTCATGATTCACATACCACTGGGCGGGGATGGTGATTTCGTATTCCTGGCCTTCGATGATGGTGGTTATGTTCACGTCCGAAAACGCCTCGTCTAAACCATTGCTGCTGCCGCCTATTTTAACTTCGAAAAACTCTAACGGCAATACTTGGTCGGTTTTGATTCGGAAGGTGTGTTCTTTATCTGGGTCGAGATCCACCCGAGCCCCACTACCCCACTGCACGACAATTTCATTCCTGTCATTGTACGAACCTGGCGACGGGTCGAATGTGAAAGACTGAAGCGTAATGGGGTTCAGGTTATATGCGACATCAAAGCTGACAGAGTCGCCGCCGTCTTTTGGCGTGGCGGTAATGCTGATGCTTCCGTTATTGAAGGTGACTCTATTACCTCCAGACCCTCTGCCAAGTGACGTTCCACCGCAAACCTGATTTGGATCCATCGTGGAGATCTCAGTTGAGGGGTACGGGAATATAAGATTATTCTTGATCATGTTTATAAACGGTATCAGTGTGGAGGAGTCAAAACTGGATATCACGTTAGTCGGCGCATTTCCCGTGGTCCATTCTATTTCAGGCACGCCGCCGCCAGGTTGTGCAGGCTCTACTTGGAAAAAAATATATGGGGACAGGAAACCATCGGTAATTGAGATGGTCTGCCCGTCGGCTATATACCCATGGTATGCGCCGTATGCTTTAATCTTGAACGGCTGCGGGGCAGGGAACAGCACGTTCTCTATGTCCGTGTTCATGCCGGACCAGTCCTGGGCGTAGTCTGACCTCAGCGTCGGGTCTAGGTCGGCGTGCAGGGCGTAGTAGAAGTTTAGCGGGTAGTCCACCATGTTGCCGGAGCCGTCGTCGTATTGGCCGTTCGGGGATTCGATGAGCTCCATGGACTCGGTGAATAGTTTTGTCGCTGCCTGCGGTGCCAGTGGCTGCATCCAGTAGGCGTAGGT
>JAIRPQ010000024.1 GCA_031256875.1 Eubacteriales Family XIII. Incertae Sedis bacterium | reverse complement strand
ATTTGCTACAGAACGTGCTGCCTGGTGCTTTAGGCACTTTCTGCAAAACGCTAAAGTGGATTCTCATTGTTCTGTTTGGGATACTTGTTGTGCTTATAGTGCTGGCCGTTTCGGGTATTGTGGCTTTGTTCAAATAAAAATGCACAGGCTGACGGTTCTAACTGTGTTATTGCCCACGGCGAACATACCCCGATTTGTCACTATGATTGCTTGAACTCGATAGGTAGGCATGTTATATTATTCTTGTGGAGAGGCCGGGCAATCGCGGAGCGGTGGCCAAAGGAGCACTCCTAATGAATGCAAGCGCCCGACTTGTCGCGACAGTCGGGTGTTTTTTTATGAAAAACGCGGGATTACATAATGCGGGATTGCATACAAAAACAGATTGCGGTTTGCGCCAACAGATAAGCGAAAAACCCGCGCCGGCGCCGTCCGAAAAAAATACAAAACTTTCTCAAAATGTTGTTACGACAACATACTTTTTCTCGCATCCATAGTAAGATATATAGATAAGCCATTGTGCCCGCGTGGTTCGGCGTTTGCCATTCCATCTGTGGGAGATAGCAGAAAGGGTTGCTCGCGTTTATGAGTGAAGAAGCGCTTGCTATATTTTCATCGCGTCAAATGGCCAGGCGGGTTTTGTTGCTGTCGCTTGGGCTCGTTTTTGTGTGCGCGGTTTCGTTCCTTCTCGGACGCTATTTCGCCCCACCTGCCAGCGTTGCGGAAGAGATTTCGCGGCTCGCGCTCGGCGATGCGGCGGGCGACCCGAAGCTGGCGACGGCGCTGTTCAATATCCGGTTCCCGCGCATCGTGGTCGTGACGCTCGTAGGCATGGCCCTCTCCGTGGCGGGCGCGTCATATCAGGGCATGTTCAAGAACCCGCTGGTATCGCCCGACCTGCTCGGCGCTTCTGCCGGTGCGTCCTTCGGCGCGTGTCTCGCGCTGCTGCTAAACCTCGGCAACGAATTTATACAGATCTTCGCGTTCGTGGCAGGGCTGGCGGCTGTTGGGCTCGTGATGCTGCTGAACAGGGTGGTGCGCGGCGACGCGCTGCTCGGTCTTATCCTCGGCGGCATACTCGTAGGAACGCTTTTCACGAGCGGCACGTCCATCATAAAGCTCGTGGCAGACGCGGACGACAAGCTGCCCGCCATCACGTTCTGGCTCATGGGCTCCTTCGCGGGCGTAACGCTGAACGATGTCCTGCCGCTGTTCGTGCCAATGGCTATCGGGTTCGTGCTGGTGCTGACGCAGAGGTGGAATTTGAACGCGATGAGCTTTGGCGAAGACGAAGCGCGGGCGCTCGGCGTGAACACGAAGGCGGTTCGCGCGCTCGTGATACTGGGGGCCACGCTGCTGACGGCCAGCTCCATCGCGGTGGCGGGCGTCATCGGCTGGATTGGCCTTGTCGTGCCGCATCTCACGCGCGCGCTGGTCGGGCCGAACTACAGGATACTGCTCCCCACGACGATGCTCACGGGTGCCATATTCCTTTTGATTGTCGACAATTTCGCGAGGCTTCTCTACAGCGTGGAGATTCCCATCGGGTTGCTCACGAGCATACTCGGCGTTCCGTTTTTCATATTCATCTACCGGAAAAATCTAAGGGGGTGGTCGTGATGAATAATCCGAATGGCGCTGCTCGGATACACGGCGAAGTCTTGCCAAATCCCGAAGCCGCGGCTACGAACCACGAAGCGGCGGCCTCGGGCTGCCGCAGGGTTGCTGCGCCCCCACTTCTCAGTGTGAATAATTTGCGCACAGGATACCATCGCACGGAAGTGGTCAAGGGCATCAGCTTCACGGCGGAGCGCGGTGATTTTGTCTGCGTCATCGGCGCGAACGGCTGCGGCAAGACCACGGCGCTGAAGGGCATGCTCGGCATACTCCCGCTGTTCGGCGGCTCTGTCGATGTCGGCGGTCGTGAGTTCCTCTCCGCCGGCGGACATACCGCCACAGCGAAGGAATTTGCCAGAACCTTCGCCTACATCCCGCAGATCCACGGGCTGCCGTTTCCCTTCCTCGTATCTGATGTCGTGCTTCTTGGCCGCACCCCGCATTTGCGCTCGTCAGTTTCCTCGCCGTCGGACGCTGACAAGGCCGCTGCGTACATGGCGCTCAAGACTCTGGGCATCGAGTCCATCGCGGGAAGCGAATACACCGCGCTCTCGGGTGGTCAGCAACAGCTCGTTCTCATCGCCCGCGCGTTGGCGCAGGAGCCGCGTATTCTCATAATGGACGAGCCCACGGCATCGCTCGATTTCGGAAACCAGCAGTTGGTGCTGGATCGCATGCTCGACCTCGGGCGCGAGGGCATGGCTGTGATCATGGTCACGCACGACCCCGCCCATGTGCTGCACTGCGCGAACAAGGTCATAGTGATGGACGGCGGCAGCGTCCTGAGGGAAGGCACGCCCGAGGAGACCATCACAGCGGAGATATTGGAACGCATATACGGCGCCCGCGCAGCCGTCACCACAGCGCGGCTCGACGACGGTTCGGAAGTGCGGACGGTAGTGCCGCTGTCCCGCCGCCACACGGGTGCGCCGCCATCGTGAGCCGCTGGCATCGCAAGCGGCCAACACCCACCACCGCAAGCAGCAGCACCGCCACCACCAAGCAGCACCACCACCACCAAGCAACAGCACCGCCAACACCAAGCACAGCAAACAGGAGCAAAGCCAACACAGTGAACAGCAACAGCACTAACAACAAAACAGCAAACGCGCCGCAGACCCAGCGCCCCAGCGCCGCTCCATCTCATCCCAGCGCCGCAACACCGAGCCGCGCCCCCGCGCCCAACAGCCATCGCCCACACGCGAACCTGTTCCATCCCCACCGCGCCGCAACCCCACAGCCATCACCAACGCGTGAGCCTGTTTCACCCCGCCCCAGCGCCGCTCCATATCATCCACACACCTCCGCGCCCCACCGCGCCACCGCCATCGCCCTCATCTGCATCGCCGCGATCCTCTGCTCCTCGGTCTTGCTTAGCGGATGCGAGCGGATGAAGTCGGTGGCTGACTCCGCTATACTGGGCGAGCGCGTCATCACGGACGACGCGGGACGCGAGATAAAAATCCCGACGGCGGACAACATCAAGTCGGTGTTCTTCACATCGGGGCTCGCACAGGTTTACATCACCTCGCTCTGCCCCGACCTGCTCGGCGGCACGGCGTCCAAATTCACGAAAGGGCAGCTGAAATTCCTGCCCAAAGGCATGGAAGACCTGCCGTATCTCGGCACGATCAACAACAACGGCGAGATAGACCGCGAGTCGCTTCTCACGGAGGACATCGACATCATGTTCTCCATCAGCGGCATCGGCCTGACGCAGCAGAACATCTCCGAGGCGAAGAGTCTGCAGCAGCAGACGGGCATTCCCGTCGTGCTGATCGACGGATCGTTCACGAAGATACCGAAGGCGTTCCGCTTCCTCGGGGACATACTGGACCGCAAGGAACGCGCCGAGGAATTGGCGCGGTACTGCGAGGAGAGCTACAAGGTGGTGCATGACGTGGTCGCTACCATCCCGATGGAGGAGCGGATTACGCTGTACTACGCGGAGGGGCCCGAGGGTTTGCAGACGGAGCCGGAAACATCGCAGCATATGCTCGGCTTCCTCGAAGGCGGCGCGCTCGACGCTGCCAAATGCGAGGAAACCTACGGCGGCGGCATGACCGACGTTTCGCTCGAACAGGTACTGAAATGGGATCCCGAGGTCATCGTCGCGTGGGACACGGATATTCGTGGCGGCGCCATAGACGACATCCGCACGAACCCCGACTGGTCGGAAATTCAGGCCGTGAAGAACGGTCGCATTTACTCCATGCCGAACGAGCCGTGGGCCTGGTGCGATAGGCCGCCGGGCGTCAACCGCATACTCGGCATCCACTGGATTGCGAACCTGCTCTATCCCGACATCTACGACGTGGACATGAAGGAAATCGTCCGCGATTATTTCAAGGTGATGTACGAGGTGGACATCTCGGACGCGGACATCCTGGGGCTGCTCGGAAACTCCTACCCGCCGCCCCCGCGCCAAAACAGCGCGACAAGCAGCGCGCCGAACAGCGGAGCAAACAGCGCGACAAGCAGCGCGTCGAACAGCGGAGCAAACAGCGAAGCGAGCAACAGCGCAAGCAATGAACCTGATAATGAATATAATAATGAAGCGAATAACAATGAAGCGAATAACGGAGACGAATAATGTTGTTTAATCATAGTTTCCACAATCACCAGAGCAAGACTGCCGAGCGCAGGGGATTTAACCGGCGCACCCCCAGGCCCCTTCACCGGAATACCTCGCGCAAGGCTCGTGTCTTAGCGGCCCTTGCCCTCGCGTTCATGCTGTCCGCGTTTTCGATGAACTTCGCGGTGTTCGCGGAGGAAATGGATCCGGACGCGGGCGGTGAGCCGCCGGCAGTGCCCGTGGACACGTCGCTGCTCGAAAAAGCGATAGGAGACGCGGCCGACGCGAAAAGCGGGGTGCGCCCGTCCATAGACGGCTCGGACGTGAAGGAATCGGATCTGTGGGCGCCGCAGTCCGCGTTCAGCTCGCTGAACGCTTCGATAAACGAAGCTAAGAACGCGCTGGCGAACCCCGAACTTACGCAGCCGGACTCGGACGCGCAGGCGGCGGTGCTGGCCGCGGCGATAGACACGTTCAAGTCCGTCTTGAAGTATGGCACGAAAACGGAAGGCCCGCCCGCCGAGCCGGAGCTGGTCGACGCGGTTTACATGAAAAGCGGCGATATCTCCTCAGACGGAAAGCAGCATTTCGTCGGAGAGGATTTCGAGGCGAAATACAAGAATGTCAGCATTTCGGAAAAAGGCAAGACCGTCCAGCTGAACGGATACTACACGACCAACATGAGCGACGGCGCGATGTATGGCACCGAGGACTCGTCTAGTCCACTCGGCCCCGTCGCGCTTAGCTGGGCGAGCAGCGACATCGCCATAGCCACCGTTTCCCCGAACGGCCTGGTCACGCCCATTGCGGACGGCGAGGTCGAAATAACTATCACCGTTTCCGAGGACATAAAATACAGCGGCAGCGCTCCGACGAAAAGCGTCACGCTGAAGGTCAGCGGGCAGACGGGCGAGTACGTGAAAAGCGTCACCATCATCGGCGAGGACGGCGAATCTCTCAGCAGCAAGGATGACGCGTCGACCGTCATAGACGGCAAGAACAAATTCCTTCAATTCTATGCGAAGGTCGTTTGGCACGACCCGAGTACGGGCGCGGACCGCACCGAGGACACACGCACAGACACCGTAAGTTCGACCATCAAATGGACGGTGGGCGGGTCGAATGTCTGCGGCACGGTCAACGAGGACACGGGCCGTTTCAAGTCCGCGGAATACTCGGGCAATTGTTTCGTGCAGTGCGCGGTAACGGGCGGCGTGGACGGCAAGACGGTCAAGGATGTCGCGCTCGTGCAGGTCGATACGGGCGAGTACGCGTACAACCCCGCGGACTCGCTGACGCTGCGCGTGGTCTATCAGGAATTTCCGGACACGCTCGTGCAGGAACACAGATACGCGCTGCCGGAGCTGGCCTCGCGGCTTGGCATCCACACGGACAATTACACTATTCTCGGCGGCTCGAAATACGGCACGATTCGCGCGAGCGGATATCTGTTCAAGGACGTCGTGGCTCTGGAGGGCGTGAACATCGACGATGTATATCAGTACCGGTTCACCACAGCCGACGGCTACGACAACCCCATCACGTCTCAGCTGCTCTACGGCTCAGGCGCGCGCTATTATTTCCCGAACTGGGATATCGGCGGGTCAAGGGCGGGCGCGAAAGTCGTGCCGCCGATACTCGCCACCGAGTCCAATATGATATGGGGGCAGTCCGAGCTTGGCGCCGATGCCGCGCTGGACAGCGCGACGCGCTTCCGCCTTGTATTCGGCCCGCTCTGGGGCGGCGAGTCAAATTCGTCATTCCAGATTTACTATATCAACACGGTAACGATAGTGCTGAAGGGTGCGCCGCCGGCCGACAACGGCAAGGGCGCGGATAAAGGCTCCGGCTCGGACGGCGGCAACAATGACGGCAGCAAGACGCCGGTCGGCACGGCCGAAACGCAGGACGCGGGCGGCAGCGGCGGTAATGGCAACGGCGGCAATGGCAAAGGCGGCCCGGGCGGAAGCGGCGGCGGATCGGGTTCGTCCGGCGAGGGTTCCGGCGCGTCCGGCGAGGGCGCGGCCGAGCAGGGCGGCAGCGGCAGTGCGGGCACGGGGCAGGACGGACAAGCCGACACTGCGGCCGCCAAAGCGGAGCCGAAGGGAAGCCAGCCGAAGGCCGCCGGTGGCGATGGATGGAAAATTTACGAAATGCTGTCAAACTCGAAATCCAGCGTCGCGCCCATCAATACGGAGCTGCCCTACCTGTCTGCGGCAGTGCCGATAGCCTGCGGCAGCGTCGCGGCAGGCGGGCTCTCGTTTTTCATCGGCTTCAGGAGGCGGCTGATTTTGGGAAGCCCCATCTGAACAGCAGCAATAACAAAAAAGCAATCGACAAAGAGGTAATTACAGCATGTTAACATCCGACATATACGCATACATTTCCACTCTCCTACACATGGTCGCGCAGGCCCTGATGATACCCGTCATGGTCGCGCTCGGAGCGCTCATCCTATTCGCGCTGTACAGCGTCGGCTCACTGGTCGCCGAGATGTTCACGGAGCGCCGCCATTTCATGGTGAACAGTCCCGTCGTCATCAACGCCATACACGACTCGGGCGCTGACGGGCTTGAAGCCGTCATCCGGCAAGGGCATCTTCTCAGGCCGCAGACGGAAGCGCTCGTGACGGTGATAAAAAACATCGGGCTGGACGAGGACGAGCTGTTCGCGCTCGCGCGGACGCAGGTCGAGAAGGTCAACGACAGGTACAAGCGGACGCTTTCGCGCAGCGAACAAATCACGAAAATCGCGCCCATGCTCGGGCTTATGTGTACGCTCATACCGCTCGGCCCCGGCATCGTCGCGATGGGTCAGGGCGATGTCACGGAGCTGTCCATGTCGCTGCTCATCGCGTTCGACGGCACGGTCGCGGGTCTCGTGGCGGCGGTGGTGGCCATGATAGTAACGGGCATACGCAAGCGCTGGTACGCGAATTATCTGGTCGTGCTGGAGTCGCTCATGACCGCCGTTTTGAACAAGGCCCAACAGCTGCAATCACAGAAAGGGGGCGCGGAATAATGAGAAGGAATTTTTCGACGTCGCAGTTCATCAGCTCCGGCATCGACAGCGAGCCAGACGCGGATCCCCGCGTAGGTCTCGTGAACCTCGCCGACGTCATGCTCGTGTTCGCCTGCGGGCTCATGCTCGCGCTCGTCACATACTGGAACCTGGACGTGTCGGCCATGCACGAGGTGATACAGTCCGATGAAGTGACGGAGGTGCAGGATGTCCGGCAGATAGAGGACGGCGCGTCGGGCGGCGGCGGCTTCGTCGAGCTGGGCAAGGTCTACCAAGACCCCATGACGGGGAAATTCTACATGCTCCAGGAGGACATGGACAAGAGCATGAACGCGGCCGAAGGGAGCGGGGCATCGGGCGCGTCAGGCGGCAGTGATGAATCAGGCGCGGCAGGCGGGAACAGCGAATCCGGCGCGGCAGGCGCGGAAAACGAAGGCGGGTGACACGATGAATAACGGAATAATCAGCTCAATAATCAGCGCAATAACAGATGGAGTAACAGGCATGGCGTCGAAGATGAGCAGGCGTGGAATAATAGCAACACTGCTCGCGTTGGCGCTGTTGCCGCCGTGCGTCGCGCCGGTTTCCTCACTGGCGGAAGAAGAGGCGACGGAGCCGGCTACAGCCGAAACCGCCATAGCGCAGGAAGCCGATGAGACTACTGCCGAAGCCGAAGCCGCCATAGCGCAGGAAACCGATGACACTGCTGCCACAGCCAAAGCCGCCAAGGGCGGGGTCAGCCCGCAGGCGAATATGGGCTGGTACCAGGGTCATGTGGAGGGCGCATCATACACGCTTAACAACAAAGAAGAAATGCTTGGGCTAGCAGAGCTTGTAAACAATGAAATAGAAAATTTTTCCAACAACACGATTACCCTCGGCACTGATATTATAGGGCTATCCACCGAACCCATCGGCACGAAGGACTACCCCTTCGCCGGCACCTTCGACGGCGGCGGCAAAACCCTGTCAAACCTGAGCATAACGCTGCCGCAAGGCAGGACTGACGGCAGATCCTACGTCGGCCTGTTCGGTAAGACCGCGGCGGGATCCCTCATCAAAAACCTGAACATAGACGCCGGCACGCTTTCGGTCGCGGAGAGCAGGGCGAACGGCGAGCGCATACTCTACGTAGGCGCTGTCGCGGGATATGCGGGCGGCGATATCGAGGACTGCACATCAAGCATGGAGCTAAAAGTATCGAGCAACCGTGCGCTCGGAAACGACGAAGGCATCATACGCTATGTGGGCGGGCTGGCCGGATATATCGCGGGCGATATGAAACGCTGCGTTCATGACGGCGATTTGTATATCAATAGCGCGTCCGACATCACCGAGGACATCAGGTATCTCATCGGCGAGGTGGGCGGACTCGCGGGAGGGCAGGGCGATATTCTGGATCCCGCGACGCTGCCGCAGTCGGAAGAATGCGTGAACAGCGGAAACCTTATCTTCAGCGTCACGGGCGACGGCGGCCGCGACCGCTTCGGGGCGCAGCTCTATTCGGTGTCATACGCGGTCGGCGGCATCATAGGGCAGACCTCCGGCACGGTGTCGAACTGCACGAACAGCGGCATCGTCAACACGTCTGGCGGCACTGCGGAGAATCCCAAAGCGGGGCGCGGCGCGGGTAGCTGCGGCGGTATCGTCGGCAGTCTGCGCGGCATCGCGTTCAAGCAGTCCAGCGACAGCCAAATCAACACGAACTCGAGCATGCTCGACACGGCCTACCGCTACTATGTTTCGCACGGCGGCGTGGATGGTGCGCCAAGCTCATACCCAAGGACGGCGGGCGTATACGACTGCGCGAACACCGGCGACGTCATCGGCCTTGCCGCGGTAGGCGGCATAGTCGGCAACGGCGGCTCGTTCACGGAGATAGAGGGCTGCACCAACAAGGCCACCGTCAAGGGCTGCCGCTGGAACAAGCCTTTCGCCGGCGGCATCGCCGGAAATATCCAAGGCAATGTCCGCTACTGCTATAACAGGGGCGCCATACATTCGGTTACGGGCGGCGGCTATTTCTGCGCGGGCATCGCGGGTGGGCTGTGGACTCCGAACACGGCTCTGACCGCGGACGAATACCGCGCACCCACGACAGAGATGGCGGGCTGCTACACGACAGGCCGCATCTACACGGACTCGGCGGGATTCAGGACGGGCATACTCGCGGGCGAGAACGAAGGCTTTATCCACGACAACGCATATCTGTCAGGGCTTTCGGTGGACGGGAAAATCGTCGACACGGATACGGGTACGGTAAAGGCCAACGCGGAGCTGACCACTGCCAAGCTGAAAGGCAGCGAGGGCATCGGGCTGCTGAACGCCTACGCCGCCGGCAAGGGAGGGTGGAAGGTCTGCTATCTTCCCGACGCCGACGCGCAGGCTGCCGTGAACGGCGGCTACCCCGTGCTCGTGCGGAGCGACGACGCGCACGGCAACCTCAGCATCAGCGGCGCGACCACGCCGGCGGTAGCGCAAGGCACGGTCACGCCTGCCGCGTATTCCGCGGTAAGCGATCCGATACCGCAGATAGCCATAACAAAAGATGGCGGCTCGGAAAAGCTCATACAGAACGCGGACTTCCGCGTGGAGCCGCAGGCGGGCGCGAGGGACGTGACCATAGGCGGCGCAGATACGACGCCATACACAGCCACCATTATTGGCATCGGAAAATACACGGGAACTCTCGGAACGTTCAGCTACGGCATAGACAAGGCGGAGATATCCACCTGCACCATCGTCTCCGACGCGGTGCTTTTCGACTGGGAGCGCCAAAGTCCCGTAGGCCGGACGAAGCTCATCGACGCGGCCGGCAACGAAGTGCCCGCGGAGCAGTACGAGGTGAGCGACCTCTATGACGACAACCCGAACGGCATAGGCAGCACGAAGCCGGTCAACGTGAACCCGAACGGCGTCACCGACCTGCGCTATTACGACTACAAGAACGCGCACGGCGCGAACTACAAATACGATGTGCGCGTGACCGCGACAACGGCGGCTATAGCGAACTACAAAGGCGAGACCGTGCAGCCCGCGTTTCGCATCAAATGGGCATCCATGGTGGCGCAGCTTCCGACGGACGATCCGCACTACGATCCCAACCAGCCGGAGAGCGTCGTCTACGGCGATGTGGTCTGGCAGGGCAAGTCGTGGAATTTCATCAAAGCCATGCGCGATACGAGCGGCGACACGATACAGATAGAATACACTGGCCGACCCATCAAGCCGACCGCGAGGAGCGTCACCTACCTCGGTCGCCCGCTCAGGCTGGCTACGGACTACAGCTATCAGTCGAACCCGCTCGACTATGACTACAAATATATCTACGGCAACCCGAACCCCGAACAAACGGGCGGCGTTTCCTATGAGCCCACAGACGTGACGCCGGCGGGCCAGCCGTCATGCATGACCGTGCGCTTCACGAACGGAGGGAATTTCGACAATTACACGAACGTATTTTTCCGCATCGTTCCCGCCGACATCGGGGCTGCCGCGGCCTCCATGCCCGCGCAGAATTATACGGGACAGGCGCATACGCCGCGCCCGCAGATAGTTTGGAACGGCATGGCGCTGACCGAGGGCAAGGACTATACCGTCTCGGGCCTCACCTACGCATCGAACATCGCCGCCGGCACCGCGACCGCCGGCTTCACGATTTCCGGCATGGGAAATTTCAAAGGCTCGAAGCAGATGTCGGCCGCCTTCGCCATCGCGCCTAAGGACATCGCGCAGGAAACAATATCTGTCACGGTCGCCGACTGCGAGTGGACCGGCAAGGCGCGGCAGCCCGTGCCGCGGATATCGTTCGCGGGGGCGCAGTTGGCCGAGGGCGAAGACTACACGATTTCGGATTTGAAATACGGCGCGAACAAAGCCATAGGCAAGGCCACGGTCAGTTTCAGCGTGAACGGCGCCGGCAGCTACGCGGGAACGCAGGCCAAGTCAGTGTCGTTCATCATCCATCCGGCGAGGACGAAGATACAGAAGCTGGTCGTCGGCAAGAAGTCGCTGACCGTCAGCTTCAAGAAATCAGCCGCCGCGCAGAAGGTGACGGGATACCAGCTAAGGTACCGCGCCAAGGGCACAAGCAAATGGAAAACCGTATCTGTGGCCGGCTCCAAAAATTCCGCCAAGCTGAAATCGCTGAAGAGGGGCGCGCGCTACGAGGTGCAGGTGTGCGCCGTGAAGAAGATAAAGAGCGGCGCGTCCAAAGGCACATACAGCTCCCAGTGGAGCGCGTCAAAGCTGAGCCGTAAGATAAAATAACGCGGCCGGCGGTCGCATTCAGGCAGGCAAAAACACGTGGCGGCGGCGCGGCTCTTTCAGCGCAGACAAAAAAATTATCGAAAAGTTGTCACGCCAACATACAAATCGCGGCGCATGGTATATGATGATAATATGAGTGGTCTTGATGTCGGAACAGCGTTTCGGCAAGGGATAGGTCAAACAATTTAATAAACCTACATATAATAAGTAAGGAGGAGAGAATATGACGATTGCAAAGAGAAGGATAGCAAGGCTGCTGCTCGCGGCGGCGCTGTCGGTAGCGTTGGTGTTCAGCCTGACGCTGCTGCAGCAGGGCAGCCGGGCGGACGCGGCAAGTCCTGCGGCGGCAGGCGACTTGACTGTCGAGTTCAGGACCGGCGATACGGTCACAAGCTGGAAAACCTACAGCGCTGATCAATTAGCAGCAATGCCCGCCGCGGTTTCGAATCAGAACTACCTTGCGTATGACAGCAGCGTGAGCAAGTTTGTCGTGCTGCATTCCGATTCGGGAATACTTATATCAGAGCTTATCGGCGGGGAATTGCCTTCGGGATGGTCGCTGGAGGTCACCGGCAAAGACGCGAGCGGCAATCCCGTTTCCCGATCCTATGCCTACCAAGCCTATGCGAACGGAAATTTCTACGGCGATACCACTGACACCACCGCTGTTACGGCATCCGGCGTAACGTCCAACAGGAAGCCCATACTTTCACTTTCCACAGGACAGGCGCCCATAACAAGCACGGCGGATGATACGGTTGTATCCAGTCATGACGATACGGCATACCGATTCTTGATAGACCTGCAGTCAAAGGGCAGAAGCGATACCCGCTCGGACGAAGACTATATAAAGGAAGAAAATTCGCTTTCGCGCTACGTCTCGGACGTTACGAAGATTTCCGTTGTAAAGCCTGGGCCTATCAGCAAGTTCACCATATATTCGAAGATAGGGGATTCCGGTGAGAAGGTAGAGGTCAAGACCTTTACAGGGAAGGAGCTGAGCGCTCTGTCGCATAACGATGTCCGTGCGTTCCTTCAGTATGGAAGTGGTGCTTGGACTGTCCATGCGACAGACGAATACATCCCTGTTGGCGAGCTTTTGGATGCGGCTGGAGTGGTATTCAACGCGAATGACAAAATCGTACCGGCCGCCGCCGACGGGTTCTCAACGACCCAGACATATGAGGCCATTCAGTCGGAAAAATATTTTTATCCTGGCACGACGGCTGCCTCAACCGATATCGCCAATCCTATAGAAGTCGGCGCGGTGTTTGCTCTGCGGTGGCAGGGAAGCATACCGTTAAGCGGCTCCACCGCCCAGCATATAGTGAATTATATGGATTGGTCAGCGCCGCAGTCTACCGGACGCTTTTATATGGGCGCATCCGAAGATAGCTATCTGCACGATGCATCGGCCAAGCTCGGCGGCAACCGTTTTCCCACCGCCCCCGTCGAACTCACCCTCATAAAGGACGCGCCGGACACCCTCGCTGATTCCAACGTGGCGGGCGTGAACGCCGAATACGCCGCGACCGGCCAGCCCATCAAGCCCGCCGTCACGGTCTCATACGACGGAGTGACGCTGAAGGACGGCTTTGACTACACGGTCAGCTACGGCGCGAATACCACGGCCGGCGGCACTATCACGGTGACAGGCAAAGGCAATTTCGCGGGAACCGTCACCAAGACATTCAAAATCACGGAGAAGGTTGCGGCAAAGGCCATCGCAGCCGACGCGGTGACGCTCGAAAAGACGGCGTACACCGCCACAGGCCAGCAGATAACGCCTGCCGTCACGGTCAAGTCAGGTGACGTTACGCTCGCGCCGGACACCGACTACACGGTCAGCTACGGCGAGAACAAGCTCGGCAAAGGCACGGTCACGGTCAAAGGCATCGGCAACTACACGGGCGATGTCGAGAAGACATTCAGCATAGCCCCGCGCGCGGTATCCATCAAGAGCCTGACCGCGGGCAAGAAGAAGCTCACGGTCAAATGGGCCAAGGCCAAAGACGCGGTGCAGGGCTACCAGATCGCCTACAAGCAGGCCGGCGCGAAAAAATTCAAGACCATTACGGTAACGGGCGCGAAGAAAGTATCGAAAGCCATAGCCAAGCTGAAGGCCGGCAAGAAATACAGCGTAAAAATCCGCGCATACGCCACAGCGGACGGCAAAAAAATATACAGCGCATACAGCAAAGCAAAAACCAGCAAAAAAATAAAGAAATAAAAATCAAAAGCAAGACAACCAAAAGCAGCCCCCGCCGCGGCGGGGGCTTTAATATTGCTCTATATCGGCAACGAAAAGCGCCATTTCAAAATCAAGACATGCTATAATAATAATATGTCGAATAATAACATGGCTGACAAAGTAGAGAAAACAGGGATTGAAGCCGCCATTGGCAGCGATCGGGTGACAAAGACCGTCATCTCGGTGGTGGTGCTTGCGGTCGCGTTCATGACGTTCTGGTTCATGATGGACTTCGTTATCATGACGTTCATACTCACATTCGTCTTTTACCATTTCCAGCGGGTGATCGGAGGCGGCCTGGAAAAAGCCAGACAAGCGGGATACATCCGCACCGTCTGGGGCGGCCCTGTGCCGCAGGGGGTTTCGCTTATTATCGCGTATGCCGCGGGGATTACCGCCATCGTGCTGTTCGTCTGGGGGTTCACCACGGTCATCATCGGCCAGGTACAGGAGATCGCGCACACGCTGCAAAATTTCAACGTGGGCTCCATGAAGCTCGAACTCGACCCGCAGGTCGCGAAGGTCATGGGAGACCTCGACATCTATACCTACATCGATACGGCCATACGGCAGATCGGCACGTCGCTGCTGGGGATGCTCAACAGCGCGGGGCTCATGCTGCTGCATTTCGGCATGGCCATAGCCATCTCGTTCCTGTTCCTGCTTGAGCGCGACAACATAGTGCGGTTCGGCTCGACGGTAGCGAAAAGCCGCATCGGATTCATCTACAATTATTTCATACGCTTCGGCGGAAATTTCTGCCGCACCTTCGGAAAGGTCATGAAGGTGCAGGTCACCATCGCGCTCGTGAACGGCGTGCTGTCCACGATAGCGCTGCATTTCATCGGGCTGCCCAACGTGTTCGGGCTCGGCGTCATGATATTCGCGCTCGGCCTCATCCCCGTGGCGGGTGTCATCATATCCATCGTTCCGCTGTCCATCATCGCGTTCAACACGGGCAGCGCGGCGGGCGATATAGGCGGCGGCATCATGAAGGTGGTCGAAATACTCATCATGATAGTCGTGCTCCACGCGGTCGAGGCCTACGTGCTGAATCCGAAGCTCATGGCGCAGCGCACCGCACTGCCCATCGCGTTCGTCTTTGTCATACTTCTTGTTGCGGAACAATACTTGAAATTCTGGGGGCTTTTGATAGGCGTCCCGTTGTTCATATTCCTCATGACCGTGTTCCAGGTGGACTACGAGGAAGTCTGCAAACAGCCGCCGTCGAAGATTGCGGCGAAGCTGCGCACCATCAGAAAGAGCCGGCGCGAAAACAGACGCTCCAACAGATAGAGGGAGCCGAAGCGCCGCGGCGAAGCGGTGAAAAGTTTGGAGTAGTCGGAGTGGTTGACGCATCATTATTGATAGACAGGATGCAATGGAGGTAATTGGTTGTTTGGTAATAACAAATCGGGGGAGAAATATTTTGAAGGCTTCAAGGAGATGTGTGGCTACAGTTCCGATGCCGCGAATTTCCTGAAAGAAATAATAACCAGCTATGATCCGGCGCTGATAGAGCAGCATCGCTCGAAGATGCACGCGATAGAGAACGACGGCGATGTGGCTCGCCACCAGATGTTCCGCTCGCTCAGCAACGAGTCCAGGCTGCCCATCGAGCGCGAGGACGTGGTGGCGATGGCCGACGCTATAGACGAAATCACGGACAGCATCGAGGACATCCTGCTGCGTCTCTATATGTACGACATACACGTGATACGCGGCGACATGGTGGCCGTGGTGGACGTGATGATTAAAATAATCAAGGTGCTGCGCGAAGCCCTTGCCGCCTTCCCTGAGTTCAAGTCGTCGAAGGCGGTGCAGAAGAATATTCAGGAAAAATTGGTGGAGATAAACAGTCTCGAGGAAGAAGGCGACAGGCTGTATATCGAAGCCGTACGCAGTGTCTATACGGACAAGTCGCTTCTGCCGAACGAAGCCGCCGCGTGGTCGCATATTTTCGTCTATCTGGAGGATGTCATAGACGCGGTAGAGGACGCCGCCGATGTCATCGAAAGCGTGATGATGAAGCACGGGTGACATGGGCATAGACGGGCCTCCTGCTGAGAAAGCAAAAAAACTGATAGCGGTCGCTACAGAGAACGCGCACAAAGTGGGTGAGATAAACGCGGTGCTGGCGCCGCTGGGTTTTCATGTCGTAACGGCAGGCGAAGCCGCGGGACCTGAGCGCGGCGGTTTTACGATGCCGGAGGAGACGGGCGCGACCTTCGAGGAAAACGCGCTCATAAAGGCGCGCGCGCTGGCGGAATACCTGGGGCTCGCGCAGCCTAGCGGCAATGGCCCATGCATAGACGCGGTGATCGCCGACGACTCGGGGCTTTGCGTCGACGCGCTCGGCGGCGCGCCCGGCGTTTTTTCGGCCAGGTACGCGGGGAGCGGCGTGGACGCGGACAATACGGCGCGTGTGCTGCGCGAGCTGGACGGCGTGTCTGACGAGCGGCGCACCGCGCGTTTCGTCTGCGCCATCGCGCTCGTGCTTCGCGGCGGCGGCACATCCGTATTTCTCGGCGAATGTGAGGGGCGCATCACGGACGCGCCGCGCGGCGACGGCGGCTTTGGATACGACCCCGTGTTTGTCCCGAACGAATACAGCGAAGGGCCTGGCGGCGGTCAGGGTCATGGCGATGGCGGCATCAGCGGCGCGCGCACGTTTGCGGAAATCAGCGCGGACGAGAAGAACGCCATCAGCCACAGGTCGCGCGCGCTTGCGAAACTCTGCGCGGCACTTGAGAAAAGCATGGATAGCGCTGCGCCACTGTTGGGATAGCGCGATTTATATTATAATTACTAATGTATGTATTGAGGCAATTTTTTGTGACGCGCGAAAGGGCGGACCTTTCCGATAGGAGAAATCATGGCTGAAAGCATTAAAAAACTTGAAGAATGGCTCGTCATGGCAGGGTTGCCGGACGAGCTTAGAGCCGAGCTTGCAGAACTGAAGGAGCGGTCGGCGCGGGGTGACGCGGACGCCGCCGCGGAGATAGACGACCGCTTTTACCGCGACCTTGAGTTCGGCACGGCGGGGCTTCGCGGCATTTTGGGCGCGGGCACAAACCGCATGAACGCCATCATCATAAGGCGCGCCACGCAGGGCTACGCCGAACATATTATAATGAAGCATTCCGGCGGCGCGGTCGGCGCGGATGAATCGCAATGCAGCGCACCGCGCGTCGCAATCGCCTACGACAACCGCAGGTGCAGCGACGAGTTCGCGTTTGAGACCGCCTGCGTGTTCGTCGCGAACGGCATTGAGACGCATCTTTTCCCGAGCCTCTCGTCCACCCCCATGCTCTCGTGGGCGGTGCGCGAGCTGGGCTGCGACGGCGGCGTGGTCGTGACCGCCAGCCACAACCCGAAGCAGTACAACGGTTACAAGATATATGACTCGCGCGGATGCCAGTGCCTTGAAGCGGATGCGAACGACGTGGCGGAGCGCATAGCCGCCGTGCCGCTTTCGGGCGGCGCCAAGACCGTCGCGGACAGATACGCGGGCAGCCTTGCGGAGCGCATAGCCGCGGCCGAGAAAGCGGAAGCGCTGTTCCACGTGATACCGGAGAGCTTCGAGTCCGATTTCGTGGACAGGGTGCGCGAGAAGACGGCACTGAGGGAAGGGGCGGCGCACAGCCTCAGCGTTGTGTATACGCCGCTGAACGGTGCGGGGAGCGTACCCGTCAGGAAAGCCCTCGCCGATATCGGTGTCGGCAGGGTCGAGACCGTACCGGAGCAAAAAGCTCCGGACCCCGAGTTTTCCACCTGCCCCGAACCGAACCCCGAAAAAGAAGCAGCTCTCAGGCTCGGGCTGGAGCTATGCCGCAGACGCGCCGCAGAGGGCGCGGCGCCGGATCTGCTCATCGGCACCGACCCCGACTGCGACCGCGTGGGCTGCGCCGTATATGACGGTTCGGACTATGTGCAGCTGACGGGCAACCAGGTGGGTGTCCTCATGTTCGACTATATCGCCGAAGCGCGGGCAGGGCTGGGCACCATGCCGAAAGACCCCATCATGATCACGACCATAGTGTCCACGCCGCTGACGCTCGCGATAGCGGACGGGCTGGGCGTGTCATACGAAAAGACGCTGACGGGCTTCAAATACATCGGCGACCGCGTCAGCCGGCTCGAAGCGGAGGGCGGGGACAGCCGCTTTATATTCGGGTTCGAGGAGAGCTGCGGCTACTGCGCCCATCCGCTCGTGCGCGACAAGGACGGCGTTGGCACTTCGCTGCTGCTCTGCGAGATGGCGGGATACTACAAGGAGAACGGCAAGACCTTGCTTGGCAGGCTTGACGAGATATATGAAAAATACGGCTGCTATATAGACGCGGTGGACGAGCTGGTGCGCCCGGGCAAGTCGGGCATGGAAGAAATCCGGTCGGCGATGGAGAAGGCCCGCGCCGTGAAACCCGAAGCGGGCGGCGCGGCTGGCTCGGCGGACATCATTCCGGCCATAGTGCGTGTCACGGACTATCTGCCCGGCGAAACCCTGCCAAGCTCGAACGTCATACAGTACGACATGGCGGGCGGCGGCAGGATCATGCTGCGGCCGTCGGGCACGGAACCCAAGCTGAAAATATATTATTCGGCGAAGGGCAGCGACAAAGCGGCAGCGAAGGCCGCGCTCGAAGGGCTGAGAAAAGCGATTGCCCGCATAGGCATTACGGGCTGAAAACCATTCGCCGCGTAGCCGTCTGCGCCAGGATACGCGTAGCCGTCAGGCAAGATACGCGTAGCCGTCAGCGTAAGGATACGCGGGGCGTAGCGGCAGGCGCAGCGGCCATATTATGATCAGTTATCGTTATATTATTACAGGAGACAGAACAGGACGCAGCATGAAATATCTGATAATAGTGCCCGATGGGGCGGCGGACAGGACGGGGGGAGTTTTCGGGGAAAAGACCCCGCTGGAGATGGCGGACATGCCGTGCATCAACGGGCTTGCGCGGCGCGGCAGCGTAGGGCAGGTGCAGACCATACCGCTCGGCGTGAAGCCCGGCAGCGACGCGGCGAACCTCGCGGTCATAGGCTATGATCCCGCGAAGGATCTCACAGGCAGATCGCCTTTGGAAGCGGTCAGCATGGGCGTGGAGATGGCGGACACGGACGTCTCGTTCCGCGCGAACCTCGTGACGCTCGCGAAGGCAAGCGGCTCGCCCGCGCATGGCGATGTGCCGTTCGATGAGCTGATTATCATAGACCATTCGGCGGGCGACATACCTACGCTGGACGGCCGCGAAATCATTGAATACCTCGACGGGAAAATCGGCTCGGGCGACCCCGCGAACGCGGGCAGGGTGCGGCTCTATCCCGGGGTGAGCTACAGGCATGCGCTCATCGTGAAGGACGGGCCGGTGGCGGAGTCGGGCGTTGGCGATGTCGTCGGCGAATCGGCCGGCTACGAGATGACACCGCCGCACGACGTACTCGACCAGCCTATAGGCGCGAACCTGCCGTCGGGGGACGGCAGCGCGTATTTCTTGGGACTCATGAAGCGCAGCTATGAACTGCTCGCGGAGCATCCCGTGAATCTGGCGCGCCGCGCGGCGGGGCTGAATACCGCGGACGCGATTTGGATATGGGGGCAGGGTCGCAGGCCGGCGCTCACGCCCATGACCGAAAAATACGGAGTCAGCGGCACGGCTGTCGCGGCGGTCGATTTGATAAAGGGAATCGGCCTGTGCGCGGGTCTTGACGCGCCCGAGGTAGAGGGCGCGACAGGTACGCTCGAAACGGATTTCGGCGCGAAGGCGCGTACCGCCATAGAAGCGTTCGAAGGCGGGAAGGATTTCGTGTTCATCCATGTCGAGGCTCCCGACGAGTGTTCGCACCAGGGTGACGCGCAGGGCAAGGTGGAGTCGCTTGGCCGCATAGACGCGGAGGTGGCGTCGCCCGTCGTGGAATGGCTAGCGGGCAACAGGGAGCGGACGGGCGAGGAATACCGCGTTCTCGTATTGCCGGATCACCGCACGCCGCTGTCCATCAGGACGCACAGTTCCGAGCCGGTGCCGTTCGTCCTGTTCGACAGCTCAGGCGGCCTGGAGGACCTCGGCGGCAGAGGGGACGACAATGCGTTCACGGAAAAATCGAGCAAGTCGGGGCTGCGGTTCGCTTCGGGCGCGGCGCTCGCGGATATTTTTTTTGCGGGAGGTAGTGTGAATTGAAGGTGTTTAGGAACAGGCTCGCGCCGGCCGTATCCCTGATTGCCGCCCTTGTTGTGATGATGGCGGCGATGTCCTCGATCAGCGCCTATGCCGTGCCGGATTCGGACACGGGCAGCGCGGCAGAAGCCGCAACAGGCAGCGAGGTAGATGTGGACAGCGAGAATGACGGGAGCGTCGCGGACGGCGAGGGCGGCGCGGGCAAATACGGCAAAGCGCCGGAGCTGGTGGCGAGCTCGGCCATCCTCGTCAACGCGAAAACAGGCGATGTCCTTTTCGAGAAAAGCGCGGGCGCGAAACGCTGGCCCGCGAGCTGCACGAAGATACTGACCGCCCTGCTCGCAATCGAAAACCTTGACCCGAACGAAATGGTGGAGATAACAGGCGCGGCCGTGAACATAGAGGGCTCGAGCATCGGGCTTATCGCGGGTGAACAGATTCGCGCCGATGATTTGATATACGGTGCGCTGCTCGAATCCGGAAACGACGCGGCCGCGGCTCTGGCGGTAGGAGTGGACGGCACTCTCGAGAAATTCGCGGAGCGCATGAATAGCAGGGTGGCGGAGCTGGGACTTTCGCATACGAATTTCGTGAACCCGCACGGGCTGGACGACCCAAAGCACTACACGACCGCCCGCGATCTGGCGGTCATAGCGTGCGAGGCGATGAAGAACGCGCGCTTTAGGAAATACGTTTCCACATACCAGTACACCATGTCCGAGACGAACCTGCAGCCAAAGAGATATTTCCACAATTCAAACCGCCTGCTCTACGACACCCTCACGCATATCAACGTATACGGCGATTCGGTTCCCGCGAAATACCCCGACATCACGGGCATCAAGACGGGATTCACGGACAAGGCCGGAAACTGCATCGTCGTTGGCATGAAGCGGGACGACAAGGAATTTATCGCCGTGGTTTTGAAAAGCCAGGGCATGGCCAGCTATTCGGACGCGGTGAGCATGCTGGAATACGGTATGCACAATTTCGATGAAGTCACGTATCATAAGAAAGGCTATGAAATGTTCGAGCGGCCGGTGGAAGGCTCGGAGCTGAAAAGCATGAAGCTGGTGCTGGCGGAGGACCTCATAGCGACGGTCAACAAGAACAAGGAAGCGGACTATTCGGTGGACGGCGAGGTGAGCGCGGCGTCCACGAGCGGCGCTCTCTCGGCGCCCATCAAGGCGGGCGATGTATGCGGCATAGCGTGGGTGAAGTCATCGGACGGCAAGACCGTCGCGCAGGTGGATCTGGTCGCGGCTGAGACGGCAGCGGCTCTCGTGGACGAGACTGACTCACACACGGACGACGGCGGTGTCGGCACGGCTTCGCTGATATTGACGATAGGCGTGGTGGCTGTGCTTGCGGCTGTACTCGTGGTCGTGATATCCGTGGTGAGGTCAGCGGCCGCCAGGCGCAGAAGGCGCGCCAATCGCATGTACGGCGCGAAGCTGAAGGACTCCGTAGACCCGCGCGAAGTGCGCCGGATAAAGAACATCAACAAGCCGCGACGAGGGCGGTACTGAGAACCTAGTAATGAGAGCAGGAAGAATGAAAGCAGCAAAGATTATTGCTTGGAAAAATTTTACATTACATGCGCCGGCACTGGCGTTTTTGATTGCCCTGTCGCTGGCGCTGTCCTCTTGCGGGGCGCTGCCACTGGACAACGCGGGGGCATCGGGAGCGGGCGCGGAGCAGCCGATGAGCGAGGCAGAGCTGGAGGCAGTAGCCGCCGTCGATGAGGATTACGATTTCAGTATGTTCTTCGGGCATTCGGAGGACGCCATAACGATAGGGCGCATCGTGGAACGCTACAAGGCAGCCACGGGCATCAGCGTCAAGCCCATCATGACCGACGAGGGCGCGGCGGACGATCGCCTGTTGCAGCGCTACCTGAGCGCGGCGGATCCGCCGGCGGCTTTCGCGCTCTCCGCTGATGCTGAGGGTTCGGTGGCATACGCGGTGGGCGGCGGTTACGTCGAGCCGTCGGTATCCGACACGACGGGGGAGAGTTTCCGCACGCCGACACAGGCATCGCAGGGCGGCGTTTTGGCCTATGCCGAGACCGGCGCAGCTTCATCTCCTGCGGGCATCGGCTGGCGCTTCCGCGGGCGCGGGCTCGCGGCTGACCGGCGCATGCTGGCCGACCTCATAGGCGCGGCGGACGCTGATTCTGCCGAGGTAGGCGCGTTCATCGAGGATCTGCGTCTCTCCGGCTACGAGGAATGGGACGCGTTCATCGCGGGACTGGATGCCTATATCCAGGGTGCGGCCTACGGCGCCATCACGCTGAACGGCAAGGCGTATTCATTCGCGGCCGAAAAGGGTAGGCGCTCGTCGCAGCTCAACGGCGTGTTCGCCGTGAGGGGCGCGGAGTACCCGTTCTTCTCCGAGTGGATGATGGATTTGGCCGCTATCACCTCCGTCGATGAAGGGCTGCGGCAGGCGCG
>JAIRPQ010000115.1 GCA_031256875.1 Eubacteriales Family XIII. Incertae Sedis bacterium | reverse complement strand
GCACGGGGCGCACCCACCAGATTCGCGTCCACATGGCGCATATAGGCTGCCCCGTGCTGGGCGATTCGCTCTACGGCAGGGATGCCGGCGAGCTGATTGGCAGGCAGGCCCTGCACGCGGCGGTGCTGCGGTTTGCCCATCCGAGGACGCGCGAGGAAATAACCATCAAAGCCCCCTTGCCCGACGACCTAAATAAATGTTTGCATATGCTTGCGGGGCATGATATAATCAAAAGCGGAAATGAAAGCGAAAAACATCCTACGGGTGGCGACGGCAATGATATTGTCACTCGGGCTTCTTTTTCCGATAGTGCCTGACGATAGAGGGTTGTCAGGTGAGGGGATTGTTTCGGCGGCAGGGTACAGCGTTGGCACGGAAGACGAATTGCTTCTCGCCATAGCGAATGCTCCCAGCGGATCGGAAATAACAGTCACGTCGGAGATAGAGCTGACATCGCCCCTTACATGGGACAATAAAATACTCACCCTCAACAGCGCCGGCGGCGGCTCTGGATTGGTGCGTGGCGACGGGCTAGGCAGCCACCCCATGATAACGCTGGGCGAGCCGGACGGTTCGGGCTCGGGTTCGGGCTCAGGTTCTGCGGGAAGCATCTCAACAGGAATAATTATAGAAGACATAGTGATAGACGACGCGGGCGGTATGTCCGGCGCGGCCTATGACGGCATCGTCTGCGCGTATGGAGCGGGCGTGGGCATCACGCTCGGCTCGGGCGCGATGCTCATGAACTCGGGCGGCAGCAGCGGGGTATACCTCGGCGGCGCGGCGCAGGCGGGGCCTGTGCTGGTCATGCTTGAAGGCAGCAGCGTGCTGTACGGCAGGGGCGCGTCGGGCGCCGCGGGCGCGGGCGTTTATATCGGCGAAAATTCCAGGCTCACAATGGATGGCGGCATAATACAGGGCAACAGGACTTCGGGCGAAGGCGGCGGCGTCTATGTGGACAGCGGCGCGACCTTCGTCATGGAAGGCGGGCTCGTGAAGGGCAACACGGCTTCGGCCGGCGGCGGCGTGCTCGTATCGGGCAGCGGCGATGGCGGCGCGTTCATCATGAAGGGCGGCTCGGTCACGGGCAACCTGCTCTCCGCGTCAGCCCTGAACAAGCACGGCGAGGATGTCGCGGTCGGCGCTCCGTCGGGAACCGCGTCCCCCTCGGGCGGAAACCCGCCGGACTACGCGGGCGCGGCGTACTCGGCCACGGTCTATCCGGACGCGATAGTCGGCTCGGACAAGATAGGCGTGCAGAACAGCCACTACAGCCAGGCCGTGTATATACCCGAGTCGCGCATCGCGCCGGTCATGGTCGGCGCACTGAAACAGCAGGCGGACACGGCCGTGCTGGACAGCATCGTGGCGGCGGCGCGGGCGCAGCTGCCGGCGGCCCAAAACCTGACATACGCGGGCAATGTCCTCTATGCTCCCGACAGGGATTCCGGTACCGTGACATTCCGCCTGAATTATCCGGACGAGATACCCGCGTACGACAGCGCGGGGCTGAACGTGAGAAACCGTTACTGCTACGCGCTCGTATACGTGGCGCTCGACAGCGGCGGCAACGCGATGGGGCAGGTGCACGCGGTCACGCCGATCAGGGACTACGCGAATATTATCGCGGAGATACCCGCGGTCGCGGGCGCGGCTTCATACGGCATCGCGAAATACTACTATGACAAAACAGGCTCGTTCGACATCGATATCTCCATGCCGTCAGGTGGGAGCTTTGTCGAAAAAAACTCCGGCGCGGGCGGCACGCTGCATTTCGACAGCGTTCCGTCGGGATCTGCCCTCGTGCCATCGCCGTCCGCGTACACGCTCATCGCCACGCCCGACGCGGGATGGCATACGGAATCCGTGACGCTCACGGCGGGCGACGGCTATACGGTCGAGAAGGATCTCGGAGCCGGCGGCGAAATAGAGGTTTATTATACCGACCTGGCCGACGGCGGCAACCGCATAGACGCGCTATTCGCGAAGGATGACGGCACCATAGGTCTGTCCATGGAAAACGCTTCATTCACGTACGACGGCAGGACGCACCGCGTTCCCGTCTCGGGCATAGCGAACGGCGACGAGGTGCAGTATATGTACCGCGTCGGCGATTCGGGCCTCATACCGTCACGCGGCAATCCTTCGTTCACGGAGGTGAACAGGGTGATAGCCGACAGCGTGTTCGGCGGCGTGGACGGCGAAGAAATAATAGTATATGTTATCGTCACGCGCGGCGCGCTCAGCGCGAGGGAGTCCGCTGAGCTGACCATCCTGCCGCGTCCCATCACGGTGAAGCCCGTGGACGCTTCCAAAGAATACGACGGCGCTCCGCTGCGCGCGGACAAGGCCGAGATAGCCGGCGGGACGCTGGTGCAAGGCCACAGCCTCGACGTTTCGGCGGCGGTCTTTGCCGGCGAGCAGTCGGGTGAAGGCAGGTCGCGCAGCAGCGTCAGCGGCGTATCCATCAACGGAACGAACCCCGCCAATTATTCCATATCATATATGGACGGTCTGCTCGAAATCACGGGCAGCTTTGGAACGGGGCTCGAAAACAGCCTGACGCGGGATAGCGGCGGCGGCAAAAAAGAGAGCGGCGGCGATTCGCCTGACGAGAGCAGCGGCACGGGCGGCGGCGGTTCGGACAGCGGCAGCTCCGGCGGCGGTTCGGACAGCGAGACCGGCGATGCCGGCGAACCGGAAGAGGCCGCGGACGGCGGCGATGCTGACGGCGGCACGGAGGCGTCCATATCGCAGGAGGAGCCACCTAAGACAGAATCTTCGTCGGACGGTGGGAACGGCTCCGAAGGCGGGGGCGGATGGCTGATCCCCTGGTGGTGGCTTCTCATCGTGCTGGCGGTGGCGGGTGCCTGCGTATGGTGGGCGTTTGCCGCGCGTCGCCGAGGTGAATACGATTGACAGAGGGGCGATGGGCAATGGCATTCAATGTTATCAGGCGTAGGGCAACGGCCGCGCTGCTGGTGGCGGCGCTCATATGCGCGATGTCCCCGTTCTGTGTGGGCGGCAGCTCATCTTACGCGGCGGGTGCGCAGGAGAAGATAATAACCCCGCCCGACGGCGTGAAATTCATCGACGTGCCGGATGCCGCGTTCACGGACAAGATAAACAACGAGGAATATTACAGTGCGCTTTTCGGCAGCGGGCCGTCCGCGAAAAGCGGCAAGAGCGGAGTTTCCGCCAAAGGCATATCGTGGTCGGATCTGCCGGACTTCAACTGGCGCACCGACTGGAACGACCCGCAAAAGCGCGACCAGTCCCCCGCGTCGTCGCCCGTTTTCCCGACGCGCGACCAGGGGGCGTTCGGCACGTGCTGGGCGTTCGCGTCGCTGGCGTCAGCCCAAGGCAGCCTTGTGTTGGGCGGCCTATCGGCATCGTCCGCGTCGAACTACCTCTCGCCGTACCACCTGACGTTTTCCGCGTACAACCCCTACACATTCGCGGCGGCCGTGAACGAGAACGACAGGGATGTCAACACCTTCGCGAAGGCCGCGCTCAACGGCGGCGGCAACGCGGATATCGCGGCTTCCGCGCTCTCGAAATGGTTCGGCCCCCTGCCCGAATACAAATACGCCTATCCCACCACCGGCAACCCCAGCGCGATAACGGAGCTTTCGCAGCTCCGCCTGAGCAGCTACCACCTGCAATACTCGCTGGACTTCCCCTACCCGAACGACAAAAAGACGGGCGTCGTGAACGGGAAGGGTGCGGCTTCCATTATATATTCGCAGCTGAGCGCCATCAAATACGCGCTCTATACGTACGGGCCGATGGCGACGAGCTATTACGCGACGGGAACATATCGGCAGACGGGCGAGACCTACGGCGACCCCGCGAATGGCAGCACCACCTACTATCAGACGGCCAAGGGCTACGCCAACCACGGCGTGACGCTGGTCGGGTGGAACGACGATATCCCCGCCGCCGCGTTCGACAACGGCTCGGGCATACAGCCCGCGGGCAACGGCGCGTTCCTCATACAGAACAGCTGGGGCGGCAGCTGGGGCGACGGCGGCGGCTTTTTCTGGATTTCATACTACGACCCGAGCATCGGCATCAGCACGCATCTGTCTCTTGATAACGTATCCAATTATGACAATATTTATTATTGGGACGACCTCGGGCACGCGGGCGCGAAATACTACAACCTCAGCTGGTACACGGGAAACCGGATCGACTATATGGCGAACGTGTTCACGGCGGCGGACAGGGCATCGGCGAATACCATAGGCGCGGCGGGCGTGTACGCCTCGTCGCCAGGCACGTCGTTCGCGGTGTCCGTCTACAAGAACCCGCCGGCCGGCAAACCGTCGGGCGGCCTGCCGCTGAAAATCGGTCCAGGCGGCTCCACCGTCGTTTATTCCAAGGCTATGTTCACGGGCTATAACACCATCGTGTTCGCGAACCCGCAGCACCTGGAGGCCGGCGACACCTTCGCGGTCGTGGTGCAGGTGCTGAACAACAACGCCGACGATTCGGCGCTCACCTGTGAGGGCGTTGTGTATAATTACGCGTACGAATCCGACCACGTAGCCATCTCGAAGGGCGAGAGCTATTATTCCTCGGACGGGAAATCGTGGAAAGACCTGGCGGCCACATTCGCGTCGTATGACAAGGGACTCGGCAATTTCAACATCAGGGCGTATTCGTCCGGCGTCGGTATCAGCTCGGTCGGCATCAGCCCCGACTACCCCGTGCAGACCGTCTACAAGGCGGGCGAGCAGTTCAATTACAACGCCGGCAAGATAGCGATAAACTACGCCGACGGCACGCGGAGCCTGGTGCCGCTTCTGAACAACAACGTCCAGGTCAGCGGCTTCGATTCAAGCTCCACAGGGACCAGGACCGTGACCATATCGTTCATGGGCAAGACCCTGTCCTACAATATTTCCGTCATCGAATGGACGTGGGTGACCGGCATCACGGGCATCAGCGGTGCGCCGGAGGTTTTCCGGCATTCGAAAAACTCGAACGCAAACTACGTCGACCTATCGTCGTCCGTGTCGCCCGATAACGCGTCAGACAGGAAAATCAACTGGTCCGTAACAGGCCCAGCCGTCATCGAATCCACGGGGGACTCCACAGCCCGCCTGACGTTCACGGGCGAGGAAGGGACTGTCGAGGTGACGGCAAAGTCCAACGATTCCGCGCGGATATCGAAGAAGGTGAACATCATAGCGGCCGCGAACGTCACGTCGATAGAGTCGCCGGTGAATACGGTCTATATGAAGAAGAACAGCTCTTACACCATACCCTGCGTGGCATATGACGGCGATCTGCCATCAGACGCGGAGCTGACATTCACATCCGGCGACGAGAAAACGCTGACCGTCTCTCCGGACGGCAGGGTGAAAGCCAAGAGCGTGAAGAAAAAGACGAAGGCGTTGGTGGCGGTAACGGCGCAGTGCGGCTACAGGAAAACGTTCACATTCTATATCATGCCCAAGGCCGTGAAGCTGAAAACGCTGAAGGCGAGAAGTGCGCCGAAGAAGATGAAGCTCGGCTCATACCGGCAGCTGTCGCTGAAATACGGGCCGTCGCAGGCCACAAACCTTGTACCGAAATTCACTTCGTCGAACCCCAAGGTGCTGTCTGTCGACGCGGCAGGCAGGATTATCGCCGTGAAAAAAGGGAAGGCCAAGATAACGATACGCAGTGGAGGCAAGAAATACGTAACAAACTATATCAAGGTCACTTGACCAAACAATCCCAAAAATAATATAATAGTATGATGCGCGATAGGGAGCTGCATATGCAGTTTTGCGTTCCCGCCCCCGCGCTAAGTTTGTGGTGCGGACGCCGCATCGAGGAAATTATTTCTGGCAACAATAAGCAATATAAGTAACTGCGAGGAGGAATAGAATTTATGGCTAAAATATTCTACGAAAGCGATACCGATATCAAGAGGCTTGACGGCAAGACCGTGGCCATCATCGGTTACGGCAGCCAAGGACACGCGCATGCGCTGAACCTGAAAGAGAGCGGAGTGGACGTGGTTGTCGGGCTCTACGAGGGCAGCAGGTCGTGGAAGGACGCTGAAGCGGCCGGACTCACCGTCGCGACGGCGAAGGACGCGGCGGCCAAGGCCGATATCATCATGATACTCGTACCGGACGAGCTGCAGCCGCAGATATACGAGGAGAGCGTGAAGCCGAACCTGAAAGAAGGAAAGACGCTCATGTTCGCCCATGGATACAACATCCATTTCAAGCAGATTATTCCACCAGATGATATCGACATCATCATGATAGCACCGAAGGGCCCGGGCCACACGGTCAGGAGCGAATACAAAGAGGGCAAGGGCGTACCCTGCCTTATCGCCGTACACCAGGACGCGTCCGGCAAGGCGCAGGACACGGGGCTTGCGTACGCGGCCGGCATCGGCGGCGCGCGCGCGGGTGTCCTTCAGACCACCTTCCGCGAGGAGACCGAGACGGATCTGTTCGGCGAGCAGGCCGTGCTCTGCGGCGGCGTGACCGCTCTCATGCAGGCGGGATTCGAGACGCTCGTGGAAGCGGGCTACGAGCCTGAGAGCGCGTACTTCGAGTGCATACACGAGATGAAACTCATCGTGGACATGATATACCAGGGCGGGTTCGACCGCATGAGGTACTCCGTTTCCAACACCGCCGAGTTCGGCGACTACGTGACCGGCCCGCGCATCATCACGGACGAGACGCGCAAGGAGATGAAGAAAATCCTCACGGAGATACAGAACGGCACGTTCGCCAAGAGCTGGAACACCGAGAACAAGGTGGGCCGCCCGTATTTCTTGGCGGAGCGCAGGATACATTCGGAACACCAGCTGGTCCAGGTCGGCAAGGAACTCCGCAAGATGTATAGCTGGAACGAGGAGTAAGAGGGTAGATATGCGGCTGAACGGAGCAAAAATAATAATGGAATGTCTGCTCGAGCAGGGCGTCGATACCATATTCGGCTACCCCGGCGGGCAGATAATGCCGCTCTATAATGCTCTCTACGACTATACAGAGGATGGCAGGATTCGGCATATACTCACTTCGCACGAGCAGGGCGCGACACACGCCGCAGACGGCTATGCGCGCTCGACCGGCGGCATCGGCGTATGCTTCGCCACGAGCGGCCCTGGCGCGACCAACACGGTCACGGGCATCGCGACCGCGCATATGGACAGCTCGCCCATGGTGGTCATCACGGGCCAGGTGCCGGTGGCGTCCATCGGACGCGATTCGTTCCAGGAAGTGGATATCGTCGGCATCACGCTGCCCATCACGAAGCACAGCTACGCGCTTCGCACGATGGACGAGCTGGCGCCCGCTGTCAGGGAAGCGTTCCGCATCGCCCGCAGCGGCAGGCCTGGGCCCGTGCTGATAGACGTGCCAAAGGATCTGCTCGTCGGCGAGACGGAATACCGCCCCGAAAAGCCAAAAGCGCTCTATGCCGCGCCAAAGGCCGACAAAGCGGCGGTGGCTGAGATAGCGAAGCTCATCAACGGCGCGAAGAAACCCATCATCTACGCGGGCGGCGGCGTGAATATCGCGAACGCCTCTGCGGAGCTGACGAAGCTCGCGCATACATCGAATATACCCGTCGGCACTACGCTCATGTGCCTAGGCTGCTTCGACCGCAATGACAGCCTGTCGCTCGGCATGGTCGGCATGCACGGCGAGCGCCACGCGAACCTCGCCATGCACAACGCGGACCTCGTCATAGCCATCGGCGCACGGTTTTCCGACCGCGTGACCGGAGACACCTCGCGCTTCGCGAAGGGCGCGAAGATAGTGCATATCGACATCGACCAGAGCGAGATCAGCAAGAACGTGGATGTCGATTTCGAAGTGATAGGCGATGTGCGTGAAGTGCTGAAGACGCTCGTACCGCTCGTGAAGGAAAAGGCGCGGCGCGAATGGTTGCGCGAAATCGACGGCTGGAAGCGCGATGTCGCCTACGAGGGCATGAGCCCCGGCAACATCATCCGCACCATCCACGACGCCTTCGGTTCGTCCGCGGGCGATGTCATGGTCGCCACCGACGTGGGTCAGCACCAGATGTGGACGGCGCAGCACTGGCCGTTCGCGAAACCGCGCAGGCTCATCACGTCCGGCGGGCTCGGCACGATGGGATTCGGGCTGGGCGCGGCCATCGGCACGCAGTTCGCCAACCCGAAAAAGCAGGTCATACATATTTCGGGCGACGGCAGCTTCCGCATGAACTGCAACGAGCTGATGACGGTCGCGGCGCACGGGCTGCCCATTATCACCTTCGTGATGAAGAACCACACGCTCGGCATGGTGCGCCAGTGGCAGACCCTGTTTTGGGAGCGCCGCCACTCCGCGACGGACATACCCGACGTGCTGGACTACGCGAAGCTTTGCGAAGCGGTCGGGCTGTCGGGCTGTGAGGTGGATACAATCGGCGGGCTGCGCGGTGCGATAGCGGCAGCCAGGGCGTCAGGAAAGGGCGCGGTGATCGCCGTAAATATAGATGTGGATGACTGTGTGTGGCCAATAGTGCCGCCCGGCGACGCGATATTCAATCTGCGTACAGAGGAATGACACAGATGATTCACAAGACAAGGGAAATTAACGATCAGCGATATCACGTTATCCGTGATTCGGGCCATTGTATCGGCATGGCGAAAGGAACAGAGTATTGCTTCTTTTTTTGCTCGGGCTCATAGCCGTAGGCGCAGCTCTGCTGCTCATATATTATTCGAGAAAGCCGACCGGTGCCATGCGCGGCGGAGCTAAGCGCGTTCAGGCTACCGTCGTTCCCGAAAAGCGCTACAAGAAGTCCGAGGACGGCAAGGTCGTCTATCTGTTCGACGACGGCAAGGGAAAAGGAGATTCGGACGGGTCTGCCGATGCCGGAGAACAGACGGGCAAAGATGGCGTTACGGACGAGAATCCAAAAAGCGACGACGACGATGACTATTTAATTTGAATAAGGGCGCGGCCGCCTGACCGCTGGGCGCACCCAAAGGAGTGGGAAATAATATGAATGTGACAATTCTTTTGTTATTCTTAATGGCGGTGCCTATTGCGCTTATCGTCATCGCGATAGTCCTGGTGGTCAGGGCATTCAGCAAACTTCACTCGCATACATACGAATCTCGGGACGCGGTGATGGCATCGGTCGAGGCGAACGCCGCAGCGCTGCGCGAGGAGCAGCTCAGGATAGCGTCGGAGCAGCGCGCGGAGCTGGAACGCTCAGGTGCGGGGCTGCGCGAGGAGCTGGCGCGTTCCACGGCCGGACTGCGCGAGGAGATAGGCCGAACGCTCGCGGAGCAGGCCATGCAGAACGAGCAGAAACTGGAGAACATCCGCAAGACCATGGAGGAGCGCATCGGCGCGATGCAGGAGAGCAACGAAACCCAGCTGAACCGCATGCGCGACACGGTGGACGAGAAGCTACAGGAAACCCTGAACAAGCGCATATCGGAATCCTTCCGCTCCGTGCAGGAACAGCTCGGCAAGGTATCCGAAGGGCTAGGCGAGATGCAGACGCTGGCGGCCGACGTGGGCGGGCTGAAGAACGTCCTCTCGAACGTAAAGACGAAGGGCATTCTCGGCGAGTACCAGCTGGCCGCGATACTGGAGCAGATGCTTTCGCGCGAACAGTACGAGGAAAACATCGCCACAAAGAGCGGCAGCGCGGACCGCGTGGAGTTCGCCGTGAAGCTCCCGGGCGAATCGGGCGGCGGCGGTGCGCCCGTGTATCTGCCGATAGACGCAAAATTTCCGTCGACGCTCTACGAGCAGCTCATGGTGGCCTATGAATCGGGCGATGCCCCGCGCATAGACGAGGCACGCAAAGCCTTGGCGCAGAGCGCGAAGCAGAGCGCGCGCACCATCCACGACAAATACATCGACCCGCCGCAGACGACCGACTTCGCCATCATGTTCCTGCCGACCGAAGGGCTATATGCCGAGGTCGTGAACATGGGGCTTATAGAGGAGCTGCAGCGGCTATACAAAGTAAACATAGCGGGGCCGACCACGATGGCGGCGCTCCTGAACAGCCTGCAGATGGGCTTCAAGACGCTCGCGATACAGAAGCGCTCGTCCGAGGTGTGGACGGTTCTCAGCGGGGTCAAAACCGAGTTCGGAAAATTCGGCGACGTTCTCGAAAAGGCGAGGACAAAGCTGGCGCAGGCCGACAAGGAGCTGGACGCTCTCTCGGGTACGCGCATGAACGCCATCAACCGCAAACTGCGCGGCGTCGAGAACGCGCCTGGGCTGGACGGACAGGGTGAAGGCCAGGAACAGCTGGCGCTCGGTTCCGTGCTACCAGGAGAAGCGCAGAAGGACGCGCCCTACGAGCACTATGAATAGGATATTCGCCATCGGTGACCTGCACCTGTCGTTCACGTCTGAAAAGCCGATGGGCATTTTCGGTGCCAACTGGGACGACCATCATGAAAAAATCGAGGCGAATTGGCGCAGGTCGGTCACGGACGGGGATATAGTCCTGCTGCTGGGCGATTTGAGCTGGGCGCTGAAATATGAAGATGCCAAAGCCGATTTGGACTGGATTAGCTCGCTGCCTGGACGCAAGGTGCTCATGAAGGGCAACCACGACCTCTGGTGGCAGTCCATCACGCGGCTGCGCTCGGACTACAAGGATATGCTGTTTCTGCAAAATGATAGCATTGTTGTGAATTTTTGCGAAGACGGCAGCGCACTGTGCGAGGGCGCGGGCCTGGCGCGGGAGGGCGAAAAAGAGCCGAGCGCGGACGGCACAGGCGGCAGCGCGGGCGTGGCGCTTTGCGGGAGCCGAGGGTGGCTGACCCCGCAGGAGCAGTCGTTCAGCGAAGCCGCGGACCGCAAGATATACGAGCGCGAGCTGATACGCCTTCGGCTGTCGCTCGACGACGCGAAACGCAAAGGTGCGCGGCATATCATAGCCTGCCTGCATTTCGCGCCGAGCGCGAAGCAGGATATGCGCTCAGGCTTCATGGATCTGTTCGACGAGTACGGCGTGGACCAGGTGGTGTACGGACACCTGCACGGGCGAGAAGCGTACAAGAAGGGCGTCAAAGGCTATAACAACGGCGTCGAATACCTGCTGGCGAGTGCGGACTTTGTAGGGTTCGACCCGCTGTGCATATACCCACGGCAATGAGAATGCGGAGGAAAGAATGGACGAAAGAATAATCAAGCTCGCGAAAAACCTTGTCAATTACTCGTGCAGCATAGAGAGCGGGGAGAAGGTGCTGATATCATACGAGGGCGGGAGCGCGAAGCCGCTGGTCCGGCAGGTCATCAAAGAAGTCTATGCCGCGGGCGGCGTGCCCTTCGCCGAGATACGCGACTCTCAGGTGACGCGGGAAATACTGCTCGGCGCGGCCGAACCGCAGCTGGGTTTCATGAACGAATGCAGTCTCTACCAGATGAAAGGCATGGACGCGTACATAGCGATACGGGCGGGCGACAACAGCTCGGAGCTGTCCGACGTACCCCCCGAGCTGCTGAACCTCTACTACAAATCGCTGCGCCCCACGCTCGACTACCGCGTGAACCATACGAAATGGGTAGTCCTAAGATACCCCAACGCGGCGATGGCGCAGCTGGCCCAGACCAGCGTGGAAGCGTTCGAAGATTTCTACTACGACGTGTGCAACCTTGACTACTCGAAGATGGGTCTGGCTATGGATTCGCTCGTCGAGCTGATGGAGAAAACAGACGAAGTCAGGATCACGGGCCCGGGCACAGACCTGACGTTCTCCATCAAGGGCATACCCGCCATCAAATGCTCGGGCGAGAAGAACATCCCCGACGGCGAAGTCTACACCGCGCCCGTCCGCGAATCCATGAACGGCCGCATATCCTACAACACGCCGTCCGAGGAACAGGGCTTCACCTTCGAAAACATCGTGTTCGATATAAAGGACGGGAAAATCACGGAGGCCTCCGCTAACGACACGAAGCGCATAGGCGAGCTGCTCGACACGGACGACGGCTCGCGGTATTTCGGAGAGTTCGCTTTCGGCGTGAATCCCTACATACTCCACCCCATGAAGGACACGCTTTTCGACGAAAAAATCAGCGGCAGCATCCACCTGACCCCCGGCGCGTCCTACGAGGACGCCTTCAACGGCAACAAGAGCGCCATCCACTGGGATCTGGTGCTCATACAGCGCGCCGACTACGGCGGCGGCGAGATATATTTCGACGGCCGCCTCGTCCGCAAGGACGGCATATTCGTAGCACCCGAACTGGAATGCCTGAACCCGACGGCGTTGGTGTAGAAGTGGGATGAGCGGCGACAGCGAAGCAAAGGTAAGGAGCCGGCTGGATGTGCTGATGCACACCTTCGGCGTTTCCGGCAAGGATCTTGCGCGGATAGTCCACGTGGACGAGGCGCTTGTCAGCAAATGGCGGCACGGGAAAAGGACGCTGAAATCAAATTCTTCATCCGCGGACTGCATCGCCACGCATTTCATCTCCATCGACAGGGACAGCAAATTCACAAAGCTCACCAAGCTTCTATCAGCTGATTACAGCGATATATTCTCCGCGTCGGAGGACGAGATGGCGGTCTACCTGAAGCAATGGATTGCGGGGGACAGCGACACAGGCGACATGAACAATCTGTTTCGGGCGCTTCAGTCAAATCCGGACACGGACATCGCCATTTCATATCATTACACGGGAAATGAAGGCAGGCGCAAGGCGGTTGATTTTTTCAACGAGTATGCCCGCTTGCAGACCACGCCCATCGAAATCGTGGCCTTCACCACGGAGGATGGACAGTGGTTTTATGAGGACGAGCAGTTTAGAACCAAGTGGAAGGAATCATATTTTTCGATAATAAACAGAGGGCATATCATCAAGGTCATCCACCCCGTTAACAGAGGGTACGAAGATATGGCCGAGTCCATTCTCAGCTGGGCGCCCATCCATCTCAGCGGCAAGACGATTGATTATTACATACCTGATTACAGCGATGAGCATATTTTCCATACTTACTTCATCATACCAGGTCATCTGGCGCTATACAGCTCCTCGTCCGGCAACTACACGAAATCGCCGGATACGTGGATGACGAACGACAAATACATGCTGAAGAATATCGAGAATATTATCAAGGAGTATCTCAACAAATCGCAGCCGCTTTTCACGAGGTATTATATCGATTCGGGCGAGCAGCACCTTTCCGAGCTGATTAGCATATTGCAGCGCCGCAACATGAGGTATTTTCACGGCATCCTGCCATCATACATGCCCCTGACCGAGGCGCTGCTCCGTGAAATATACGAGAAGAACGGTTTCTCGGAAGATGAGTCCGCAAAGTACAAGACGATATACGAAAGGCTATCCTCTCTGAACCTGAAGGGGCGCATCCGATATCTGATAAGCATGGAATCGCTTTCGGATTTGCTTGCCAGCGATGAGATTGAGATTAAAATGCTCACGTATATTACGGGCAGAAGAATAATAGTGGACAGAGCCACATTCTTGCGCGTCGCCAGGGAAAGTTTTGATATCGCGCTTGAATCAGGCTGCGCAGAAGTCGGGCTTATCATGCCGGACATGCCCGACGCCCTCCAGGGCATCAGCGTGTTGGCGCTCGAAAACACCTGTGTGCATTTCACGGAAATGATCTCGAACAAGACCTTTGCCATGGTTCTTCACGAAATGACTTTTATCGTTGCGGTCATGGAGCGCATCAAGAAAATATGGGCCGGCATCCCAAGCCGCATGAAGGAGAAAGAGTACGTGGCAGGCCGCATATCTGACGCCCTAGCAGATCCCTCATAGTGCCCCCGCATTCGCGGTATTT
>JAIRPQ010000070.1 GCA_031256875.1 Eubacteriales Family XIII. Incertae Sedis bacterium | reverse complement strand
GCCAATCGCCGACGCGAAAAAATCTAACAAAGCTGAATCATATCAACGAGGCTTCTTACAAGCATTTACTGATAGTATCACCCACTACTCCATCGTGTGCAATTGCTTCACCATACTATCCCCTTAACATATCATTGCATCATCGTACCTTTAATGAATTATCAACCTGATTATAACATAAAACAGCCCACAAGTACAACCTAAATATGCCTGACCCTGCCAATCAAGTGAAAAGATTGGAAAATATGCTATGCTGTCCAGCCATACGTATTTTCATCGGGATGGCATGAAAAAAACCGACTCGTGCATGGTTAGCTAAATACAGCTAAAACCACGAAGGAGTCGGTTCATATCAATCAGGTTGATTATGTCAGAATAATTCGACAATATTTTTTCTTTCCCCGACGCAGCAGCGCCTGGCCGTCAGGGAAATTTTCTTCTTTCAGGAATAGCTTGGCATCGGTAACTTTTTCGCCGTCCAGCGTCAAGCCGCCCTGCTCTATCGCGCGGAAGCCGTCCTTGTTCGAGTCCACCAGCCCCGCTTCGCGGATGAGGTTCACTATGCCAATGCCCTCTCCCGCGAGCCTTGCCCGATCCAGTTCGAAGGTCGGAGCGTCGACGATGCCCGCGCCGTCCGCGCCCGCGCCGCCGCCGAACAGCGCCCGCGCCGCTTCCTGCGCACCGGCAGCTTCATCCTCGCCGTGTACGAGCTTCGTGACCTCGTACGCGAGCCGCTCCTTTGCCGTGTTTATATCCGCGTCCTTCAGCTGCGACAGTCTTTCCACCTCGTCCATCGGCAGGAAGGTGAGCAACGACAGACAGTTTTTCACATCGGCATCTTCGACATTGCGCCAATATTGATAGAAGTCGTAGGGCGATGTTTTCGCGGCATCGAGCCAGAGCGCGCCCGCCTGCGTCTTGCCCATCTTCTTGCCCTCGCTCGTTTCGAGCAAAGTGAAGGTCATACCGTACGCCTGCCCAGACAGTTCGCGCCTGATGAGATCCACGCCGCCGAGGATGTTCGACCACTGGTCATCCCCGCCGAACTGCATCTTGCATCCGTGCCGCCTGTAAAGCTCGAGGAAATCGTAGGACTGCATGAGCATGTAATTAAATTCGAGGAAGCTCAGGCCCGACTCCATGCGCGACTTGAAGCACTCCGCGCGCAGCATGTTGTTCACGCTGAAATGGCGGCCGATGTCGCGGATGAAATCAACGTAGTTCAGGTCGAGCAGCCAGTCTGCGTTGTTGACGGCAATCGCGCCGCCGTCCCCGAAGTCTATGAATCTGCTGAACGTGCGCTCGAACTGGCGGCAGTTCTCCTTCACCATGTCCTTCGTCATGAGCTTTCGCATATCGGTGCGCCCCGACGGGTCGCCCACCATGCCCGTGCCGCCGCCGATGAGAACCACGGGCGTGTGCCCGAATTTCTGCATCCACATCATGATGATGACCTGCATAAAATGGCCGACGTGCAGGCTGTCGGCGGTCGGGTCGAAGCCGATGTAGAACGTGACGTTCTCCCGCCCCAGCAGCTCGCGAATCTCATCCTCGTGCGTAGTCTGCTTGATGAAGCCCCGCTCCTTCAAAACGTCGAATACATTATCGTGCCGACTGGCGTTGTCCGGTATCTGGTTCAAAATTCCTCTCCTATCAATGTTAACAAAGCGCAGGATTTTTTTCGTGTGGCTAGGAGCGCGAGTGTTTTGAAGCGGAGCGTACTAAGACGTACGTGAGCATCAAAACGCGAGCAGCGACAACGCCACGCGGAAAAAAGACGCGCTTTACTTTGTTCCGTAGATGCGATCTCCCGCGTCTCCTAGCCCTGGCAGTATATACGCGTGGCTGTTCAGCTCCCTGTCCAGCCTTGCCACTATGATGTCCACGTCGGGATGGTCCTTCTGCAAGACCTCTACGCCCTCGGGGGCGGCTATGATGCAGACAAATTTTATGTCTTTAGCGCCCTTGTCCTTCACGAATTTTATCGCCGCCGAAGCCGAGCCGCCTGTCGCGAGCATGGGGTCTAAGACCACGACGCGTCGACGCCCTATGTCGTCGGGCAGCTTGCAATAATACTCGACGGGCTTGTGCGTTTCCGGGTCGCGGTACAGCCCGACGAAGCCGACCTTCGCGTTCGGCACAAGGCTGAGGAACCCGTCGACCATGCCCAGCCCCGCGCGGAGTATCGGCACTATCGCGAGATCCGTTTCGGGCAGTACGTTCACCTTCATCTTTTCGAGCGGAGTCTCTATCTCCGTCTCTACGAGCGGCAGGTCGCGTGTGACCTCGTAGCCGAGCAGTATCGCAATCTCCTTGACAAGCTCGCGAAAATCCTTTACGTTCGTGTTCTTGTCACGCATCATAGCCGCCTTGTGCTGCACCAACGGATGGTCAATAACCCTCAAATCGCTCATATTTTCCTCCTTCTCCGCATCTTGAAAATTTATCTAAAAATTACATTTCATTCAAAAGCGCGACCCTGCGCTCATGTCGCTCGCCTCGGCTGAACGGCGTGGCGAGCCATATCTCCGACCAACGTTTCGCTTCGTCAGGCGTCGTGGTGCGCCCGCCGAGCGCTATCATGTTCGCGTCGTTGTGGTCGGACGCCAGCTCAGCCATCACGTCGCTCGTCACGAGGGCGCAGCGTATACCGCGCACCTTGTTTGCCGCGATCGAAACGCCAATGCCCGTGCCGCAGATGACTATGCCCTTGTCGGCAGTGCCGCCCGCGACGCACTCGGCGCATTTTTTCCCATACACGGGGTAGTCCACCGAATCAGGGCCGTCCGTGCCGAGGTCGATAACCTCGTGCCCAAGCCCCGCCAGGTGCGCAACAAGAATGCCCTTCAGTTCAAAACCGCCGTGGTCCGACGCTATCGCAATACGCATAAGATTTCTCCCGTACACTTCATCATAATTATCGTTTTCCTTTTATTAGTATAACATAATAATTTCGCGGCAAGCCGTTTGTCGGCGCTGCCCGCGCAGCCTGCGTGAACGTTGTGCGTTACACCTTCACTATATTGTACCCCGCGCTTTTCATCATGCGGTTCATTACGGCAAAACCAACGCCGTCTTTGTCCGAGAGCGCGCCCGCGATAATCAGGTCCGCGCCGCCCGCGTCCAACTCGCGCAGCCTGGCGTAAAACCCGTGCGCCGCTTCGATATACGCCTGCTCCTCGAAAAGTATGACGCCTACCTTGTTGCCGATTTTTTCGTTCAGCTTTTTGAGGCGCTCCACCTCAGCTTCCACCTTGTCCCTGCGGCCTTCGACCACTATCATCTCGGCGTTCGGCGCATAGTGCCTGTATTTCATGCCCGGGGATTTCGGCGCGGCCACGCCGCTGCCCGGCGAATCGCCAAGCCCGCCTGCGTCCGTTCCGGCGGGCCCGCCTGACACATCGCCAAGCCCGCCTTGCCCGCCTGCGCGAACATGCAGCGCGGGGTCGTATTCCACCGCTTCGTCTATCGCGGCGGAAAGCATGTCCGCGGTCAATATCCCAGGCCGAAGTATCTCGGGCGGCACTACGGTCATATCCACGACCGTAGACTCGATACCCACGCGACAATCGCCGCCCGCGAGTATGATGTCCACCCTTCCGTCCATATCCGCGATGGCGTGTTCCGCCTTCGTTGGGCTGGGCGAACCCGACAGGTTCGCGCTCGGCGCGGCGACGGGGCATCCCGCCAGCCTTATCAGCTCGGCCGCGGCGAAATCGTCGGGAAGCCTGACAGCCACGGTTTCAAGCCCGCCCGTTACCGCGGACGGTACCGACTGTTTCTTTTCGAGAACCATCGTCAGCGGGCCAGGCCAGAAATTGTCCGCGAGCTTCACTATCTGCGGTGAGAGCATCGGCGTCAGCGCGCCGATGTCGCTCGCCCGCGATATATGCACTATCATGGGATTGTCGGACGGGCGGCCCTTCGCTTCGTAGACGCGGCGCACCGCGCCCTCGTCGAACGCGTTCGCGCCGATGCCATAGACTGTCTCGGTCGGGAACACGACCAGCCCGCCGCCCGCGAGCACCCTCGCTGCTTCCTCTACGTGCGCCATCGCCTGTTCCACCTCAGCCATCGCGTCAGCTTCGCGCATCACCTGCGCCCGCCTGATTGTTTCGGGGTTCAGCGCCCTGATGTCGTAAATCAGCGTGTTCATTCGTCCACGCTGCCCATGCGCTCAGCCTGTTCGCTGGTGGTCAGGGCATCTACCACCTCGTCAATGTCGCCGTCCATGAATGCCGCCAGCTTGTATATGGTCAGACCGATGCGGTGGTCGGATATGCGTCCCTGCGGAAAATTGTACGTCCTGATGCGCTCCGAGCGGTCGCCCGAACCGACCATGCTGCGGCGCGCGTCGGAGACCTCTTTGTTTTGCTCCTGCATTTTCAGGTCGTAGAGCCTGGCGCGCAGAACGCCCCACGCCTTGTCCTTGTTCTTTATCTGGGATTTTTCGTCCTGGCAGGTCACTACCAGTCCGGTAGGTTCGTGCGTGAGCCTGACCGCGCTGTCCGTCGTGTTGACCGACTGCCCGCCGTGCCCTGTCGAACGGTACACGTCGACGCGCACATCGTTGGGGTCTATCTCTATCTCCACGTCGTCTATCTCGGGCAACACCGCGACCGTCGCGGCTGACGTGTGGACGCGACCGCTTGACTCCGTTTCGGGCACGCGCTGTACGCGGTGTACGCCGCTCTCGTATTTTAGACGGCTGTATGCGCCGCGCCCTTTTATTATTACTATAGCTTCCTTGACCGCGCCGATGCCCGTATCGTTCATATCCAAAAGCTCGGACTTCCATCCGCAGCGCTCCGCGTAACGCATATACATGCGGAGCAAGTCCCCCGCGAAAAGCCCCGCTTCCTCGCCGCCCGTGCCCGCGCGTATCTCGAGGATGACGTTCTTGTCGTCGTTCGGGTCTTTCGGCAGGAGCAAGACCTTCATCTCGCCTTCGAGCGCAGCCACGCGCGGCTCCAGCTCATCCTGTTCGGCGCGGAACATCTCCTTCTCCTCAGCGTCAAGCCCGCCGCTCTCTATCATGCCTTTCGCGTCGTCGAGCTCCTGCTTCGCCGCCTTGTACTCGCGGTATTTCAAAACCACAGGCTCCAGCTCGCCCATCTCCTTCACGATTTTTTGCCACTGCGGTTGGTCGGAGATGACGTCAGGGTCGGCGGCGCGAACCGCCAGCTCGTCATATTTTGTGAGTATTGATTCCAGCTTATCAAACATGTTTTTCCCTCTGGACTGTCTTGGCGGCGTTCACTTGGCGCCGCTGCGTTACATGGATTTCAGCGCACAAAAAAGCCAGAGAAAAATCCCTGGCCTTGTCTGCTGCTTCATAGCTAATCCAAGTTGTACTTGTTCTTGAATTTCTCGACGCGCCCGCCACGGTTGATGAACTTCTGCTGTCCCGTGTAGAACGGGTGGCAGGCCGAGCACACGTCAAGCCTGATTTCCTCGCCTGTGGAGCGCGTCTCCCACGCATTGCCGCAGGCGCACGAGACCTTCGTCGCTTTGTAATCCGGATGTATGCCTTGTTTCATATCTTACCTACTTTCGCCTGTCGCGCACGGTTTCCATGCGTACGCTATCATTGTAATTGTTGACCCAGCGCTCACGCGCGTATTCTCGTACGCATTATGACATGACACACCCAAAATACGCACCCAAATATTATAACCCCTACAGCCGGCCCGCGCAAGCGAAATTATTTATTTTACATAATTTGGAAGGTGGCGGGCGGTGATGCGGCAGGTGCGAGCGGCGCGCGGTGGGCGCTACTGCGGGGGGCGCGAGCGGTGCGAGTCGGTGCGCGTTTGCTGTTCCTACTCATGCAGATATTGTCCGACCATGCTTTCAAATTCAATCTGCCCTTTCTCCGCGAATGCGCGGAACGCTTCTGGCTTGTCGTGAAAATTTCTCAGGCAGCTGATGTATTCCGCTTTGTCTTTGTCCTGCACTATGAATGGGGTGATATCGTGGCGCAAGCACTCCCGCAACATCACAAGCCGCCCCACCCTGCCGTTTCCGTCCTGAAATGGATGTATGC
>JAIRPQ010000068.1 GCA_031256875.1 Eubacteriales Family XIII. Incertae Sedis bacterium | reverse complement strand
ACGTTCGTGTTCGTCTGCTCGGGGCTCATGTTCATGCTCTATTCATGGACGCCGCACGTCACGGAAAAATACATCGCTAGCTTTATTATTATCGTACTCGGGATTTACAACATCAACCTGCCGTTCCACTCGGGCTACCCCGCCGTCGTGCCCGTGAACTACACGATAGGGCTGATACTGCAAAGCACGCTCGGCATTCTCCTGCTGATAATCCATTTCAAGAAGGGCAGGTTCAGCCTGGCGCGGCAGGAAGCGCACTACCGGCTGCTCGTCGAAAACGCGGCGGGCATAATACTGCTCTACATCTACGCGGAGCGGCGGTTCAGGTATGTGAGCCCGTCAGTGCGCGACGAGATGGGCGTGTCCGAAGGCAGCCTTGGCCATGACGCCTTTTCACTGCTCGAAGGCATAGAGGGCGACGGCGCGGCGCGGATGCGCGAGCTGCTCGAAGCGCCACCCGAAGGGTCCGTCAATTTCATTTTCAGCAAGCGCTTCTCCGAAACGCAGAGCAAATGGTTTGAAATCTACGCTACGCCCGTGGAAGGCGACACCGCCACCACCGTAGGCGTCGAATGCATCATCAGCAATATCACGGCGCGGATGGACATGCTCGAAAGCCTGAAGCGCACCGAGCAGTCGCGGAAGGAACTGGTCGAGGACATCTCCCACGAACTTCGCACGCCGCTCACGATAATACAGGGCTACACCGAAACGCTGCTGAAGGACAGCACCGAGGACGCGGTGCGCGTCTACCTGGAAATCATCGACGCGAAAGCGCGCACTCTGAACACGCTGCTCGAAGACCTGATACAGACTTCGCTGTTTTCGTCGCGGCGTGCCGAATACAAATTTTACGAGGCAGGCGCCCGCGAATACTTGGAACAGCTCGCGAACGAAATACGCCTACGAGTCGAAAGCGAGGGGCGGCGCTTCCGCTGCGACAACAGCGTGCCAAGCGACACGCTCATGGTCATCGACAAGAGCCGAGTGGACCAGGTGGTTTCGAACATCGTCAGCAACGCGCTGGAATCCACCTCGCGCGGGGACGCCGTAGAATTTATCAGCTATACGGACGCGGCGGCCGCGGAGAGCGGCACGGACGGGCGCGTGCTGATATGCGTCCGCGACAGCGGGCGGGGCATACCCGAGGGCGAGCTTGGCAACATATTCAGGCGCAGATATTCGGGGCTCTCGCACACCGACGGCGAAGGGCACGGACTCGGGCTGTATATTTCGCGCGAGATAGTCGAGCAGCACGGCGGGCAGATCTGGGCCGAGAACAACAATGGCAAGGGCGCGTCGTTCTGCTTCTATCTGCCATGCTACAAGGGCGGCGCGTCGTAGCTGGCATGATTTATGCGGCGGCGCGGGCATGGCTAGAGCGGCGCGGGCGGCGCGGCACGGACATGGCTAGCGCGGCGCAGGCGGGCGGCATTCGCGCGGCTTATGGTAGAATAATAATAATGGCAATGGTAGGCGCAGAGAAAATCTGCCGAAGGGAGAAGAAGTAAAATATGGATATACAAGGCATCAGGGATTATTTCTACGGCGACAGGTATCTGACGATGACAGGGGTCATCATCGAGGAAGCCGAGGACGGGCGCTCCGTGTGCAGGGTCGAAATCGAGCCGGACAAACATTTCAACAAAGGCGGCATCGTGCAGGGCGGCGTTACGTATACACTCGCGGACTGCGCCTTCGCGGTCGCGTCGAACTACCGCTTCATAGACCGCGGCGAGACGGACAAATTCCTGACGGTCAGCCAGTCGGCGAGCATCACGTATTTCAGGCCGCCGAAGGGCAAGTCTCTCATCTGCGAAGCCAAGGCCATCTCGCGCGGACGCGTCACGTCAGTCTACCGGATGGAAGTGCGCGACGAGAAAGGAACGGATGTCGCGCTGATGATCGGCCACGGCTACACCATAGTTTTGTGATATACGAAGAATACCCCCCGGAGGGGGCACTGCCCCCTTCCGGCGGTCGAGCTTCGCTCTCCCTGCCTCCCCCGAAGGGGTGATTAAAATAGGGTTGTCGTATTCATATTAGTATTTGATCTTCATCGTGCGGACCTTTTTCGGGCCGCTGTTGTATGACTTGCTTGCCATCGGGTTTTTCAACATCTCCGACACAGTTACAAAGGCATAGCCCCTGGCTTTCAGCTCGTCCATGATTCTGTATGCCGCGGCCACGCTCGTCGGGTGGATATCGTGGAGCAGTATGATAGAGCCGCTCCTCGTGTTTTCCATGACCCTGCTGTACACCGTGTCGGCGTTCCTGTCGCGCCAGTCCTTCGGATCCACCGTCCACATGATGATGGGCTTGCCGCATCGCCACGTCACGTCGTTGATGGCGCCGCCCGGCGGCCGCATGAGCGCGGTCCTCTTGCCGATGGCGTTCTCGACCACATCGTCCGTAGTGCGCAGCGCGTCCATGAGTACGCCCGCGGAACCGTTATGCGCATATGTGTGGTTGCCTATCTCATTGCCGTACCTGTCGGCCTTTTTCAGAATATCTGCGCGCGGCTTGGCCATCTGCCCTACCACGAAAAACGTACACCTGACGCTGCGCTTCTTCATCTCGGTAAGCAGCTTGTCCGTGTACAGGCCAGGCCCGTCATCGAACGTCAGCGCCACCCATTTGCTCGCCACAGTCACCTTGCATACCGCTTTCAGCTCACCCAGCTTCGCCGTGATGCGGCAGGTGCCCCACCCTTTTGACCTCACGACGCCTTCGCTGTTCACAGTCGCGACGGATCTGTCGCTGCTGCTGTACTCGATGTCGGACATATCCGCGCCCACGGGCTCCACGCTCGCGATCAACCCCATATTCCTGCCCTTCTTGCCGAAAAGCAGCTCCCTAGCATCCAGCGACAATGACTCGGCCTCTTGCACGGGCTGGGCCGACATGAGCGCGGACGCCGTAGTCGCCACCTCCGAGGAAACCGCGACAAGTGAGCCTGACAGACTTGCCACATCAGGGGAAGGCGTGGCGGCCGGATTCGCCACTTCCGGAGCTGGGGCGGCGGCGGAAGGAATCGCTTCCCCCACTACTGAGACGGCGGCGGCCGATGCCGATTCCCCGACGGCAGCGACCACCCCAGCAGACTCAGGCCCGCTGCCGGAGTCCTTCGCCGATTGCAGTTGCGATTTTTCTTTCACCGCCTTATTGCCGGACGCCCCCACGGAAGCGACCTCGCGTTTCCACGAGTCGCTTATATACAGCGACGCGATGACGAGCGCGGCGGCCACCACCGCGCAAACCACCACCACCGCGATGCGCCTGAAGCGCGCTTCCCGTGACATTGTGCTATAGATATCCCTGTTGTTATACATCCTGCATCCTACACTTCCTGTTACTCCCAGAAGCGCCTGATGGCACCTCCATCTGCGTTCTGTTACTCCCGGAAGCGCCTGATGGCGCCTCCACCTGCGTTTTCCTATATAAATCGGCCGCCGAATATGCTTCGGGTACCGCGACAACAGCATACATGAACGGCTGACCGTTCATGTAGAAGTTCCAATATTATAACCAGAGTGCTGAACAACTAAGGACATTATATCATACCGAATCGCAGTTTTATATTAGCAATAGAAAAAATCGCGCTTTGGGGTGATAAACGCGACGTGTAACATTTCTGTAATAATTGCCCTGACTGCGGGCGCAGGGAGCATCCCCATGTTGAGCGCGGGCGCTGATGCGGCAGAGGCAGAGCCTGCAACAGCCGCAATTACAAATTCTGAATCAGTTTGCACGCAGTCTCGCGCGGCTAGTCAGATATGAGTCGAACCACATCGCCTATATCTGGCTACAGGCTGTGAATCAGAAGCCCGCTCCTCGGTTTCGGCTCGAACCATGTCGATTTTGGCGGCATGATAAGCCCCGCGTCCGCGATGTCCATCAGGTCGTCCATCGTGGTCGGGAACATGGCGAAAGCAAGCTCCATATCGGCATGGGCGCGGCGCTCCAGCTCGCCCAGCCCCCTGATGCCGCCGACGAAATCTATCCTGTCGCTCGTGCGCGGGTCGTCTATGCCGAGCAGTGGCGACAGCACGTTGTTCTGGAGTATCGACACATCGAGACGCGCCTTGGGGTCGCTGTCGTCCCAGGTGCCTGGCTTTGCCGTCAGCGAATACCATGAGCCGCCGACATATACGGCGAAGCTGTGCTTCTCTTTTGGCTTCGGGCTGCCCTCGCCGTTATGCTCCACAACGTCAAAATTATTGGATAGGGCTTCGATGAATTCCTCCACGCTCATGCCGTTCAGGTCGGTCACGACGCGGTTGTAGTCCAGGATATGCAGCTGGTCCGCGGGGAAAATTATCGACATGAAATAGTTGAAGTCCTCGTCGCCTGTGTAGCCCGGGTTTGCTTCGCGCCGCATCTGCCCGACGCGCACGCCCGACATGGCGCGGTGGTGGCCGTCGGCGATATAGAGACTGTCAATGTCGCGGAACAGGGCTTCAATCTCGCCCACCACAGCGCCGTCCACCACCCAGACGGTATGCGCCACGCCGTCGCTCGACGCGAAATCGTAGACGGGCGGGTGGCTGCACATCCAGTCCATGATGATGCGCGACAGCTCCGCATGCGGACGGCAGGTCAGGTATATCGGGCCGGTGTTCGCGTTCAGCGAGTCAACGTGGCGTATCCTGTCGCGCTCCTTGTCGGGGCGCGTCAGCTCGTGCTTTTTCACGACGCTGTTCAGGTAATCGTCTATCGAAACGGCGGCAGCTATCCCCGCCTGCGAGCGCTGCCCCGTTTTCAGGCGGTATATATAGTAGCAGGGCTCATCGTCGCGCATGAACGCGCCCTCGGCTACCATGCGGTCGAAATTCTTCTTCGCGGTCTCGTATACTATGTCGTCGTACAGCCCCGTACCGGCAGGCAGGTCTATCTCCGCTTTGTCCACGTGGAGAAACGAATATGGGTTGCCCGCCGCTATCTCGCGGGCCTCGTCCGACGACATGACATCGTAAGGCAGCTCGGCGATTTTTATATCGTAGCCCTCTGCCGGCCTGATTGCCTTAAATGGTTTTACTATTGACATACATACCTCATTATATATACCTTATCGAAAGTTTTCGATCTACAGCCCGAATGCTTCGGCAATAATGGCGACGATTTCCCCGCCGATGCGCTCCTGCGCTTCCGAAGTGGACGCTCCGATATGCGGGGTGAGCGAAATATGCGGATGGCTACATATCCTCTCGTCCTTCGGCGGTTCCTCGGCGAATACATCGAGGCCCGCGCCCGCCACCTTGCCCGAGTCGAGCGCGCTGATGAGGTCGCCATCGTCAATCAGCCCGCCCCTCGCGCAGTTCACGATATACACGCCGTCCTTCATCTTCGCGATTTCCGCGGACGTGATGATGGGCGCGTCGGATTTCGGAACATGCAGCGAGATGAAATCCGAAACCGCGAGAAGCTCGTCCTGCTCCACATAGCGGCAGCCCTCGCCGGACGGCGATGGGCCGAGAATATCGCAGTAGACAACATCCATGCCGAGCGCCCTGGCTTTGTCGGCCGTGCTCTTGCCGATGCGTCCGAAGCCAATCAGCCCGAGCGTCTTGCCCGCCAGCTCCACACCCTTATAAGCTTTCTTTTCCCATTTGCCGTCGCGCATGGTCACGTTCGATTCGTGCAGATGGCGCGCCAGCGTGAACAGGTGCGCGATGGCCAGCTCCGCGACAGCCGCGCTCGATGCGTTCGGCGTGTTGCGAACCGCGATGCCCTTTCCCTCCGCATAGGCCACGTCGATGTTGTCCACGCCGACGCCGCCCCTGATGATGAGCTTCAGCCGGCCCGCTTCCGCCGCCGCGTCTATGACCGGCTGCCTGACCTTCGTAGCGGACCTAACGACGACCGCGTCATATTCCTTCAGCTGAGCCGCCAGCTCATCTGGCTCGAAAAACTGCTCCGTCAGCTCGCATCCAAGCCCGCGCAGCTTCTCCGCCGCCGCCTTGTCTATTCCGTCCGTGGCCAATATTCTTATCATGTTATTCCTCCATATGCTGTCTGCTGCCAATCGCGCCATGCGCCGCTTAGCCTGAACGCCCAGGGCGTACACCGCGTTTCGCTATCCGTTGCTGCGCTCAAATTCCTTCATGAAAGACACCAGGTGTTCCACGCCTTCGCGCGGCATAGCGTTGTAGATCGACGCCCTCATGCCGCCGACCGAGCGATGTCCCTTCAGGTTGTTCATGCCGTTCGCCGCGCTCTCCTTCACGAATTTCGCGTCAAGCTCCTCGGACGCGGTTCTGAAAACGACATTCATGAGCGAGCGGTCGGACGGTACGACAGGCGCGGAATAAAAATCCGTCCCGTCGAGGTAGTCATACAGTATATTCGCCTTTTCGACATTCTTCTCATGCATCGCGGCAAGCCCGCCAAGCGACTCGATGCGCTCCGCCACAAGCATCGCGATGTATATCGGCCAGCATGGTGGCGTATTGTACATTGATTCCTTTTCCGCTATTTTCTTGTAATTGAGCATGGTCGGCGTCCCGGGCAGCGGGTCGCCTATCAGATCCTTGCGCACGATTGCTATGGTGAGGCCCGACGGCGCGATGTTCTTCTGCGCCCCCGCGTAGATGATGCCGTATTTCTCCACGTCAACAGGCTCGGAAAGCAGGCAGGACGACATGTCGGCCGCGATGGGTACGCCGTTCGTCTCGGGCGTGTACTGCCATTTCGTGCCGTAGACAGTGTTGTTCACGCAGATGTGCAGATAGTCCGCGTCCGGCGTGAGGTCAAGCTCGCCCTGCGACGGAATCCGCGTGAAATTCTCGTCCTTCGTCGTCGCGGCTATATGCATCTTCTTCCCGAAGGTTTCGTAGATAAGGCCCTCTTTGTATGCGTTATTCGAAAAATTTCCCGTGATAACATAGTCGGCCTTGCCGCTGCCCGTGAGCAGATTGGCGGGAATCATCGCGAACTGCAGCGTCGCGCCGCCCTGCAGAAAGAGGACTTCATAGGAGTCGGGGATGCCTATGACCCTGCGGAACACGGCCTGTGCCCTCTCTGCGATATCTATAAAGAACTTGGATCTGTGGCTCATCTCCATAACGGACATGCCCGAGCCGTCGTAATCCTTTATCTCAGCGGCGGCGCGCTCCAGCACATCTTCCGGCAACATTGACGGGCCAGCTGAAAAATTGTATATCCTCGACATTATCATACCTCCAATAGTTCGAATCGAAAAAACAGCGCGGCAGCCGTCCGCGCGAACCGCGCGTCAAAAAACAATTTATCCGCGCAGAATAATATTATACACGGTTTTCGGTATATATGATAGGATAAAATGTATTAACGCGCGAAAGCGCGTCGGTACGCCGTGCAGGAATGCGGCGAAGGCTATGGCTGACAGCCCAGGAGGAGAATATGGAACAGCTGAAGAAACCCGATTGGCTGAAACGAAAAATATCCGGAGACGAGCTGGCGGACGCGGACGCGACGCGCGCCCTGATAGACGGGCTTCGCGTCGAAACGGTCTGCCGTGAAGCCGACTGCCCCAATTACGCGGAGTGCTTCTCGCGCGGAACGGCGACGTTCATGATACTCGGGGTCAACTGCACGCGCAACTGCGCTTTCTGCAACGTGACGCACGGGGAGCCGGCGGCGGTGGACGATGGCGAGCCGGTGCGCGTAGCGGAAGCCGTGGCGCGGCTCGGGCTGAAATACGTGGTCATAACGTCCGTGACGCGCGACGATCTGCTGGACGGGGGCGCGGGGCATTTCGCCGCCGTCATATCGGAGATACGCAGGCACAGCCCCGCCACCGAAATAGAAACGCTCATTCCGGACTTCGGTGGGTCGCCTGACGCGCTGTGTACGGTGGCGGAAGCCGCGCCCGACGTGATAAGCCACAACATGGAAACCGTGCGCGAGCTGTACGGCGAGGTGCGCCCCGAAGCCATCTACGAGCGCTCGCTGGAGCTGATAAAGCGCGTGTCTGGGCTGCCTGCCACACGCAGCAAGAGCGGGTTCATGGTGGGTCTGGGAGAAACGGCGGCGCAGGTGCACAAGCTCATGGACGACCTGCGCGGCGCGGACTGCGAATTTCTGACCATAGGCCAATACCTCGCGCCGTCAAGCGCACACCACCCCGTCGTGGAATACGTCGCGCCGGAAACCTTCGATGCCTACGCGGAAACGGCAAGAGCCAAAGGCTTCGCCTTCGTAGCAAGCGCTCCCTTCGTCCGCTCGTCATACCGAGCAGAGGAAGCCCTGCGCTAGATCAGATAGAATTGGAATAATAATGTTTCGCGCCTAGCGCCGCACCCGCGCCTGGCCGCACATCCGGAACCGCTCATCCCGCCAGCCGCCTGATGGCTTCGGCGTAGATGTGGGTGATTTTTATGAGCTCGTCTATCTCTATGTATTCGTCGGCCTGGTGCATCACGTGCGGGCCGCCTTGGAACTTCGGGCCGTAGGCTACCGCGTTTGGAATCGCCCTTGCGTATGTCGCGCCGCCCATCACTATCGGCCGCGCCGCTTCGTCGCCCGTCTGTTCCACGTATGCGTCCATGAGCGTCCTTATGAACGGGTCGTCCGGCTCGAACCATATCGGCGCCTTGTCGAACAGCTTCACCACGCCCAGGTCGCAGCTGTGAACCAGCGGCATGAGCGCGTCGTAGAAATCGTCGGAGGTGAGCGTCACGGGGTAGCGTACGTTAATAGTGAGTATCGCCGCGTCCTTGTCCATCTGTATCTGGCCGACATTGAGTATGAGCTTTCCCGACGGCTCGTCCGAAAGCCCCGCGCCAAGCCCCTCGCCGTGAAACTCGAAACCGATGCACCGGTTGTAGAAGTCGGTGAACTCGCGCATGCTTTCGTTCGCGAGTTCGAGCCCGCCCAGAAAATCCATCATGACCGAAATCGCGTTCAAGCCCTCGGCGGGTGTAGAGCCGTGCGCACTCGTGCCGTAGGCGACGATCTCGAATGACTTGCCGATGCCCTTGCCGCCGAGCCTGTACCCAGTCCTCGCCCTGTATTCCGCGAGCTTCTCCTTGACGTGCTCGTACCCCTTGCCCGAATCGTCCGTGACAATGGCTCTCGCCTTGTCGGGAACCATATTCGGCGCGTTGCCGCCCTCGATGCTCCGGACGGACACACCCGTGTCTCCCACCTTGCCGAGCTTTTTCGCGAGGTCGAAATTCAGCACGCCCATTTCGCCGTTGACCGCGGGGAAATCGCCGTCGGGCGTGAATCCGAAATCCGGCGGACCCGCCGCTTCCAGATATTTTTCCATGCCGAGCCAGGCGGTTTCCTCGTCAAGCCCGAGGATGAGCCTGATGTTTTTCGCAGGCACGAAGCCGCTGTCGCGCAGAGCCTTCATAGCCATGTAGACGGCGGCGGTCGCGCCCTTGTCGTCCGACGTGCCGCGCCCGTAGACACGCCCGTCGGCTATGTCCGCGCCGAAGGGCTCGTGAACCCAGGCGCCGCCGGCAGGCACGACATCGAGGTGGACGGGTATGCCGAGGGTTTCCTTCGCGCCCTCGCCGCGCCACTCGATATGGCCGCCCCAGCCGTCCGCGTCGAACACGTCGAATCCGTCGCTCTCGGCGCACCCAAGCATCTGCGCGTAAGCCTCCGCCACGGCCTCCCCGAAAGGTGCGCCGCCCTTCGGTTCGCCCGCCACGCTCGGTATCCTTATCATTCCGCGCAGGAACTCTATGATCTCGTCCCTGCGCGCGTCAATTAATTCATGGTAATTCATATGTAGCCCATTCGTCGCCTATTCGTACCTGAGGCCAATCCGCATGCCGCGCCGAGGTTCACCGCTGCGGCAACGTCAGCGCCGCTATACCGCCTCGACCGACGCTATCTCGGGAAATTCCTCTTGCAAAAGCCGCTCGATGCCGCCCTTGATGGTGGCCTGTGCGTGCGGGCATCCCGCGCAGTGCCCGAGCAATTTGACCTGCACGACCTTATCGTCCGTGTAGTCCACGAACTCCACATCGCCGCCGTCCCTCTGCAAATACGGCCTTACTTTTTCAAGCGCATTTTTTATTTTCTCGTTCATAGCCAAAATTTTTCCTTTCCTGCGCGCTCCAAAAGAAAACGCGCAACCAACGGATACAATACGGTTTTATACAATAATTGTATCACATCTGCCCGCGACCATTGACATCGCCTTTCATTCGTGGTTGAATGGAATAATCGAGAAGCGGCCCGCGTGTGTGGGCATTAGCAAGGAGGTATAGGAAATGAAATGGATTTGTGACGTTTGCGGATACGAAGTGGAAGGCGATTCGCCGCCGGCAGAGTGTCCGGTCTGCGGAGTTGACTCGACGCATTTCGAGCAACAGTAACAGCGAGCTACCGCTTCGGCTGTCAGACAATGAAAAATCCCCCGCGCACAACGCATGGGGGATTTCGTTTTTCACCACAGACAAAGCCCTGTTATTATTCTATATAAATCATATCTCGCGTCCAGCCTTGTTGCCGTCCTCGAAGCGCTTTATCTTTTTCGATGTCGTTACGATAAATTCCTCGTCGCGCAGATAGATCTTCCTGATGCGCTTATAGATGGGAAGCTCCGCGTTCACCTCGTCCACCGCCTTGTGGACGAGCGCGTCTATCTGCTCCTGCGTCTGCCCGTCCGGAAGCGCTTCCTTGATGCCTTCCGAATCGACGCGCAGGGTGGTGACGATGAGCGTGTCGTCGTTCTTTTCGGACACCGCTTCCCAGACCATCGACTCGCCGATGATGTCCGAGCGCCCGAGGTAATATTCAAGCTCCTCGGGGAAAACGTTCTTGCCCGTCTTAGTGATGATGACGTTTTTCTTGCGGCCGGTAATATAAACGAAGCCGTCGCTGTCCATGTAGCCGTAGTCGCCCGAGCGGAACCAGCCGCCGTCCATGACCTCCGCCGTCGCAGCTTCGTCCTTGTAATAGCCCATCATTACCGCGTCGCCGCCGATGACTATCTCGCCGATGCCCGTCTCCTCGTTGGCATCGTCTATGCGCGCCTTGAAGCCGGGCACGACATAGCCCGCGCTGTCGGACTTGCCATCGTTGATCGGGTTCAGCGCACAGATGGGGGCACTCTCGGTCAGCCCGTAGCCCTGCACAGCGCCGATGCCGAAAGCGTTGATGCCGTCGATGACCGCGGGGTCTATCGCCGCGCCGCCGCAGATGAGCAGGCGCATGTTGCCGCCGAAAAGCGCGCGTATCTGCTTGAAGAAAATATTGCCGAGGTCGATTCCGATTTTTTTCGTAATTTTATT
>JAIRPQ010000007.1 GCA_031256875.1 Eubacteriales Family XIII. Incertae Sedis bacterium | reverse complement strand
GAAAATATACTCTAGGTAGACCACCGCATCCCTTACGAGATAGCGGGGGAACAAAACGAAAACGATATTGAGGCGTTTATGCTGTTGTCACCGTCGGCGAACAGAGCCAAGTCATGGACTTGCGAGCAATGTGATAACTGGGAAGTGAAAGATGCCGAGTATTGCATAAAATGCTTTTGGGCGTACCCCGAGAACTACGACCATGTTGCCAACGTTAAGCAGAAACTGGTCACAGTCGTGTTCACGGGAGACGAAATCGAGGATTTCAATCGATTGATTGAAATCTCTGGAGTGGATGGGGCGCAGGATGTAATCAAAAGCATTTTGCACGAATATCTAGCCGAAAAATAAATCTTGCGTACTGACATCGCGCCCGCGCTGCCGCCTTACCGTGCCCTGCCCCTTAGCGCTTCCAGTATGTCCGCGAGCCTTTCCGGTAGCGGGCTTTCCGTGGAGGTGCCTGTCAGGTATTCCAGCGAGCCGCGCCCTTCGGCTATTTCCAGGCGGCAGGCGTGCAGGAATTGGGAGGGCAGCTCGTAGTCCCGCGCGAACCGCCTGTTGACCGCCGGATTGCCGTATTTCGGATCGCCTACCACGGGATGCCCCGACTCCGCCAGGTGCGCCCTTATCTGGTGCGGCCTGCCCGTTACGAGCAAAACCTCGCAGAGCGTGTACGCCCCTTTGTACGCGCTAGGGCCTGCCGCTGGCTTCACGCCGCCACTTACGGCACCGGCCGCCGCCGCTCTACCGGTCCCCGCGTCCGCCACTGGCTTCGCGCCGCCGCCCTTGCCGGCACCGATCATCGCCTCGCCGCCATACGCAGACGCGCCCGCGCCCTTCACTCTGAACACCTCTATCGGTTTGACTATGGTCAGCGACGGCCTGCCCTCGCTCGGCCTCGCCTCGCCGCCGCCCGTCACCTTGACCGTGTTGCTGTCCTCGTCTTTCAGTATGGCGCCCTCCAATGCCAGTTCGTCCGCGATCTCGCCTGCCGCCAGCGTCAGGTAGTATTTTCTCACGGCGTCCCCCGACGCAATCATGCGGCTGAAATCGCGCACCGCCTTTGAGTTCTTGCCGAACGCGACCAGCCCCGTGGTGTTGCGGTCGAGCCTGTTGACGGGCGACGGCGTGAACATCCGCTCCGCTCGCGGGTTGTACTCGCCCTTTTCGAGCAGATAGCCTATGACCTGGTTCACGAGCGTATCCTTCTTCTCTTTGCCGTCGCCGTGCGTGAGAAGCCCGTAAGGTTTCGACACGATGAGCACGTTCTCGTCCTCGAAACATACCTTGAACTGCACCTTCGGGCGGCGCGAAAACCCGCCGCGCGGCTTGCCGTCCGCGCCCAGGCGCGCCAGCTCGTCTATGCGCGCGTCATCCAGATAGAGTGACACCTCGTCGCCCTCCGCGATTATCGAATCGATTCCCGCCCTCGCGCCGTTCACCTTGATGTCCTTCCTTATGAGCCTGTAGACCAGGCCGAGCGGCGCGGCGCGCAGATATTTTTTCAAAAAGCGGTCAAGCCTCTGCCCTGACTCGTTCGCGTTTACTGTCAATGTCCTCATGTTATTTATTACCTCAACTGAAAAATTATTATAGCAAAATCGCTATACCTCATTATATACCATAATAATAATCGTGGCGTGATATAATAGAATAATTGGAAGTTATCATGTGATTTAAGGAGTACGATTTGGAAACACGGAATGATTTTAACGCGCAGCCCGAAATACCGCCCTATCTACCAAGGCAGCAGATGCTGCCACCTGAAAAGCTCTACGCACGCGGTGTCAGGCGGGAGGTATCGAAGGTCGTGCTTATCACGGGGGCATACCTTATCATCCAGCTGGTCGCCAGTGGCATCATAGAGGCGGCCATCATGTTCGCGTCGGGCGCTTTCAATGACCTCATGCGTGACATGACGGAGATGGCACAGGGCGGAGCAGCGATGGACATGGACGGGCTTACGGCCTCCGCGCAGGATTCCGCGTACGAAATGGCAGGCAGGCACATGGGCATCGTCAGCGCCGGCAGCGCGGCGATAGGGCTGCTCGTCTTCCTCGCGCTTCGCGGCAGGCGGCTGTTCACTACGGACATCACCGAGTCGCGCGCGCCCATGTCCGCGCCGCTTCTCATAAAGCTCTGGGTCATAGCGATGGGCGCGCAGCTCGTATTCGACGTACTCGCGAACCTGCTCAACGCGGCGCTCGGACAGGCGGGATTCTCCGCGACGGAGCTGATGGAACAGTCCATGCAGATGCTGCAAACGCCGTCGGGGTTGGTCTATATCTGCCTGATAGGGCCGGTCATCGAGGAGCTGGCGTTCCGAGGCGCCGTCATGAAAAGCCTGGAGCGCTTCGGTATGAACCTCGCGATATTCATTTCCGCGCTCCTGTTCGGGCTCATGCACATGTTCACGGTGCAGGCGGTATTCGCATTCTTCATGGGGCTTATCCTCGGCTATATCGCGGGGCGCTACTCGCTGAAATGGTCCATATTGGTGCATATAATGATCAATTCGGCCGCGATGGGAATCAGCTATCTGAGCGCGGCGGGCGGCACGGATGCCACGACGGGCAAAAGCGCGTTATCGGGGCTGTCGTTCGCCATCCTCATATTATTCCTCGTATGCGGCGTCGCGCTGCTCATAAAAGAGCGCTGGCGTTTCGCCGAGCAAAAGACGGTGGGCGCACCGGTCAGAGTCTCCGGCTCGCCCGAACGCATCGGCGCGGCGCTGTGGGGCGCGACCTTCACCAGCGTGCCGCTGATCATCTACATCGTGCTGATGCTAGGCACGGGAATCATCACAATAATAGGGATGCCCTGGCTCATGGATATCATTGCGGGATAATTCCGCCGCACTGTTCCGCACGCCACTTACGGCCACTTGCAACCTTGCAACACAAAAGCAATCATAAAAACGCGGACCCAAAAGCCCGCGTTTTTTATTTCAAAATTCCGGCCGGATCCTATACCGCGGCTCCGGCTCTGCCGCCGTTGCCCAGCACGTTCACTATCTTGCGCTTCACCATCTGCTTGATGGCCTCGCGCGCGGGCTTCAGGTACTGGCGCGGATCGAAGTCGCTCGGGTTCTCCGCAAAATGCTCCCTGACAGTGGCGGTCATGGCCAGGCGCAGATCCGAATCGATGTTTATCTTGCAGACAGCGTTCGTGGCGGCCTGGCGCAGCATGTCCTCGGGTATGCCGATAGCGTCGGGCATCCTGCCGCCGTATTTGTTTATCTTCTCGACGAACTCCGGCACGACCGACGAAGCCCCGTGAAGCACTATCGGGAATCCAGGGAGCCGCTTCGCTACTTCGTCCAGGATATCGAAACGCAGCTCGGGGTTGTGCCCGGGCTTGAATTTGTACGCGCCGTGCGACGTGCCGATAGCTATGGCGAGCGAGTCCACGCCTGTCTTCTCCACGAACTCCTGCACCTGCGCGGGGTCGGTGTACGAATGGTTCTCCACGTTCACGTCGTCCTCGATGCCCGCCAGCTGCCCGAGCTCGCCCTCGACCACAACGCCGTGCGCGTGGGCGTACTCCACGACCTTGCGCGTGACCTCTATGTTTTCCTCGAAGGGGTGTGCGCTCCCGTCTATCATGACCGACGTGAATCCGCCGTCGATGCACGACTTGCACGTATCGAAATCGGGGCCGTGATCCAGATGGACGCAGATGGGCAGGTCGGTGTCCGCGAGCGCCGCGTCTATCAGCTTCATCAGGTATACGTGCTTCGCGTATTTGCGCGCGCCTGCCGAGACCTGCAAAATGAGCGGCGCGTCCTCCTCCTTCGCGGCCTCCGTTATGCCCTGCACTATCTCCATGTTGTTCACGTTGAACGCGCCTATGGCATAACCGTTTTCATAGGCATCCTGAAACATCTTCTTGCTTGTTACGAGTGGCATTGTGACTATTCTCCTTTTCAGATTTCGGGAAATGCAGATCTGTTGTTTGTCGTGTTTGCCGCCGGACGAATCGGCAGCCTGACGGCGCACGGCAATGAATCATCGTTTCCCTACAACTAGCGCGAGACGAAACCGCCGCGCGCGACTACCCAATAATTATTCCAATAATAAATAAGATGCCTAGTTCGAGAGCTTTTTAACTATGTCCGCCGCGCTCGTTCCGGGCTTTATCTTGAACGTCCCCGCCTTCAGCATCGTTTCCTTGCCCTGTGCGGCGACCTCGTTCATCAAAACTTCGGTGGACTCGATTATCCCTTCCGCCACCAAATCGTCGGCGACAATCTCCCAGACGGAGCCGGCCACGACCGTGTATTTGAAAGCTTCCTGCGTACTCTCGTCAGTCTGTGCGGCGGCATCGGCGCCTTCTGTGGCAGGCGGCGTGACGACGGCTTCAGGCGTGGTGGCAGGCGGCACAGTGGCATCCCCGCCCTCGGGCGTGTCAGCCGCGCCGGGGTCAGGCACATCGCCCGAGCCGTCGGCAGCGGTGACGGGCGTTCCGCCATTCGTATTCGCGTCCGCGCTGCCGGTGTCCATGATAGCTGCAACCCTCGTCCAAATGATGACGGCTGCGACTATGATTATTATGACAGCGATAAGGATATCGCTCTTGTTGTATAGAATGTTCCTCATATACTCCCACTATACCACAACGGAAAACAATGCACAATATCACGCACAGAAATAATGCCATTATTTCGCATACTTTTTATGCACGCCATAAATTCTTCATTATTCTTCATTAATTCTGCATAATGCCGGCACAATCAACCCTGTATGCTCCGGTGCCCCTTTTGCAGCGCGATGGAACCGGTGCGCGCGATTTCGAGGATTTTGTAGCGCGAGAGCAGGTCGATGAGAAGGCTCACCCTGTCGGGGCGGTCGTCGAACTCGATCATGAGCGTCGTGTGCGAGATGTCCACGATGTCGCACTGCATGATTTTTGCGATGTCGATGATCTCGCTGCGCTGCTTCTCGTCGGCCTTGACCTTGATGAGCACGAGCTCGCGCACCGTGATGTCGCCCTCGGGCAGTATCATGACTTTCTTTACGTCGATGAGCTTGTCGAGCTGCTTCGTCACCTGATCCGCGATATAGTCGTCGCCGTCGACGATGATGGTCACGCGCGAAACTTCCGTGTTGTCCGTCGGCCCGACCGCCAGGCTGTCGATGTTGTATCCGCGCCGCGCGAAAAGCCCCGATATTCGGTAAAGCACCCCCGCGCGATTCGCGACCAGTGCCGAAATAGTGTGTTTCATAGCGCTCCTCCTGAAATCTTCCTGCTATCCATAAATAATAGTATAACACTCCCAAAGCCCGAGTTAAAGGGTTCGCGCGGAATGTAGGAGTTCCGATAATTTAATAATTGGAATGGCGCGTTCACGAAACAAATTTTTGCTGGGATTAGGTGGGTTAATCTGGCAATAATGGAGCGTAATCATGAAAGTTCAGCGAGCGCAATTGTGAAAGTTCACCGAGCGTAATTCGGAAAGTTCACCGAGCGTAATTCGGAAAGTTCAGCGAGCGTAATTCGGAAAGTTCAGCGAGCGCAATTGTGAAAGTTCACCGAGCGTAATTCGGAAAGTTCAGCGAGCGCAATTGTGAAAGTTCAGCGAGCGCAATTGTGAAAGTTCGCGTATTGTGGTAGACTCTTATTATGAGAAATTACACGTCAAGAGTCGCTGACAGCACCATTGCCAGGTATCTGGAAACCTTCGGTGCCGTCATCATCGAGGGTGCTCGCGCAACGGGCAAAACCACCACTGCGAGACATGCTTCCCGCAGTGATGTTTCGCTCGACAAATCGCCTGAGCTGGCGGCCCTGGCGCAGACCGATCCGTCGGCCGTATTCCAGGGCGAAACGCCGCGGCTTATAGACGAGTGGCAGCTCGCGCCAAACATCTGGAACGCGGTTCGCCATGAGGTGGACGAGCGACGCGACGCGGGGCAGTTCATCCTCACGGGGTCAGCGACGCCCAGCGACGATATCACGAGGCACAGCGGGGCAGGGAGGTTCGGGCGAATCAAGCTCCGCACCATGTCGCTGTATGAATCAGGAATAAGCTCCGGTGCCGTCGATTTCAGCGATTTGTTCACGCCTGATTACAGGCCCGCAGCCATTGAGGGGGTCGATATCGCCACCTACGCGAAGTGCATCGTGAAAGGCGGGTGGCCCCGAACGCAGGGAATGTCGGAAAACACCGCGAGCCTGTACCTGGCGAGTTACATAGAGGATATCGTGCGCATGGATATCGACGGGGTTCGCGACCCCGAGCGCGTCAAATCGCTGATTCGGTCGCTCGCGCGAAATATTTCCACGGAAGCAACCCTGAAAGGGATAGCAAGCGAGGCAAAAATTCTGGATGCAAACGCGAAAGACGACACGAGCCAAAGCGTGAGCATACCAACCGCGCGAAAATATCTCGACAGCCTGAGCAAGATATTCATCCTCGAAGAACTGCCGCCTTGGTCAACGCATATCCGCTCAAAGGTCAGGCAACGGGTAAGCCCCAAATGGCATTTCGTAGACCCCGCCCTGGCCGCCGCCGCATTGAAGCTTTCATCGAAGCTGCTGCTGAACGACCTGAATGCCTTTGGACTGTTTTTCGAATCGCTCTGCGTACGCGATTTGCGGATTTTCGCGGAACTGATGGACGGCACGGTGTCATACTATCGGGACGAGAAAAGTCTGGAGGTCGACGCAATAGTCGAGCTGTTCGATGGCAAATGGGCGGGGTTTGAAATCAAGCTGGGCGGCGACAGCTATATCGACGAGGGGGCAGGCAATTTGATGGCGCTGTACAACAAGCTCCCAGCCGCCAAGCAGAAGGACATGATGTCATTGAATGTCCTGACGGGCGGCCAAACAAGCTACCAAAGGCCCGACGGCATCAACGTACTGTCGATAGGGCATCTGGGCGCAAAGTCCGCAATGCCAAAGAGTGGCACAACATAACTGTCATTGCGAGTCTGCGCGTAGGACGTGGCCCTCTTACGGCTCGCGGCTGCCACAACCGCCCCCCGCCTCTGCCGGCGGATTCTACACGTCCACCGTCCAGCCATGCGCGTCCGGCAGGCGGCCGCTCTGTATCCCTGTTATCTCGTCGTACAGGCGCTGGGACAGACTCCCTATTTTGCCATCAGCAATCTCTATGCTGCGATCCTTCCAGCGCAGTTCGCCGACCGGACTTATGACGGCGGCCGTTCCCGACGCGAACACCTCCGACAGCTCGCCCGCGTCGTACGCGCCGTAGACCTCGCCTATCGTGAACCGCTCCTCGCGCACGGATACGCCCCAGTCCTTCAGGAGGGCTATCACCGAGTCGCGCGTTATGCCCGGCAGGATGGTGCCTGAGAGCGGCGCCGTCCAGACCTCGCCGCGCATGGCGAAGAACGCGTTGGAAGTGCCGATCTCCTCGACGTATTTACGCTCGTTACCGTCGAGCCACAGCACCTGCGAATATCCGAGCGCGTGCGCTTTCATCTGCGCCTTCAGGCTCGCTGCGTAGTTGCCGCCGACCTTGGCGCAGCCCATGCCGCCGATCGCCGCCCGCGTGTACTCGTCCTCGACGAATATCTTCGTAGGCGCCAGCCCCGTCTTGTAGTACGGCCCGACGGGTGAAAGGATTATGATGAACTTATAGCTGTTCGACGGCCTGACCCCGAGGAACGGCTCGGTCGCGATGATGAACGGCCTGATGTAGAGCGACGTGCCGGGGTAGTCGGGAACCCAGTCGCGATCCACGTCTATGAGCGCCTTTATCGCGTCCACGTAAAACTCCTCGTCGATGGGCGGTATGCAGAGACGCTCGTTCGTCCGCGATGTCCGCTTCGCGTTCATGTCCGGACGGAACAGCTTGACTCCGCCGCCCTGCGCCTTGTATGTCTTTAGCCCCTCGAACATCTCCTGCGCGTAATGCAGCACCGACGCGGCGGGGTCGAGCGCGATGGGCGCGTACGGAACAATCCGCGCGTCGTGCCAGCCCACGCCCTCGTCGTAATCAAGCAAAAACATATGGTCAGTGAAAACGTCGCCGAACCCGAGCGTTGACGGGTCGGGCTTCGCCTTCGGGCTGGTATTCTTCGTTATTTTTATTTCATGCTTCATGTCTCTCCTCCCGTTATTATTCCAATAATTATTACAGTAATCATTTCAGTAATCATTTCAGTAATTATTACATAACTATACCAGTAATTATTCCAGTAATTATTCCAAAATATCTCTTTGATACGATTCTATGAGGCTCGTCCGGAGCCTCCACAGCTCGTCGGACAGGTCCACGTAATAGCTCTGCGGGTTTTCGAAGCGCAGGGTTTCGTCCCAGAGCGTCGCGACCTGCTCCGCGCAATAGTCGCGGATGGAGTCAATCGCGGGGCGCTCGTATACGCATTTCCCGTCCTTGAATATCTGCTCGCGCAGGTTGACCGCGACGAAATTCGAGAGCCTCTTGCGCTTCCATGTGAACGACGGGTCGAAGATGACGTAATCGTCTCCCGACGGCGCGGGTTCGCTGTCGAGGGTGATGACGTCCGCGATAGCGCGGCGCGTGTCCTTGTCGTAGAGCCTGTATAGCGACTTGAAGCCTGGGTTCGTTATCTTCTCGACGTTTTCGCTGATTTTTATTTTCGGGGAAATTTTGCCGCCGCTTTCGACGCCGGCCAGCTTGTAGACGCCGCCGAACACGGGCTCGGACCTCGCGCATATGAGCCTTTCGCCGACGCCAAAGGAATCTATCTCCGCGCCCTGCTGCACCACGCCGCGGATAATCCATTCGTCGAGCGAGTTGGAAACGACTATCTTGCAGTCTGGAAGCCCCGCCTCGTCGAGCATGGCGCGGGCGTTCTTCGTCAGATAGGTGATATCGCCGCTGTCTATGCGTACCGCCATCGCGGGCGGGCCAAGCTCCTTGAACACGCGGATGGCGTTGGGTATGCCTGATTTGAGGACGTTGTAAGTGTCCACGAGCAGCGTGCAATTGTCGGGGTAGATGCCGGCGTAGGCTTTGAACGCGTCGTACTCGGTCGGGAACATCTGCACCCAGCTATGCGCCATCGTGCCGTAGGACTCGACTCCCGCGAGGCGTTCGCTCTCGACACAGGCCGTGCCTACGCATCCGCCGATGTACGCCGAGCGCGCGCCGAACACCGCCGCGTCGCCGCCGTGCGCCCTGCGCGTCCCGAACTCCATCACCGCCCTGCCCTGCGCCGCGCGGACTATGCGGTTCGCCTTGGTTGCGATGAGGCTCTGGTGGTTGATCAGAAGCAGCAGCATGGTCTCTATGAACTGCGCCTGTATCATGGGCCCGCGCACCGTTATGACCGGCTCGTATGGGAATATCGGCGTGCCCTCTGGGACGGACCACACGTCGCACGAGAATTTCATCTCGCTCAGGTATTTCAGGAAACCCTCGTCGAAGCCGCCCTTGCGACGCAGGAAATCTATGTCCCCCTCGTCAAAGCTCAGCCCTTCGAGATAGTCTATCAGCTGTTCCAGCCCCGCCATGATAGCGAAGCCGCCGTCGTCGGGCACGCGCCTGAAAAAATAGTCGAAATAGGCGATGCCCTCGGACATCCCCGAAACAAAATAGCCGTTCGCCATAGACAGCTCATAAAAATCCGTAAGTAAAGCGCGGTTTTCCTTGCTCATGGGATTAGTATATCATATTCGGGCGCGGCGTGGCGGGGAATCTGAACCGCATCTATGCGGAGACGCGCTTCTTTACCGAAATCTCAAATCCGAGCGCGTAGAGCGCGTTAATAATCGTCGCGAAAGACGGGTTGCCGCTTGATGACAGCGATTTGTAAAGGCTCTCACGGGATACGTCCAGATGCCGCGCGAGCTTTCCCATGCCCTCTGAACGCGCAATCGCGCCGATGGTATGAAGTATCAATTCCCTGTCGTTTTCCTCAAACGCCGCATTCAGGTGTGCAATAATGTCATCCTCGCTTTTGATATAATCCGACATATCCCATTTTGTAACTTTCATCGCCAATACTCCTTGTCGCCTGCGTCCTTCGCGCTCTTCACTTCTGCCATTATCCGTTTTGCCCTCAGGATATCGTTATGCTGTGAGGATTTATCACCGCCGCATAGCAATAAAACAATATCGCTTCCTATCCGGCAATAGTAAACGCGATACCCAGGGCCATAATGTATGCGCATTTCCCAAATGCCATATCCGACAGACGCAACATCCCCGAAATTTCCCTGAGCGATGCGCTGTACGCGCATGTTTATTCGGGCTTTGGCGTTGATGTCAGCGAGGTGCTTAATCCAGTCATCGAATATTTCAGTCTTTCTAATACTTATGCTATTCATATTGTAGCCTCCATGCTACATCATGTCAATGTATTGTTATTCTATTAATTACATTATATGGTATGCATGCTTTTATGTCAATCTCCGCCGCGTTCGTTTTTACTGAATAAAAACGACAAAAAACCACGCCACCTATGGCTGGCGCAATAACAATATCGACGAAAAACCGTTACGAGACGTAGTGCATGGCAAGCAAATTATTACAGCACAAAATTAAGGTACTCGCCCGTGTAGGACTTCTTGTTTTTCGCGAGCTGCTCGGGCGTGCCTGTCGCTATTACCGTGCCGCCCCTGTCGCCGCCTTCGGGACCCAGGTCTATGATGTGGTCCGCCTGCTTGATGATGTCTAGGTTGTGTTCTATGACCACCACCGTGTTGCCCGCGTCCACCAGCTTCGAGAGCACGTCGATGAGCTTCGCCACGTCCGCGAAATGCAGGCCCGTGGTCGGCTCATCGAGGATATACATAGTGCGTCCCGTGCTGCGCTTCGACAGCTCCGACGCCAGCTTGACGCGCTGCGCCTCGCCGCCCGAAAGCTGCGTGGACGGCTGCCCCAGCTTGATATAGCCCAGACCTACCTCGTCGAGCGTGGATAGCTGGCGCATGATGGCGGGGATGTTCTCGAAAAATCCGAGCGCTTCGGAGACGGTCATTTCGAGCACGTCGAAGATGCTCTTGCCCTTGTACTTGACCTCCAACGTTTCCCTGTTGTACCGCCTGCCCTTGCAGACCTCGCACGGCACATAGACATCCGGAAGGAAGTGCATCTCTATCTTTATTATTCCATCTCCCTTGCAGGCTTCGCAACGCCCGCCCTTGACGTTGAAGCTGAACCGGCCCTTGTTGTAGCCGCGCATCTTCGCTTCGGGCAGCTGCGCGAACAGGTCGCGGATATGCGTGAAAACGCCCGTGTACGTCGCGGGGTTCGACCTTGGCGTCCTGCCTATCGGTGACTGGTCTATGTCGATAATCTTGTCTATGTTGCCGACGCCCTCGATATGGTCGTGCGAGCCGACCGCCAGGCGCGCGCGGTTCACAGCGTTCGCGAGCGCGGTGTAGAGAATCCCGTTCACGAGCGACGACTTGCCCGAGCCCGACACGCCCGTCACGCAGACGAATTTTCCGAGCGGGAAATCCACGTCGATATTTTTCAGATTGTTTTCGGCCGCGCCTACGACGCGCACGCATTCCCCGTTCCCCTCGCGCCGCGCCGCGGGTGTCGCTATGCGCTTCGCACCGGACAGGTACTGCCCCGTTATCGACTTTTTGCTTTTCTTGATATCGTCCACCGTGCCTTCCGCCACGAGATGCCCGCCGTGCAGCCCCGCGCCTGGACCGATGTCTATGATGTGGTCAGCCTCGTGCATGGTCTCCCAGTCGTGCTCGACCACGAGCAGGGTGTTGCCAAGCTCGCAGAGGTCGTGCAGGGTTTTCAAAAGCTTCGTGTTGTCGCGCTGATGCAGCCCGATGCTCGGCTCATCAAGGATGTACATGACACCCACGAGCGACGAGCCAATCTGCGTGGCCAGCCTGATGCGCTGCGCTTCGCCGCCCGACAGCGAGCCCGCCGCGCGCGAAAGCGTCAGGTATTCGAGCCCTACATTCACGAGGAACGAAAACCTCTCGCGTATCTCCTTCAAAATCTGCTTCGCGATAGCCTCGTCCGTCTTGCTGAGCTTCAGCTCTTTCACGAACGCGAGCGCGTCGCGCACGGACAGGTCGGACAGCTCCGCAATGTTCTTGCCGCCGACCGTGACCGCCAGCACCTCCGGTTTCAAACGCTTGCCGCCGCAGGCTTCGCAAGGCTCAAGGCGCATATATTGCTCGATTTTTTCCTTTATATAATCGGAAGCGGACTCGCGGTAACGACGCTCCAAATTCGTCAGCACGCCCTCAAAGGCGTGGTCCATATGGCTGACGCGCCCCGACGAGCGGCTTTTGTACGTGTATTTCAGATGGCGCTCGCCCGTGCCGTAAAGCACTTCCCGCATGAACCCTTCGGGCAGCTCTCGCCACGGAGTGTCGTCAACATCCACGCCGTGCTCGGACGCGAGCGCGTCTATGACCTGCCGGTAATAGCCCGCGAACTCCATCTGCGCGAACACCCCAGCGAGAGCGCCGCCGGGAATGGTTTTCTGCGGTTCGGTAATAATCAGCGCGGGATCAATCTGCTGTATATACCCCAGGCCGTTGCACACGGGGCATGCCCCGAATGGGCTGTTGAACGAGAACATCCTCGGCTCCAGCTCCTCGATGCTGACCCCATGTATGGGACACGCAAGCTTCGTGGATAGGACTTTTTCTTCTTCGTAAATAATGTCGTTCTGCTTCGCCTTGCCTTTTTTGCTTCGGGTCTTGGACTGCCCCTCTGCATCCGCGCCGCCTGGCTCATAGGCGCCGGACTCATCAATGCCATGCGCCGCGCCGCCGGATTCCGCCTCCGCGCTCTCGGGCGTCTTGTACTGGATATGCGCGATAACCAGGCCCTCGCCGTGCGCTATCGCCGTTTCCACCGACTCCGACACACGCGACTCGATTCCCTTCTTCACGATAATGCGGTCTACCACGATCTCTATCGTGTGCTTGTAGGTCTTTTCGAGCTTTATCTCGTCCTCGCCGAGCGTGTTCACCACGCCGTCCACGCGGACGCGCACGAAGCCCTCGCGCTGTATCGCGGAGAGCGTTTTTTCGTGTGTGCCCTTCCGCTGCCTGACGACGGGCGCCAGCAGCGTCACGCGCGTGCCGGCTCCGAGCGACATGAGGTAGTCGACGATCTGGTCCACCGTGCGACCCTCTATCTCGCGCCCGCAGATGGGGCAATGCGGCACGCCGATCCGCGCGTACATGAGCCGCAGATAATCGTGTATCTCCGTCACAGTGCCAACGGTCGAGCGCGGGTTGCGGCTCGTGGTCTTCTGGTCGATGGATATGGCGGGCGACAGCCCCTCGATGTACTCGACATCAGGCTTGTCCATCTGCCCCAGAAACTGGCGCGCGTAGGCGGACAGGCTTTCGACGTACCGCCGCTGCCCCTCCGCGTATATGGTGTCGAACGCCAGAGAGGATTTTCCCGAGCCCGACAGCCCCGTTATCACGACGAATTTGTCGCGCGGTATCCGCACGTCAATGTTTTTCAGGTTGTGTTCGTTCGCCCCCTTGATGTAAATATCCTTCGCCAATCCACACTCCTCGCAGTCTATCGTACTTGCTCTATCCTATAATGTCGCACAAATGTTCTTACATTATATTATAGTATAATTCGCGCCGCCCGTCCAGACGATTTTTTTGTTTTGGAATAATTTTTGCAGCTTGCGTAGGGGGAATAATTTTTGCGCTAAGCGCAAGTCTCCTCGACGCGGCTGATTATTTCCCTCGCCTTTTTCGCTGACAGCCCAGCGGATGCAGCAACCGCCAGCATGTCGGCGTACGTCGGTTTCCCGCTGCCATTCACGACGGTAGTGTGATATCCTCCAAAGCCATACGACGGAACTATATCGTAGGCAGGTGCCAAACGCCATTCGCCGCGCTTATCCATGAGAAAAGCAAAATTTTTGGCGTGGTCGTCGCGGTTCTCAATCACGATGTTGAACACCATACGCAGGAAAAGCTGCTCCACATCCTTCATGTTGCGCGTGATAATCCGGCAGAGAGCTAACAATCCACTATAGTCGAGCGACGGTGCCCGATAGTCCGCATGCAGCAGCCCCGCCGCGCTTGCAACGTGGACCTTGCCGCTCTTCGTCCGGTCAAACCGCCTGACCCCAAAATGGCCCTCGCCGAAAAGCTTCGTTTCAGGCATATCGATGCCGCATTCTTTTGCAAGCAATGAAGTTTCGTATTCAATCGTCCCCATATTTTTCGGGTCATCCGACGAGCGGAATTTCACGAGCCATTCCCCGTCCCCATCAATATAGAAAACCTTTGGCCGCGCACCGCCCGATGATCCCCCGAAGCGATACATTTCCGAATAATCCTCGCCGGCCGCCCCGCTCGTTTCCAGCATCTCAGCTGCCTGTGCGGATAGCGCGTCGATGCCGGACGCGGCACCCGAATCACACGGCATGTCCATCAATTCAAAATTTGGCATATACTCCAACGCGCCGCGTCCGTGTGTGCCAACGACCGCCAACCTCTGCAATATAGACAGTCTGTCCGGCTCGATTCCGCCAGCGCGCAAAAATCTGTCCTGCACCAGCTTACCCCAGCCGTCAGGCAGGCTGTCATCAAAAATACCAAACCCGCCGCCAAACGGGTGACGCCCCGCTACGAAAAGCTGTTCCCCGAGCGGCAGCTTCAGCGGGGAAATGGAAAATCCGCCGCGGACAAATTCGCTATCGTATTGGAACGCGCACAGGTTATCAGGCGTCAGCGCCAGCTGGCCAACCGTGCGCCCGAAAAGCGATATGCTTATTGACGATAGCTTCGGCACGTCAATCATTGCGGCTACCTCTTTTCCTCTCGCGCACGATGCCCGCGCTAATCACCTCGTCGATATTTTTGTATAGTTTTTGCGAAAACAAGCCGCTAAAATCGTCGGTCATGCCGAGTGCGACGGATATCAAAATCAGCCCGCGAAGCGATATGGCACCGCTCCTCTCAAAGTGCCTATACGTCGCAAGCGGTATACCCGCCCTCTCCGCGAACGCTCTCTGCGTCAAGTCCATATCGAGCCTGCGCGCCTTGACGCGCCCCGCCAAACCCATGGCAATCCCCTGTGGGGATTCGTAATTAATTGCTATCATATTATCATTTATAATCATATATCACCTTAACTGATAATATTTTAGCACTTATGCGGCGATAAATCAAGTCTATTCGCAAGAACCGCACCGCCTGACAATATCCCTTGATTGTATAATAGCGCAACACTGCCGACCGTGTTGCGTTTTTCATAATTTCTTTATTATTCCAATACTTGACACTAAACATCGCATACTATATAGTATTCCATATAATGGATGCAATTCATTATATAAGAAACGCTTGACAAGGAGGTTTGATGTATATACAATAATTATGAACTATGTTTGGGATGAAGAAAAGAGAATAGCAAATTTGCGAAAGCACAATTTCGACTTTAAAGACGCAGGGAGCGTGTTCAATGACCCCCACGGTATAGAAACTGTGGACGACCGATTTGACTATGGCGAGGAGCGAATAATGCGGATAGGGCTTTATCGCAGTGAGATAGTTACAGTCGTAATATTCGTAGA
>JAIRPQ010000121.1 GCA_031256875.1 Eubacteriales Family XIII. Incertae Sedis bacterium | reverse complement strand
CGGCAAGGTGAACAGAAACCGCGGCCGCGAAATAATAGAAGCGGTAATAAGGACGGGGGCCGACCCGCAGAAATACGCGGACGAGCACGACCTGGGCATGGTGGACGACGAGGGCCTGGGGAAAAAAGTGGCCGCCAATATAATAGAAAGCAACAGCGCGTCGGTAGCGGACTACCTGGGCGGCAAGGAGAAAGCCTTCGGCTTCCTGGTAGGCCAGGCAATGAAAGAGCTGAAAGGCAAGGCCGATCCAAAGGCGGTGAACGCGGCACTGCGCGAAGCTCTTGGGGAAGCGAAGGAACTGGATTGCCCCGCGCCCAAGACAAGTCAAAGCGCTCCCTCGCCCGACGCGCCATTGCGGTCAGAGCGAAGCAAACCAGGCCAGTCAGCCGAAAGCGCGAGCAACCCCGCGCCCAACATCCGTCATTGCGGACTTGATCCGCAATCCACTGCCGCGGGCATGGCTTCTACGAACGAACCCGCAAGTGCCTGCAACATCAAGCTTACCACCTCCGCCCGCTACCGCACCTACACCTGCGGCGACATCCGCGAGGGCAATATCGGCGAGAGCATACGCCTGGCTGGATGGGTACATTCCATCCGCGACCACGGCGGCGTCATGTTCGTCGACCTGCGCGACCAGTACGGCGTGACCCAGGTCGTGGTCGGCGGCGAGGACGCGCTCAGGCTGCACAAGGAGAGCGTCATATCCGTCAGCGGCACGGTGCGCGGGCGCGACGAGGAAACCTACAACCCGAATATCGGAACGGGCAAGGTCGAGCTGAAAGCCGAAGCCATCGAAACGCTCGGCGAATGCTCCGGCACGCTCCCATTCGAGATCGAATCCTCCAAGGAAACAAAAGAGGAGCTGCGCCTGAAATACCGCTATCTGGACCTGCGCAACCCAGAGGTCAGGGACAAGATGCTCCTGCGCACGGCCGTCATCAAGGATTTGCGCGAGAGGATGGACGCGCTGGGCTTCACGGAGATACAGACGCCGATACTCGCGAACTCGTCGCCCGAGGGCGCGCGCGACTACCTCGTGCCGAGCCGCAAGCACCACGGCATGTTCTACGCACTGCCACAGGCGCCGCAGCAATTCAAGCAATTGCTCATGGTGTCGGGCTTCGACCGCTACTATCAGATAGCGCCGTGCTTCCGAGACGAGGACGCAAGGCTTGACCGTTCGCCTGGAGAATTTTACCAGCTTGATTTCGAGATGGCGTTCGCGACGCAGGACGACGTTTTCGCGGTCGCGGAACAGGTGCTGTCGGGCGTGTTCAAAAGGTTCGCGGACAAGCCCGTAACAGAGCCGCCCTACGCGCGCATACCGTACAGCGAGGCCATGCTGCGCTACGGCACGGACAAGCCCGACCTGCGCAACCCGCTCATCATTATTGACCTGTCGGAATTTTTCGCGAACGTGGACTTCGGGCCGTTCCGCGGCAAGACCGTCCGAGCCGTCCGCGTGCCAGGGGCAGCCGCGCAGCCGCGCTCGTTCTTCAAGTCAATGGAACAGTACGCGCTCGGCATAGGCATGAAAGGACTCGGCTATGTCACGGTCCAAGATGACCTGTCCTACAAAGGCCCTATCGACAAATTCATGAGCGACGGGCAGAAGAAAGAATTGGCGGAGCTGTGCGCGGGCGAGGGGCAGGAGCTTGGCGCGGGCGACGTGCTCTACTTCATCAGCGACGAGCCAAAGGCGGCCGCGCAGTTCGCGGGACAGATACGCACTGAGGTAGCGACGCGGCTCGGGCTGGTGGACGAGGGGCGCTACGATTTCTGCTTCATCACGGACTACCCGATGTACGAATGGAACGAGGACGCGGGGAAAATCGACTTCACGCACAACCCGTTCTCGATGCCGCAGGGCGAGATGGACGCGCTGCTGAACAAAGACCCCGAGGAAATTCTCGCGTGGCAGTACGACATAGTATGTAACGGCGTTGAGCTTTCGAGCGGCGCGGTCAGGAACCACAGGCCGGATGTCATGGTCAAGGCGTTCGAGATAGCGGGCTACGACGAGCGGACGGTCGAAGAAAAATTCGGCGCGCTGTATAGCGCGTTCGGCTACGGGGCACCGCCGCACGCGGGCATGGCGCCGGGCGTTGACCGCATCGTCATGCTGCTCTCAGGCGACGACAACATACGCGAAATTATTCCATTCCCGCTGGACTCGAACGCGAGAAACCTGATGCTGGGAGCGCCCTCGGAAGTAACGGAGCAACAGCTGCGCGACGTGCATATAAAGATAAGGTAATTTCAGGTTAGGCAAGGAGGTGGAGCAATGAAGTACAAGAGCAAGGATGCCGAGAGGAACGCCATTCTGAATGTTGCATACGAGATGGCGGTGGCGGCGAGGACCGCGCCAACGGGCTGCGGCATCGACAATATCGAGGTGGTCATCCTCGACGGCGAGGACAAGGACGCGCTGGCCGCCGAGATGCGCAAAATCGACGAGGAACGGAACGGCCTAGGGCCTTTCGCGCGCGACGCGGGCAACGTGGACAATGCCGAGGCAGTCGTGCTGATAGGCGCGAAGAACTCCCCGATCGGGCTTTCGGGCTGCGGCCTCTGCGCGTTCGGCGACTGCGCGGGCGCGGCGAAGGCCGGCGCGAACTGCGCGTTCAACGTGCTGGATCTGGGCATAGCCGTAGGCAGCGCCGCGTCGATAGCGATGGACAACCGGATAGACAACCGCATCATGTGGACGGCGGGAAAAGCCGCCGTGCGCCTGCAGCTGTTCTCGGAAAGCGTCAGGATAGCCAACGCCATCCCGCTCTCCGCGTCAGGCAAGAACATATTTTTCGATCGAGGGTAATTTTTCAGGCTTAATTTTTCGGCAGACAGACGGCAATTTGACAGACGGTAATTTAGCCGGACCGAGGCGATGCGGCTTCCGTCCGGCTAGTCCATATAGCCGTCGTCCGGATTCCCGCGCCGCTTGCGTTCTTCTTCCGCTGCCTTTCGCTTGGCGGAAATGCCCGGGCGTCGCCAGACGCTTCGGTTTTTCGGGAAGTCCAGAAGCTCCTCCTGCGGATGGCTTATCTGTGGCCTGCGCCATGGCCTTCTTCTGCGCGAGTATTCCCATGAAGGCGCATCAAAAGTTATTCTGTTTTTCAGCGGGTAGAAATGGTCGTAGAGCGCTAGTATCACTATGAGCAGCGCACCGCCGAGAAACCATCCAGCTATGATGTCGGTAGCATAGTGGGCGCCGAGATATATGCGCGACACCCCGATGAAAAGCACGAGCAGCGGCATCGCCACCGATACGAGGTTTGCGGCGCTGCGGCTTTCGCTCAGTATGAAAAAGCGCCAAAGCAGCACCATCAGGAACAGGTAGAACACGAAGCTCATCGTGGCGTGCCCGCTCGGAAAGCTCGAGCCGTCCGTGGCGATGAGCGACATCGCCTGATCGGGCCTGGCCCTGCCCACAAAGGTCATGATGATATAGCGTATGATGCCCACGGCGGCGGCGGTGCAGGAGATGGGTATGCCGAACTTCACCCTTGTCGGCAGCACCACGAGCACCACGCAGATGATGGCGATAATAAGCGTGTCGGAAGCGTGCGTGATATACCTGAAAACGACTGTGAGAAAATCGCCTCGCACATCATAGGCAAACTGCATGATGTTGTCATCGAACTGCTGCGACATACCCGATATCACAAACCACAGGTCAAGCGCAAACAGGACGCCGAGCGCGGCGGCCACGAACCATTTCAGATTTGATTTTGTTTCCTTCTTATAATATTCCACAACTACGTACTATACCAAAACTGCGGCAAAAACACAAATCGACCGAAGCTCACGGACGAAGTTCACGGACGAAGTTCACGACTGAAGCTCACGGCCGAAGCTCACGACTCGGCCTGCGCTGCCGCATCGTCCCCCTGCTGGGCCGCGAAAGTACCTGCCACACCGTCGTACATCAGCCGGAACCCCTTTTCGCGGTGGAAGTGGCGCGGAAAATAACGGCTGGGTTTTTTCAGCATCGGCTCCGCGTTCGACGCGGTAAGGATGTCAGACACGAACTGCGAGCAGAAATATCTGCCGCCGACGCCGATGGGTATATGCAGTATCGAAAGCGCGAGCCCTACGTAATTGAATTTGTACTCGTCGGGGTTTTCCAAAAACCATTGGAGACGGCCCTCGATTTCAGCGTAAGTCTTTTCGGAAACGTCCACGCAGTAGAGCTTGCACGGCGTCGTGCTGCGCTTCTTGTGGATGGGTCGCTCGATGGTGAACCCGCGCACGGGGTTGAAGCTGTAGTGCGAGCCGTCTTCCTCGAGCGCTATGGACGTGTGCGTGTACTGGTAGAACGTGACCACCCGAAGCAGCTTCGCGAGCATGTTCGTGTGTTTCGTCAGCAGTATGTAGATCTGCTTCATCTCCGTTCCGCAGGTGTCCGTGGGCTCGCCATCTCCGCAAACATCGTCCCTGCCGAGCACGAGCAGCTCGCCGTTGCGGTAACAGACAGGTATGATTTTCAGCGCGTCGAAAACGGCTGAAACCACATGGTCTTTGCAGTATATAGATGTCGTTGCTATCTGGTTTCCGTAGAGGGTGGATATGCCGACGATGCGGTCGCGGCAGAAAATCGATTTGTCCACTATTTGGTCGCGGCAGAAAACCGACTTGTCTACTATTTGGTCGCGGCAGAAAATGGACTTGCCGACTATCTGGTCGCGGCAAAAGATGGACTTGTCCACTATCTGGCTTCGGCAGAACATGGAGGTGCTTACTAACCTTGCCCTATATGCGCGGGTTCTGGCCCTGGCGCTTTTGGCGTGCCGCATCAAAACATCTTTCACTTTTTGTCCCTGCCATTCACACAATAATAATGCTGCGTCGATTGCCTAGCTGCCTATATCATATCACAGTTTACCGCCCTGCGCGTTCCATTCGTCCACTTTGTTCCTTATTATTCCCTCTACACGGGCGTGCAGTCCGGCCAGCTCGTTCCTATCCAGCCCCGCCGTCGCGATAGGCTCGTGGACGTAGAACCTGACCGTGCAGGGCTGCGGGTAGCCTTTTTCCTCGAATAGCCGCCATGAGCCGGACAGCGACACGGGCACGATGGGCAGGCCCGTCTGCGTCGCCATGCGCAGGCTGCCTTTTTTGAACTCGCCCATTTCGTCGCTTTTGCTGCGCGTGCCCTCGGGGAAAATCACGAGCGAAAAGCCCTGACGCAGCCATTCCTCGCCTTCCTGAAAAGCGCGCAGTGTGGAGCGCGGATCGTCGCGCTCGATCATAAGGCTGCGGATGCGAGGTATCCATTTCCCGAAATACGGTATCCCAAGCAGCTCCTGCTTCGCGACAAACCCGTGCTGCTTCATGGTCACGGCGGCCATGAACACCACGATGTCCACGTTGCCCTGATGGTTGGACACGAACAGCACCGGCCCCTCGGGTATGCGCTCTAGATGCTCTGTAACGAGCGTTCCGCCGAGTGCGCCGAGTGCGCCAGCGCCCCAGTAGTTCTGCGCGAGCCGAATGCATTCCTGCTCCTCGCCGTGCCTGCCGTCCGCCCGCGCCGAGTCGATCAGTCTTTTCAGTTTCCGCAGCCGCACCATGCTGCCCACCCCCCAGAAAAAAAACGGGAGGCTCCTCATCACGTTCATAACACCGCTCCTCTCAAATTATCGAAACTACAATAATTATATATGAAAATGTAACAATAATGCCATTGAACATCTGTTTGGAATTTGATAGAATAATTAAACAGGAGTTCGTTCTGTGGATGTGAGGGCTTGATATGGATAGCGGTACAATGGAAAAGCTGGCCGTGCTCGGAGAGGGCGCGAAATACGACGTTTCGTGTTCGTCGAGCGGCGCGGACAGGAGCAATATCGGGCGCATAGGCAGCGCGGCCTGCGCGGGCATCTGCCACAGCTGGGCGGCGGACGGGCGGTGCATCAGCCTGCTGAAAGTGCTGCTTTCGAACGACTGCGTATACGACTGCAAGTATTGCGTCAACAGGCGCACCGCTGGCGTGGCGCGCCGCAGCTTCGAGCCGCGCGAGCTGGCGGCGCTGACGATAGAGTTCTATCGGCGAAATTATATAGAAGGGTTGTTCCTCAGCTCCGCTGTGCTGGTGTCGCCCGACCACACGGCGGAGCGCATGTACGAATGTCTGTGGCTGCTGCGCGAGGAGCATGGCTTCGCGGGGTATATCCATGCGAAGGTCATCCCCGGCACATCGCCGGAGCTGCTGCATAGGATTGGGCTGGTCAGCGACAGGCTGTCCGTGAACGTGGAGCTTCCGTCCGAAACGAGCCTTGCCGCGCTCGCGCCGCAGAAAAAGCCGCAGGGCATATTCGGCCCGATGCGCCAGATTACCGAAACGCAGCTGGAGCATCGGACGCTCTCCGCGCCAGGGCTGATGGGGAAGCTGGATTCCGCGTTTGCCGCAGGCGTGACAGGCGGGCGGGGGGCACCCATCCCCGCCGCGTTCGAGCAGGCCGGAGGCGGGCGGCGCACGGGCGCGGGCGAGCCCGACGACGATTTCGGTATAGCCATTCGGCAAGGCGGCTATCCCGACAGGCGGCGCACGTACAAGGAACGTTTCGCGCCCGCGGGCCAGACCACGCAGATGATCATAGGGGCGTCGTCAGAGAGCGACCTGCACATCATCCGCACGTCGGAAGCCCTCTATAGGCGGTTCTCGATGAAGCGCGTGTATTTCTCCGCGTATATTCCGGTCGCGTCAGCACCCGAGCTGCCTGACATGGCCATGCCGCCGCCGCTGAAGCGCGAGCACCGGCTCTATCAGGCCGACTGGCTTCTGCGGTTCTACGGGTTTCGCGCGGACGAGATACTGTCTGCGGAGGAGCCTGACCTCGACTATGACCTTGACCCGAAGGTGGTCTGGGCGCTGCGCCATCTCGAAGAGTTCCCCATCGAAGTCAACAAGGCTTCGCTGGAAGAGCTGCTGCGGATACCTGGCGTAGGCAACGTGTCGGCGAAGCGCATTATCAGCCAGCGCCGCACGGCCGCAGTCCGCTACGACGATTTGAAGAAGATCGGCGTGGTGCTGAAGCGCGCCCGTTATTTCCTGACCTGCTCGGGGCGTTACTACGGCGAGGGGGAGCTGGAGCCGTGCTATATCCGCGACAGGATGAAGGGGATGGAAGGCTTGGCTGACCCGTCTAGGCCCGTGCCGATACTTGACCGCGCGAGGATAAGGAGCGGGCTGGTGGGCGCGGGCCCCGAGCAGGTCTCGATGTTCGACGCGCTGTCCGGCCGGCAGGGTGGGCTATGAACTATATTTACGACGGAACATTCGACGGGTTTCTCACCTGCGTCTACGAGCATTACCATTCGGCGAAGGCCGACGGAATTTTCGCGCGCGGGGTGTACCAGGCGGACATGCTGACGCCGCCCCGCGAGGTGCGGACGGACGAAGGCAAGGCGCGGACGGTCGAAGCGGCCATCGTGAAAAAAATTTCGCCGCATGCGCTCGCCCGCGTATACCGCGTGTTCCGCACGGACACGGACGGCAAGGAGCTGATGCTGCTGAGCTATATCAGGCTCTGCTTCAAGAGCGGCCCCGCCATGGCGTTCCTGCATTCGCACCCGCTCGTGAACCCCGTAGAGAAAGCCGAGCTGAAAATCGGCAACGAGGTACACCGCCTGTGCGGGCTGATAAGATTTTCGGCGGTCTGCCCAGCGCCAGCGGGCGGCGCGGGACACGGCGGTGAGGGACACGGCGGCACGGTAGACAGCGGCGCGGAAGCAGTGGCCGCGCAGATGCGCGAGATTCTCTATGCGCGCGTTGAGCCCGACCATGAAGTGCTCGAATTTCTCGCGCCGCATTTCACGGACCGCTTCAAGAGCGAGCCGTTCATCATCCACGACACGCGCCGCGGGCGCGCGCTCGTCGCGTGGCACAGGCGGTGGCATATCGAGGATTTCACGGAGCGCGACGCCGCCCTGCTCGAAAACGCGCCGAGCGAGAGGGGCTACCGCGATATGTGGCGCAGGTATTTTGACGCCATCGCCATCAAAGAGAGGAAAAACCCGCGCTGCCAGAGAAATTTCATGCCCGCCCGCTACTGGCAGAACCTGACGGAGATGCAGCCGCGCTGACAGGCCGCACGGCCAGCGAAAATCCGCAAGGCCAGGACAGGCCGCACGGCCAGCGAAAATACGCAAGGCCAGGACAGGCCGCAAGGTCAGCGACAGGCCGCGCCGCCGGCAAAAAATTATTATTATTCCAAAACAAATCCTCAACACCCAAACCTTAAACATTGCTGAAAAGCCATAAAAATTAAATATAGCCGCAATATAGCTTGACCGCGGCAATGATTAGTGGAATAATTAAACTAAGACAGCATAGCAGGAATGGGTGCTGCCTCGATAGAGGTGTCACAGGGGCAACCATCCAGAAAACGAAATGGAGTATAATACATGGCAAGCAACAAAGATCGAAGTGGATACAGCGAAGCTCTGGGCGGGTACGGAGTGCCATCCCAGGTCGAGATTACGGCGGGCAGCGCGGCAAAATCAAAACCATCGTTCGGCTCGGGGTTTTCGTTCAGGTTGGACAAGAAGGCTATTATCATTATCGCGGCGGTGGCCGTGGCTGCGGTCGTGGTGGTGCTGTTTCTCACCGGAGTTTTCGGAAGCCGCTATGCGGACCGCTTGGACACTATAGAAAAGCAGATGCAGAGCGTGAACGGGGCGCAGGCCACGAACTATCTGCCGATACTGAAGGATACCGTCAAATGGACCGAAATCAGCGAGGGTGAGCGCGAGGGCATAGCCAAGTACGCGGTCAAAAAAGCGCTGGAGGAGGCCGAGAAAGAACAGGCCGGCATTTTCAATATCATGGGATTCTCCGTCTCGGAGGGTACGCGCGCCGTAGCCTTTGTCTATACGCCGGAAGGTGACGGCAAGATACAGGTCATCTCCGCCGGACAGGTGACGGGCATAGTCGATGCGAAATGACGCCATGTGAAAATCTAGGCGCATAGCCGCACGGCATCCGAATCGTGCGGCGGCGCGATGACGGGCAATACGAAAAGCACGGGCCAGCCGAATCAGCAGGCCCGTTTTTTTATATGGTATAATAAAACTGTCAGTTGGTTTTATTATTGCAGACGCGCAGGCCGCGCCCGCGCGCTGTTAATGTGAGGGTGGGATCGGAAGCGTGCTTACGATGCCTATGGAAGTCGCTGTATGCAGAGGTAATGCGGGTTTGCGAAAAGTTCTCCGTGAAAAACTGAAAGAGGCGATAAATTCGTTGCTGCCGATAGTGGTTATCGTGCTGGTGCTGAATTTCACGATAACGCCGATGACCTTCCCCGTGCGCGGGCTGTTCATCGGGGGCGCTATCCTGCTAATGTTCGGAATGAGCCTTTTCACGATGGGCGCGGACATGGCCATGATGCCGATAGGCGAACATCTGGGGCAGTTCCTTACAAAATCCAGAAAGCTATGGCTCATCATAGGCGCGTCGCTGGTCATGGGTACGATGGTGACGATAGCCGAGCCGGATCTGCAGATTCTTTCGCGCCAAGTTCCCGGCGTGGATAAAAACGTGCTGGTCGTTTTCGTGGCGGTCGGCCTTGGCGTGTTCCTCGTTATCGCCATGCTTAGGATAATGTTCATCTGGAATATGTCGTACCTGCTCTGCGGGCTGTATATTGGCGCCCTCGTGCTCGGCATATTTGTTCCAAAGGAATATCTGGCGGTTTCATTCGACGCGGGCGGCGTCACGACGGGGCCGTTCGCCATACCGTTCATACTGGCGCTCGGCGTGGGTGTCGCGTCCGTGCGCGGCGGCAAGTCCACGATGTACGACAGCTTCGGGCTAGCCGCGCTCTGTAGCATAGGGCCCATCTACGCGGTCATGATTCTCGGGTTCAAATTTCCCGCCAAGGAGTCTACGCTCGGCGTCGCTGAAATCGAGAACATCACGAATGTCTGGCAGCTCATAGGCGCGTTCCTGCACGGGCTTCCCGAATACGCGCATGAGATAGGGCTCGCGGTCGCTCCGCTCATCATAGTGTTCCTGCTGTTCCAGGTGTTCGCGCTGAAGCTGCCGCTGAAGCACCTCGCGCGCATCGGCATCGGACTGATATATACCTTCCTCGGCCTGACGATATTCCTGACGGGCGTCGGCGTGGGCTTCATGCCGGCCGGTACCTTCATCGGCGAGTTCGTCGGCAAGCTCGAATACAGCTGGGTACTCATACCGCTCGGCGTGCTGATGGGATTCTTCATCGTGCTCGCGGAGCCGGCCGTCCACGTGCTGATAGATTCGGTCGAGGACATGACGGGCGGCGCGATAGCCAGGCGCACCCTGCTGCGCGCGTTCTCCATCAGCGTCGGCATATCCGTCGGGCTGGCCATGCTGCGCGTCGTCACGGGGATAAGCATCTGGTGGGTGCTGCTGCCCGGCTACGGGCTTGCGATAGCCCTATCGTTCTTCGTGCCCAAGATTTTCACGGCGGTCGCGTTCGACTCGGGCGCGGTCGCGTCGGGCCCTATGACCGCCACCTTCCTGCTGCCGTTCACGATGGGCGCCTGCGCCGCGACCGGCGGCAACATGATGATGGACGCGTTCGGTGTGGTCGCGATGGTCGCGATGACGCCGCTGTTCACGGTGCAGTTCATCGGTCTGATGTACGACCGCAGGATGAAGGCGACCAAGAAAGAGGAGCAGGACGAGATGGGAAGCATGGCGGTGAGCATGGAAGGCGAGGAATTTCTCGACTGGGGCGTCGTGCCGCAGCTGGCGGTGGCCGGCGGCGCCGCTATGGGCGAGGTGTCCGTGCAGGACGATTTCGTGCAGGACGATTATGCGCACGAAGCGGACATGGATTTCGTCGCGAGCCCCGAGTGGGTTCAGGCCATGCATTCAGAAGAAAAACATGCAGAGGTGACAATGGACAACAACTACATCGACTTTGACGAGTGCGAGGTGGGCTGATGGCTGAGAAACTGAGGGATAGGTACGGTAACGAATTTGAGAGGCTGAAGCTGATGGTCTCTATCGTGGCACGCGAGCAGGGCAACCGCGTGGTGAAGGAGCTGCGCGACCTGGGCGTGACGTTCAACATGGAGTCCGTGGCATACGCAGCCGTAGGCTCGGAGCTGGCCGACATATTCGGGCTGACGGAGAACGGTTGCGATATCGTTTTCAGCGTCGTTACCGAGTCAAAGGCAAGGGCCGCGATGTCGATGGTGGAATACAAGTTTTCGCTGGACGATCCCGGGACCGGCCTGGCGTTCTGCGTACCGCTGACGGGCGTCGGCGGGCCGCTGTCGCTCAAATATATATCGGGCATCGATACGAAGCGGCGGCCATAGCCGATGCGCATTCGCAGTGGCGATGGATGGCCGGACTGAATGAGGTAATGAGATGAATGACTTTAACAACACGGAATACAGCCTTATCATGACGATAGTCAACAGGGGCTACGCGGAGCTGGTGATGGACTCGGCGAGGGCTGCGGGCGCGCGCGGCGGCACGGTTCTGTACGCACGCGGCACCGGCATACACGCCGCCGAGAAATTTATGAACATCGACATCCAGCCGGAGAAGGAGATAGTCCTCACGATAGTGAGGAAGTCCGCGGTCAGGGAGATAATGCACGCCATACTTGAGTCGGGCGGCCTTCGCACGAAGGCGCGCGGCATCAGCTTCACGCTGCCCATCACTGACCTGGTAGGTTTCGCGGAAGGCACGGCCACAGGCGACGCCCCCGAAATCTTCGAGCAGCAGGACGAGGAATACGAAGGCCGCCAGATAGTGTCGGACAGGTAGGGAGGCGGACTAGGACCTAGGCCGCCCACATACGTGTCATCCCGCCATTGCCATCAGCGCTGCCTTGATTTTGCCCGCGTCGTATATCTTATTGCAAAACAACTGATTCGGTACATACCAATAATTTTTCTTTCCCAAAATTACCACATATGATTTGTTGGCATTGCCGGAAACCATTATCAGCCACTCCGCATCGTCTCGCGAGTATGGCCCTGTCGCATCCAGAAACAGCTTGCTGCCCGTGCCGCTGAAAATCTCCGTCAGCGATTCGCCATCAATATCGCCGCTCACATCCGCAGTGCGCCCGTCTACGATATGCTCTACGTAAATATCGCTGACATCAGCGTATTCAATGCATCCCACAGGTTTATCTCTGAACAGCACAGCGATACATATTGCCGCGCAGACAAAAGCCGCTATAACCGCTGATATTCTTTTCTTTTTAATATTCATCGTTATTGTTCACGCATAATAAGAGATTCAGAAAATAATCGTCTTATTACCAATCTTTATTGAGATGGGTTCCGACACTGGATTATACTGATTTGCGTAAGCTGTCGCATCTGGCGAATCGTAATGTTTTGACAGATGAACCTTGTTGGGATATGTATTTGTTTCATTTGCCTTCCCTGCTTTTTTCTTTGTATTATAAAAATATGTGCGATTCCAGACATGCTTTACAACGGCTCTTTCCGTACGCAAGCCCAAATTCCACCGCGATCCCTCTTGGCAATATGTCCATTGTTCAGTTAGTTCATATTCAACATAAGCATATAGATAGTCGTTGGAAGATCCAGTTATCCATGAACTGCCACATGCATTTACAAATGCTTGACACAAGGAGATTCCCGACGATACTACTGCGACTGACCCTCCCACAAGAGATGTTCCCACAAGCGCAAAACTGCAGACGTTACTGGCAACTGCACTTGTGTTAGATCCTGTCTGATATTTGAACGGCTCTGTACTGAGGTTTGAATAATATACTCGGACAGATTTCATTTTACGTCCCTTGTAACTGCTGATAGTAGTTCCGCACAATAATGCATTTACCTCATCTCTCCCAGGTGAATCAACTGATTCCGCAGATGCTTTTATTGCGGGGATTGCTTCGATGTCAGGAGCTTCGTCTTCGGGAATAGTGATGGTTATATCAAGTTCATCTCTTCCTGCCCTAATCTGGCTTGCATACTTATTTTTTATCGAATTGACAATTTCGTCAGGTATTTCATCAAGTGAATCCAATTCTTCTATAGAAGCGGCATCCTTAATTTCAGCATTAATTACATCTACAGGAATAATAGATTCTTCACCATTGGGTAAAACTGTTTCCATGGCATAGTATCCTTCCTCGGATTGGAAAATGCCGTCTAATTCAGTCTGTTCAGAATAAGCACTGTTGTCGAGCGCTGTTGTACCCTTTATTATGGAGATATCGCCCTCGTCATCAATGGGTATTTCCACTGCATCGGAGATGTCAGGATTGGTTTTAGCATTGTCTCCAATATAAATAGCGTTGATATCTTTATTGCTGGTATTACTATTTGAATAAATATCATCTTCGAATTTACCATTATATGAATTGCTGCTTCCTGCATTATCGCATCCTGCCAAAAGCATTGCCACAGCGATTGAAATGCATAAAATAATTGTTGTAACTTGTCTCACGTTTCTTTTCATATTGTTCTCCTAAATCACTAAAATTAATCATACCATAATAATCTGAATGCATTACTGGATATCTGTTTTGAAAAGGCTCTTTACTATTTCTCCGCTTCCATAGGCATCATCTCCTTTACTGCTGACACGATTTGATATAGCACTACTTCACGAGCATCTTATTATGTATCGCATAATATGTCAATACATAATTTGATATAAAAAAATATATTGCATTGTATAATAAAATGGCGTATGATACTATTCGTGGAGCGAATATACTATGGCTAATAATGCTAATATGTTAAAAGGGCTAATTGAATTACAGATATTAAAGATACTTGATGACAACAAGGAAATCTATGCTTTTGAATTGGCGAGCCTGATATCTAAATATTCAAGGGGACTGATAAATGTAACTCACCCATCACTGTACCCTTCACTTTACAGGCTGAAGGACAAGGGCTATATTTCTATTAAAGAAAAAACCGTCGCCAACCGCAACAGAAAATATTACTGTCTCCAAAATTCTGGACGGGCATACTATAAGAAAATAAGAAAAGAGTATGAGGAAATCACGGAGGGCATGAAAAACGTATTTGAATATACGAATGACAGAAAGAGGTGAAAATCAATCCACTACATATTATACGTTAACGCTAAGGACGAATGGCAATGCTGTTCCATAATTAAAAGGAGAGACCTGTGTCATGGGCAGTATAAGTATTGACAACGGTTTAAAGCACTACTTCAAAGAAATCAAATTGTTGTTTCCCGTATATGGCGATGAAGAAAAGAAATTTATCGCCCACTACAAAGCGGATATCAATGAGTACATTATTTCAAACCCCGATAGCAGCTATGAACAAATCGTTTTGACATTCGGAGAACCGAAAACCATTGTGTCCCGATACATGGCCGAAGCCGATGCGGAGTATTTGTATAAGCAGATTCGAACGGCTCGGTTTATCAGAATCGGAATTGTGGTGATAGTCATAGCGGTGGTCGTTGCAGCTGCCAGTATAGTTGTTATTAAATATGCAGACTTCGTGAAGGGGCAAGCTCAATATATTGACAGGGAAGTAACCGAAATAACTACCGAATCAGTGGAATAAAGGAGTAGAAAATGAAAAAAATATTATCCGTAATTTTTATAGTGCTGGCAATGTGCTCGATGCCTATTGCTGCTCTGGCTGACGGCTCGGAAAACTATGCAGTGCCATCAGGCAAAATCACCAACGTTGTATATCAGAACGACGGCAGTTATTTTGTAACCACCATTGCAGAAACAAAATCACCTGCGTTGAGAGCGTCCACCACTACAAAAACCAGCTCAAAGATAACTACTTATTATGGCAGTTCTGGTAATACTCTTTGGTATGTCAAAGTGACCGGAACTTTCAGCTATAACGGCTCTACATCGAGCTGCACCGCTTCGACCGTTACCGCAGCAGCTCCAGCAAGCAATTGGTCAATAAGCAGTACGTCTGCGAGCAAGAGCGGCAATCAGGCAACAGCAAGTGCTACTGCAAACAGATATAACGGCTTAACTGTAGTCCAGACCGTAAGTAGAACTGTGACACTTACGTGTAGCAGTAATGGAACGCTGTCATAAAATCAGATGAGATTAAAATGAGGAATCTCTCCAAGGGTCTGGTTCATATTTTGCGTAAACGTCCAAATCCGATATAGATCGGCGATATTACGTTCCTTCGGCGGCCTGTTATCTAGGCCGCCCGTTTCACCTAGAGCAATGCGCTTATTCGGCGGCGAAAAGCGCTGACATCACTTCGCCTATGGGCTCGCGTATGACTAGGTTGGCTTTGCTGTCGTAGCCCGTTTCCGATTTATTAATCAGCACTAGGTTGCTTCCGCTGAAATAGCTGAGGAAACCCGCAGCGGGGTAGACCACCAGAGATGTGCCGCCGACTATCAGCGTGTCGGCCTGCGATATCGCCCGCACTGCGCCGGAGACCACGCTATCGTCGAGCGCTTCCTCGTACAGCACCACGTCGGGTCTGACAATGCCGCCGCAGGCATCGCAGCGCGGCACTGAGGATATACCGCCGCTCTCGCCTTTGCAGTTGGCTTCGTCCAGAATATAATCCAGCCCGAATTTCGCCCCGCACGACATACAGTAGTTGCGGTGCACCGAGCCGTGAAGCTCGTAGACGCGTTCGGAGCCCGCCATCTGATGGAGCCCGTCGATGTTCTGCGTGACCACCGCCGACAGCTTGCCGTCTTGCTCAAGGCGTGCGAGAGCCTTGTGAGCGCCGTTCGGCTCTGCGTCGGGGAACAGCATGTTTCCCTTGTAATATGAATAGAACAGTTCCGGATCGGATACGAACGCCGAGTGTGAGATGATGCTTTCGGGGGAGCGCCCGTATTCCTGCTGCGCCTTATAAAGCCCCGATTCCGAGCGGAAGTCCGGTATGCCGCTTTCGGTCGACACGCCTGCGCCGCCAAAAAATACGATATTCTCCGAACCCTCGATAATGTCTTTTAGATTTTTCATAATGCTCCCTCGCCGAAGCCCTGCCGGTTCCTGTTTCGTGTCACTTTTTTATTATTTTATTAATTATTCCCGAATTATTCCCGCACCGCTGCCATGCCGCTAGGCCGCCGCGTGGCGCGGAAACAGTTTCCACGAAAATGCTCTTTGTTGAATTATACCACTTACTGATATATAATTCTTATATATTTTGTTTGATTCTGCAACGGGATTTTGCGTTGCGAGGGAGAGAGTATGGATATGTCAAATTTTAATGGACAGTCGTTCGCCGAAACCGCAGGCGCCGTTTCCAACGCGGTGAAGGATTTCGTACAGGGCAATGAAGCCCTGAATTTTTGGGTGGCGGTGGTCGTGTTTGCCATCGGCGTTATTTTTCTGGTGCTTGCCATCCACGGGAAGCTGAAAAAGGGGCTTGAAAATTCGATTTATATAGTATATTGCTCGTTCGTGCTGGCCATCGTCGCGGTCGCCATCGTGACGTGGATTTTCGGGACGGAGGGCGAGTATGCGTATCTGGGGCTGGGCGCGTACGCCGCATACGTTTCGCTGCCGGCCATCTTCTGTCTGCACGTCTGGTCGCAGACCTCGCACCGAAAGATTGGAATCGGCAGGGTCATCGGATATTTCGTCGTGCCGGCCGTGCTGACGGTGATTGCCGTCATGGGCTATATGGGCGGCAGCTTCGTTCCCGACGTGTGGCATTACCAGCTGTTGCTCCCGCTTTCGTCGTATGCCGAAGTGCTGCTGGTCGGCTACTGGGTGGTCATGGTCATGAAAAGCCTGCTGCTCTGCTTCAACGTGTTCTACCAAATGCCGAAGCATATGAGGGGTTCTTCGGGGCTGCTCATCGCGGCTATCGCCGTGTTCAACATAGAATGCATTTTCGCGATGTTCTCGGGCAGCCGGTCATCGTTCATGCTCTGCCTTATCGCCCTCGCCTTTGTGCTGGAGAGAGCCTTCGCGGGGTTCTTCCGCGCCAGCGCATCGAACGTCATAGCGACGTCGCGCGAATTTGTCTACTCGAACCTCAGCACGTTGGTAATAATTTTGAGCAAGAAGGGGCGCGTGCTGGACTGGAACAGGGGGTACAAGAATTTCGTCTTTTCGCTGCTGCCGCCGAAGTACCGGCAGCCCTTTAGCCATTACAAGGAAAAATTACTAAAAATAGGTGAAGGCGTGGTTTCCATCCATGACGAGAATATCATCACGCTAACGAAGGACGGGGAAGAACACCATCTGCTCATCGCGTCGGCGCCGATAAAGGAAGGGGAGCGGGAGTTCGGGCAGCTGGTCGAGATTTCCGATGTCACGCATATATATTCGGTGCTCAGGTATCTTGAGTCCATCGCGGTCTATGACCATCTCACAAAGCTCTACAACAGGAGCGCGTATCTGGAAAGAGCCTCGCGCGCCATCTCGCGGGAGAACCTGCCGCTGCTCGTCATCGTCGGGGACGTGAACAATCTGAAGCTCGTCAACGATAATGTAGGGCATCTCGCCGGAGACAAGCTGCTGGTGTCCATCGCGGGCATCATACACGACTCGGTACCGCCGAACGCATTCGCGGCGCGTATCGGCGGCGATGAAATAGCGGTCCTGGTGCCGAACGCGGACGAGGATGTCGCTATAGCCTTCGCGGAGTCGGTCAGGCAGAAAACAAGCGCGATATTCGACGCGGAATTTGGCAGGCCGGACATCTCGCTCGGCTGGGCCGTGTCGCGCTCGATGGAGGACGAATACAATGAGATTTTCAAGGCCGCCGACCAGATGATGTACAGGGAGAAGAAGGCGTACAAGGCGGAGAAGGGCGTATCGCTTTCAGGCGCGTTGCCGAAGCAGTACGGGTACGGCCATCGGACGGGGGATTCGGGGCAGGTCGCGATGCCAGAACCTGCGCCGGCGGCTGATGTGGCGGCTGTGGCTGCGGCAGATGTGGCGGCTGCTGTTGGTGAGGGTGTCGCGGCTGTGGCGGCAGTGGCTACGTCTGTTGGTGAGTCGCCTGTGGCGGCTGTTGGTGAGGGTGCCGCGGCTGTGGCGGCGGTGGCGGCTGTTGACGCGGTGGCGGTGCCGGAGCTTGACCCCGCGGGGGATTCTGTTTTTGGAATCGAAGATATACCGGCCTATGTGCCCGAGCCGGCCGCGCCTGCTCCTACGCCGGCCGCGGCGACACCCGCGCCTGTCGCTCCCGCGCCTGGTCCGGAGATGGTTTCGGAGTTTGCGGCAGTGGCGGCTGTTCAGCCTGCGCCGTTGCCCGCTGCGCCAGCGCCCGAGCCTGCCGCGCCGCCGATACAGCCCGCGCCGGCCGCGCCTGCGCTCGACCCGGCGGCGGCAGCCGTATTCGCTATGCCGGCCATGCCGAAGTTCGCGCCGGAACCGGTGCCGGAGCCAACGCCCGCACCCGCGCCAGCCGCGACACCCGCGCCGGCGACAACGCCCGCGCCCGTGCCAAAGCTCGATCCCGCGCCAGCGCCAGCCGCGACACCCGCGCCGAAAAAATCATTCGCGTTCACGCCGCCGGCCGCGCCAGCGCCGCCGGCGTCAGCACCGGCACCGGAGCCGAAAAAATCATTTACTTTTGTTCCGCCGAAGTGATGGTGCGCACGGATTAAGTGATGTCGCAAGACGATGGTATCACGTGTGCTTTCTGAGCGCAATAGCCATAGTACCAGTGCTTTTCCGCTGGCTCCATGTACTCGTAGTATTTACCTGGCGATACTACATATCCGAGCCTCTCATCCTTGGTGACCTTGTAGTTCGCTGTTTTAAGCGCTTCTTGCAGCGTTGCCAGAAGGGAGTTCCCCGTATGCGAGCGGCTGTACAGCTTCCTGATGTTCTTTAGCGATTTGGAGCTCGGGTCGAGGTACTTAGACAGCCCGATTATGGCAACATCGTCCGCAAGATACGGATCCAGCAGATGGTGCAGCATGCTTTGGTTATGGAAAAACGAGAAATTATAGGATGATATTGCGTCGATCCACAGTTCTCCCGAGTTTTTGCGTATGGGCAGCTCGTAGATGGTGTTCGCCACATAGAGTATATTCAGGTTATTCTTCATCGCGTCAAAATGCGATTTCATTGCGCATATATTGCTTTTCGAAAACCCCGACACGACGATCAAGGCATCGCGAAAATAGGGCGCGTCGATGTATTTATATAGATAATGGCAGGAGAGATCCGGAATGATGACCACCCTTGGTGTCGGTGTGCGCTTCTCGATGCAGCCGTTCATCCATGCGTACGCCTTCGAAAGCATGGCGGTGGTCTGCTTGGATATGTTGTTCATGTACTCGAAGTAGACAAAATCGTCGTCCTGGTCGGGTATGCGCCGATAGTGTTCGATGAGAAATTGCTCGCTCATGTAGAAGGATGTATCGCTGTTGCTTACTATAATCCCGTTTTCGATCGATGCATGGTAGCCGCACGAGCAATGAATTTCGCCGTTGTGTATCTGGTTGTCGTGTATGGTCACATGGTCTATGTTCAGCATCTTTTCGCATTTTGGGCACGCTAATAGCGAGGTACAGGCCAGCGGTATCCCGCGCGAATCCCGTTTAGGGTGTTCCGGACCGCTTAGTTTCGCTATCTCCGAGTCGATCTCGCGCAGCTGCTTTTTGTGGAGGCTGATAATGCTCGACAGCTCTCTGCGCTTGTCGGCGTAGATCTGTCTCAACATGCTGCCCATCTTGTAGTCGCTGGAATTGTATACCCGCATGACTTGCAGGAATTTCTTGATCTCATTGAGCGTGAACGACAGATCCTTCAGCCTGTTTATGAGATGCATTTCTCTCTCGTCGGTTTCCGTGAATATATATTGGCTGTTTTGCTTCAACGGCACGAGCAAGCCGTTGTCCACATAGTATCTCACTGTGGATGGAGCAGTATGGAACTTGTGTGAAAATTCCCCGATTCGCATAGCGATAACCTCCTGTGGCGTGTTCTCCTGCTGCAAGGATGCAGATATACGTAAATCTCCAATTATTCTATAACGATTCCGGAAAAACTTCAACTTGAGGTTTATGTTTTTGGCGAACTAGGCGTGTGCGCTGTAAAACGTGTAGACTGGTATCTGTTTTGCGAAAATGTTCTGAAAAATCGTACTTGACAGAAACCTTGCTTCATGCCGTAACCTCTCCTAGTAAATCGTAATAACGCATTGGCGTTGGCGGAGATACGGAGGAATAGATTATGGGCGGAATATTGGATGGAGTAACGGTGCTGGATCTGACGAGGGTGCTGTCGGGGCCGTATGCTACCATGCTGCTCGCTGACATGGGGGCGGATGTCATCAAGGTGGAAAAACCGGTAACAGGGGACGATTCGCGCAGCTTCGGGCCCTTCGTCAACGGTGAGAGCGTCTACTTCATGAGCGTCAACCGCAACAAGCGTAGCGTTTCCATTGACCTGAAAACAGATGAAGGCAAGGCGCTGCTGATGGCTTTGGCGGAAAAAGCCGATGTCATCGTAGAGAATTTTCGGCCGGGCACGATGGATAGGCTGGGCCTTGGATACGATAGGCTTAGGGAAAAAAACGAGAGGCTCATCTACGCGGCGATATCGGGGTTTGGGCAGAGCGGCCCGTACAGTGAGCGCGCGGCGTATGACGGGATCGTTCAGGCGATGGGGGGCATTATGAGCATAACGGGCGAAAAGGGCGGCAGACCCCTGCGCGTCGGTTCGTCCATCGGAGACATTATAGCGGGCATCAATTGCTCGTGCGGGATTCTCGCCGCGCTCGTGAACCGCGAGAAAACGGGTAAGGGGGCACTGGTGGATATCGCTATGCTAGACTCCATCGTTGCTATACTGGAGAACGCCATCGCGCGCTACCAGGTGGCGGAGAAAGATCCTGCCCCCGATGGAAACACGCACCAATCCATTTTTCCGTTCGAGACTTTCCCGACCGCGTCGCAGGATGACATAATGATCGCCGCAGGCAACGACAGCCTATGGGCGCGTCTGTGCGAGGCCATTGGGCGGCCAGGGCTGGCAGAGGATGCCCGCCTGTCCACGAACCCCTTGCGCGGGGAAAATCACAGCTACATGTACGAGCAGCTTTCAGATGCGCTGAGCGCCAAAACTGCGGAGGAGTGGTACGATATACTGACTGCTGTGGGCGTGCCGTCAAGCCCCATCAACAGAATCAGCCAGGTTATCGAAAACCCGCAGGTACAGGCGCGTGGCATGATTCAATCTTTCGAGCATCCAAGGGCCGGAAAAGTTACGGTCGCAGGAAATCCGATAAAGATAGGAGGTGATGGGGCAGCAGAATACGGCTATAGCCCGGCGCCAATGCTTGGCGCTGATACGCTGGCGGTATTGCGCGACATTCTCGGATATGATGATAATGAGATAGGCGCGCTGTCGCGGGCGGGGGCCATCTCATGCAATCAGTAGAATTTTAGGAGGAATTATTATGAGTAATGTAAACGCGATTGATGTTGCGAACAGTCCGGCTATATGGGTGCTGGCGGGCGTTTGTGTGTTGGTCGTTGTCGTCCAAACAGCCCTGTTTCTTCGCCTTGCATATCGCACAGCGCGTTCCGGCGAAGTGAAGATAACGTCGCAGCAATGCAGCACGGCACTTCGCGCGGGCATCGTTTCCGCTATCGGGCCTGCCCTGGGCGTGTTCGTGGTCATGATCGGGCTGATTTCGATACTAGGCGGACCCATGGCATGGCTTCGCCTGTCCGTGATAGGCGGCGCGTCGACAGAGCTGGCGGCAGCGACGGTCGGCGTAGAAGCGGCGGGCGGCGACATCATGTCAGGATCTCTGACGATGGAGCAGCTTTCCACTGCGTGGTGGACCATGGCAATCAACGCATGCGGCTGGTTGGTCGTGACATTCATATTCGCAAGCAGGATGGAAAAGCTGCGCAACAAGATAGGCGGCGGCGACAGCATGTGGATGGAGTTCTTCTCCAGCGCGGCCACCCTCGGCATCTTCGGCGCATTCTGTAGCGAATACATCGTGGAAGGTGTGAAGGGCGTAGATATAAAAACCATCTTGGCGTGCGTTATCGGCGGAGTGGCGATGTTAGGCATACTGACGCTGGCCAAGCGGTTCCCGAGGCTAAAAGAATACGCCATGGGTCTTGCGATGGTGATCGGCATCGTCGTCGCGACCATCTTCCCCGCGATTTCCTGATCAGGGGCGGGAGATGTTTGGTAAAACCGGAAAGGAGCATTGAAATGGAAAACAATAGCACACTGAGCTTTGAAGAGCGCTGGCGGCTGAAAAGTTCGAAGATAGGCATGATAATGATCGGGTTTATCATCGTACTGATGTTTGGACCTATTATATATCTGAAGTTGGCATACGGGGTGTTCCCTACATGGGATGTCGCATTGACGGCATGGGGAACGATCGCTGCCGCGTTCGGAGTATACTATTTTGTCGAACCGCTATCCTATTACCCGATTCTTGGAATAACAGGCACATACATGGCGTTTACCGCAGGCAGTATTTCGGATATACGTATGCCCGCGTCGTCCGTGGCGCAGGAGACCACGGGCGTGAAATTCGGTTCCCCTGAGGGGTCGGTGATTTCAACCATCGGCGTGGCGGGATCCTTGATAACCACATTGTCCGTCGTGTTCATTACGGCGATAGCGGGAACTAGCATAGTCGGTTTTCTTCCGGATAGCATCTTGGTGGCGCTGAAGTCCTATACCATACCTGCAGTATTCGGTGCGACCTACGTGCTGTTCTGCAAATTCTCGCCAAAACTCTCATTCATCATTATTGTTTCCACGGTGCTGTACCTGCTTATCTCAGGAGTGAACTATGGCCTGTATATGATCGTATGCGTCGTGGTGTCCGTAATTATAGCTCGCGCCCTTTACAAAAAAGGCATTCTTGGTGATAATAGCAGTGGAGGAAAAAGGGATGAAAGCAGTGAAGGATAGGCTGAAAGATGATCTTGCAGGATTGGTAGGCGGCATTACCGTTTCGGGAGCGGAGCAGGAGGCTATACGCTATCTGCTCCCGCGCCTGGAGAAATCTTGCGACACGGTGGAGGTGACCCCGACGGGATGTGTCATCGCTACCAAGGCAGGGCGGGCACCTGGGCCGAAGGCTCTTATTACCGCGCACATGGACGAGATCGGCTTCGGAGTGAAAGCGATCACCGCAGAAGGGTTTCTTAAATTCGAGAAGATCGGCGATTTCTCCGACAAGGTAATCCCCGGGCGCAGGGTGTGGGTGCAGACACGCGAAGGGCGCATACCTGGCGTCATCGGCATGAAGGCAGGCCACTTGACATCCGCCGAGGACAACAAGCGGCCGCAGAGTGCGCCCGAGTCGTATATCGATATCGGCGCAGCATCGCGTGAGGCCGCGGAAGTGCTGGGCGTATACATAGGCGCCAAGATAGTCATTCAGGGCGAGCTGATGGAGTTCGCGAACCCCGACATAGTGACAGGCAAGGGGATTGACGACAAGATAGGATGTGCGCTAATCCTCTCCCTGATGGAGAATTTGGCGAAGGACGATTTTTGTGGCGAGATCGTGGCTGCGTTCAATACGCTCGAAGAAGTCACCATCGCCGGCGCGTTCCCCATCTACGAGCGCGTACGCCCCGACTACGCCATCGTGATCGATACGGTGCCGTGCGGCGATGTTCCTGACCTTGACACGGAGAACGAGCTGCCCGTATACATGGGGCGCGGGCCTGTGATGATCATCACGCAGGGTGATCCGACCGTGGTGCGCTTCAACACGATACACCCTGCGCTGCGCCGGCTGATTGAATCCGTATCCAGCGAGGCGGGCATCCCTCTGCAAAAGGTGGCGCTCAGCGAGCGCGCCTATATAACGGAGGAAAGCTTGTCGTTCATGGCGGGGGGCGGCATACCCGCAACGACGCTAGCCGTGCCGCGCAGGTATTCGCATACGCCCGTAGAGACTTTGAACATAAACGACGCGGCCGCAGCCTATGAACTGCTCAGAGCCGCGCTAAAGAAGAACGGAGCGTGGAATATCAGCTTCGTATAATAAAGAAGCCTACGCAAGAGCCGACGCCGAATCGAAATCGGGGTCGGCTCTGATTGTTTTTATTACGCCTGTTATTTCACACGCACGATATATTTTTCGATGAGCTTGATGGGGTTGTAGGATAGCTTTGCCTTCCGCAGCCCCGCTATCCCCATGTCCTCCTCGCGGTTGATGCGCTTGACGTGCGATGCCATGTGGCGGCAGAACTCGTTGTTGATGGCTTGGTACAGGCCGCGGTATTCCGTGTTCGCCTTTTCGACGTGAACCGTCACAGTCTTGCTGCCGAGCTGACCGCCGATGGATATCGCCTCTATCTTGCCGCCGATGCGTATGAGCCCCGCGAGGTAGCCGACATCTTCGAGATGGACGAGCACGTCGTGCATCGCTTCCTTCTCCATTTCGAGCAGCTCCTTCTCATGGCCTTCGGGCAGAGCCTTGCGGCGGTTGAACTCGTCGATGAACGCCATTATTTCATCGGCCATACTCGAAGCCATGCGCTCATATGTGTAGCTGTAATTATTGAGAAAATAATTCAGGTGGTTGCGCTTGCCGTGAAAGCGCTTGCCCTTCAGCTCGATTAGCTCCTGCGTGTCGTATACGTAGTCGAAATTCGGGCGGTCGGCTTCCCATTTCAGCATCCCGGGCAGCAGCTTGTCGAACATGTCGACCATATGGAAGGGGACGAGCATCATTACGAAATCCTCGCCCTTGGACTCAAAATGCTCCTTGGCTGCGTAGATGGTTTCCCGCAGTTTGTCCGCTTCGTAGCCGCCCGTCCTCGTGAGCGGCGGGAACATGAAGCTGAGGCCCATTTCCTCCTCGAGGTTGTCGGCCGCGCCTATGCAGAGGTAATCACCGAATTTCTTCCAGCTGAACTGGTTGATTTCCTTCCACATATACAGCGACGAGAACGACAGGCCAGAGGTCTTGTACTCGAACCCGCGCAGGTATTCTTCGAGCATCGGCCTGTCATTCAAGGTAATCCTTCCATCGAAAATATACAAATCAGATGCCTCGCATTTCCGCTATGCCGCTCTCCCTTACCTTGTCCAGCAGCTGATAGCTTGTCAAATCGAAATGTATGGGTGTGATCGTGGCGTAGCCGTGCTGCGACGCGCCGACATCGTTCGAGTCGGCGTCCAGCTCGTCGTAGAATATCCGATCCCCGCCGTAGCGCAGAGTCAGATTGCCGCTCTTGTCGCGGCTAGCCACGTTCCAATCATAATAACCGAGCATGCCCAGCCCTGTCACCTTGACGCCCTTCACCTCAGGCGTGGGCAGATCCGGCACGTTGATGTTCAGCACGAGCCTGCTGTCGATGCCGTGGAAGTCCAGGCGTGCGGCGCGCAGTGCCAGCTCCGTCGCAAGCCCGTAGTGCTTCGGGCGAAGGGAATTGATGGAGACCGCCACGGCGGGCAGCCCGCAGACCGCGCCTTCGAGCGCGGCCGAGACCGTGCCTGAATACAGCGTGTCAGTGCCGATATTGCCGCCGGCGTTGATGCCCGAAAACACGGCGTCTATCTCCACGCCCTCGTCATTGAGTAGCATGAGTCCCATCTTCACGCAGTCGGCCGGCGTGCCGCTCATCATATACGCTTTTTTCGCGCCCGTGAAATCGTATTCCGACGCGGTGACGCATTCGGTGATAGTGATGCCATGCCCCGTTCCGCTGCGCTGCCTGCTTGGTGCGCACACATATATGTCATGCTCCTGCGCCAGTGCGCCCGCCAGTGCGGAAATTCCTTCGGAGGTGATACCGTCATCGTTTGCGATAAGTAATTTCAATAATAGTGACCTTGCCCTTTCATATGAGTTCCTGCCTATCCAATTATATCATTCTACGGCTTTGCGTTATTTCACCAGAGCCGATATCTGCCGGAACGACGGGTGGCGTGCGCCCCCCATCAGTTCGAACAACAGCGCTTCCACCGTCGTGACGGCCGCCCCGCACTGCGCCATCCGCGAATACGCGAGCGCGGCGTCGCGTTCATGTCTGGAGGCCGTCGCGTCCGCCGCGATCCAGACGCCATAGCCGTGGCTTATCATGTCGAGCGCGGACTGCATGACGCAGACGTGCGCTTCTATGCCGCAGATGATGGCGCTTCGCTGCCCCGTTCGCGCGAGGGCTTCGGCGAATGCCGGTTCGCCCATTGCACTGAAGCTCGTTTTCTCGATGTACGAAAACTCCGCGTCATCACGCGCGGAGATGATCGGGTCTTCGCCCGCCAGCTTCACATTGCCGGCCGCTGCCAGTGAAGCCGACATATACCCGTCCCTGATCTGCGGGATGGTCTCACCCAGCCCCTTGGTGTATTGCTGCGTGAATATGGCCGGCAGCCCCAGCTCCGTGCAGCCCTGTATGAGCATGTCCGCATAGCGCGTCAATGAGTAAGCATCGTGCATCGCCGGCACGAGCCTCTCCTGCAGGTCTATTACGACCAGCACCGTATCCTCGGCGCGTACCTGGAACTGCGCTTTCGCAGCGGATAAAACGGTGTCTGTGTCTTTCGGTTTCATCATTGCTTACCTCCCTCGGGCATCCTGAATTGCTACTCTATGATTATTATACAACATGTAAGGGCATAATTTCCGTTACTCCATACACGCGCCCCACGCGTCGGGGCGAAATTAATGTTATAATGTAAAAAGGAATTTTTGTGCGACGAATGAGCTTCGGCGGGGTTAGGTTCGCCCGTTCCCGTCGGTGGATACGCATAGGCGGAGTTTCGCGTATGCATATATAATCAGTCATTATTATATTATTACCGAGAAAGAGGAGAAGCATGGCAAAGAGATATTTTACATCTGAATCCGTTACAGAGGGGCATCCCGACAAGGTATGCGACCAGATATCCGACGCGATACTGGATGCCATCTATGCGCAGGACCCGCAGGGCAGGGTCGCGGCCGAGACAATGGTGGCGACGGGGCTTGCCATTGTCGTAGGCGAGATCACGACCACATCGTATGTTGACATACAGAGCATCATCAAAGGCGTTATCAAGGACATCGGATACACGAAGGCCGAGTACGGTTTCGACGATCAGACGATAGCGGTGCTGACCTCGCTCCACGAGCAGTCGCCCGACATCGGTCAGGGCGTTGACGCGGCCGCCGAGGTTCGCGGCAAGAAGAACGCGGACAAGCTCTTGCAGGAGGGCGCGGGCGACCAGGGCATAATGTTCGGGTTCGCGTGCAAGGAGACCCCCGAGCTGATGCCTGCGCCCATAGCCTACGCGCACAGGCTGGCGCGGAAGCTCACGGACGTTCGCAAGAAGAACAGGATAAAATACCTGCGCCCCGACGGGAAAACTCAGGTGACGGTCGAGTACGACGGCAACAAGATAACGCGCATCGACACGATTCTCATATCGACGCAGCATGACCCGGGCGTCACGCAGAAGCAGATACACAACGACCTCTGGGAGAAGGTGGTCTTGCCGACGATTCCGAAAAAGCTCATCGACAAGGACACGAAATTCTACACGAACCCGACCGGCAGTTTCGTCATCGGTGGCCCCGCCGGAGATTCGGGGCTGACAGGGCGCAAGATAATAGTGGACACCTACGGCGGCTACGCGAAGCACGGCGGCGGCGCTTTCTCGGGGAAAGACCCGACGAAGGTGGACCGCTCGGCCTGCTACTACGCGCGCTACGCGGCGAAGAACGTGGTGGCCGCGGGCATCGCGGACGTGTGCGAGATAGAGCTGTCCTACGCCATCGGTATGGCGGAGCCGCTTTCGATTCATGTCGACACATGGGGCACGGGCAAGATCGAGAACAGCGAAATAGAAGCGCTTCTCAGGAAGCATTTCGATTTCCG
>JAIRPQ010000001.1 GCA_031256875.1 Eubacteriales Family XIII. Incertae Sedis bacterium | reverse complement strand
CATCGACAGGCTCGCGGATCGCATCTTCCATGTCCACGCGAAGGACGCGGAGCTGGTGGAACAAAACCTGCCGCTCGGCGGTACGCTCATGCAGGGGGACATGAGGCGAATCGACAGGTCGTTCCGCTTCCGCATACCCGGCTGGGGCGATGTGCGCTGGAAGAAAATCATCACGGAGCTTTCCATGATCGGGTACGAGGGACTCATCAGCTACGAGCACGAGGACGTAACGATGAGCAGAATGGACGGCGTGAGAAAAACGGCGGCGTTCCTGAAGCCGCTTATCATCGAAGAACCCTACGAGGGGCGTACAGACAAGCTGTTCTCGGACAGCTGATATCGCTGATGGCCGCGCCACAAAACGCGCAGCATTATTGTTATTTTATTATTTAATTATTCTATTGTTTAATTATTGGAACAAAAAGAAAGGGAGCGAGATGGGATACAAAGAAACATTGCTGTCGCCGATAAAAATCGGCACGAGGGAAGCTCAGAACAGATTTTTCATACACGCCATGGAATGCAACGACGAGGACGAAACGGGCAACCCGTCGGAGTCCACCACCGAGCGGTACGAAAACCTGGCGCGCGGCGAAGCGGGATTTCTCTGTCTCGAAGCCATCACGGTAACGCGCGAAAGCCGCGCGCGCGACAACCAGCTGACCATCATGGAGTCGAACCGCGAACCCCTGAAAAAATTCGTGGCGCGCGTCAAAGCGGCGAACCCAAAGACGCTGTTCATCTTCCAGCTGACGCATTCGGGCGAGCTGTCCAGCGACGAGTTCTCGCGGCGCGTCACGGTCAACCCGCTGTACGGCTACGGCGGCGAGCTGCTGTCGGAAGGCGAAGTGGACAAGATAATGGATGACTTCGTGCTGGCCGCGCAGATTGCCCACGACGCGGGCGCGGACGGGATAGACATGAAGCTGTGCCATGGTTATTTCGGCTCGCAGGTGCTGCGCCCCTACAACAGCCGCGACTGGAAATACGGCGGCGAGTGGAAAAGGCGCAGGCAGTTTGCTTTCGACCTGTACGAAAGAATATCGAAGGCCGTGAACGACAAAGATTTTCTCATCGGCTCGAAGATTTCCGCGTGGGAAGGCTTCCCCGGCGGCTTCGGCACCGACGCGCCCGACTCGCCCGTGATGGATCTGACCGAGCCGCTTGACCTTCTGAAGGGACTGGAAGAACGCGGCGCACAGTTCTTCATACAGTCGGCGGGCAGCCCCGGCATCACCATCTCACTGACACAGGTGGACAAGCATATACCCTACTACGCCTATCTGAACCAATACTGGGCAAAGGAATTTAAAAAGGCCGTGCGCCCCGAGACCGTCGTGATAGGCTCCAATTTCTCCGTGTTCAGGAACGGCAAGAACGGGCTGTGCGCGGTCGACCCGAAGGACGCGGGGCTTCTGCCCTACGGCGCCAAATGCATAGACGACGGGCTGATGGATATGGTGGCGCTGGGCCGTCAGTCTTTCGCGGACCCGTTTCTCCCGAAGAAGCTGCGCGAAGGCAACGAAGCCGATATCAAATGGTGTACGGTCTGCGACAACTGCCTGGAGCTGCTGATACGCCAGACCCCCGTAGGCTGCTGCACCTTCAACCGCAGATTTGCGCAGATACTGACCGAACAACGCAAGCTGTACGGCAAACTGCAAGAGACACATACGTGAGAGATAAGGAACAGGGGATATCGCCTATCCCCTGTGTAATGTCTGTGTCATGCCGCTTTGTGCGGCTTTCAATTCTTTGAGAACCATGCAAAAATGCCCGAGGCTACTCCTCCTCGCGGGCATAGGTGATGTAATCGTCGTATATTTCCTTGGCGGCGACGGATACAGGCACTTCGTCCTCGTCCTCAATCAGCTGCGGTTTGCCGTCGATAAGGTCGCGGGCGCGCTTTGCCGCGAGTATTACGAGCGTGTATTTGCTGTCTGCCTTTTTCCGTATCTGGTTGATGGGTGGGTATAATAACATCTCAGTTTCCTTTCATTTCATGCCTGTTTCATTTCTTCGAATTGACGTTTCGCAAATTCAGTCCGTCTATATTGTTGCGCTTCTTCTGCCTTTTATCTGCCGGACGCAGTGCCATCACCCGCGAAGCGCTTCGCTATTTCCGCGGCTTCCGCGGCTTTCAGCCTTGCGTGCCGCCCTTCTATGACCTCGCGCAGCTCCGCGACCGCGCGGCCCAGATGGTTGTTCACGACGGCGTAATCGTATTTCACGATGGCGGAAATCTCGCTGACCGCCTTGCTAAGCCGCCCTGCCACCTGCTCCGCCGTTTCAGAGCCCCTGTGCCGTATGCGCCTACGAAGCTCCGCAAGCGACGGAGGAAGGATGAACACAAGCAGGCTGTCCGGATGGTTCTCCCGCACCTGCAACGCGCCCTGCACATCTATTTCGAGCAGGACGTTGCTGCCTCTTTCAAGAGCTGCGAGAACCGGCTCTTTCGGCGTGCCGTACAGACAGCCGAACACTTCCGCGTATTCGAGTAACCCGCCCTTGCCGATCTCTGCGCGGAACTCGTCCTCGGTGACAAAATAATAGCTTTTGCCGTCCTTTTCGCCGAACCTTGGCTTCCTCGTAGTCATTGACACGGAAAGCTCTATCTTTGCGCCCTTGCTGCCGCCGTCCGAAAGCAGGCGCTTGCACAGCGTACCCTTGCCTACGGCAGACGGCCCCGATATGACGAATAACTTGCCCTTCTTCATAGTCAAAAACCGATCGTCCTTTCGGTACTATAGCCGAAATCAACCTTATTATTATACATTAAATGCCTTTCCCTATCAAGCTCATCGTAAGGGCGGTTTTACGCACATCGCCGCGCATTTCGCATGGTCCGCGGCGCCCCTCGCGATTCATTCTATGTTCTGGACCTGCTCGCGTATCTTTTCGACCTCGCTTTTGATTTCGAGCATCGTGCGCGTGACTTCGATGTCGTTGGCCTTCGAGCCGATGGTGTTCGCTTCGCGGTTCATCTCCTGCACGAGAAAATCCAGCTTTTTGCCAAGCGGCTCGTCCACATCGCCGTCCATGAATTTTTGCAGCTGCGCGATATGCGAACGCAGCCGCACGATTTCCTCGGTGATGTCGCTCTTGTCCGCGAACACGGCGGCTTCGAGCGCGATACGGTCCTCGGTCAAATCGGCTCCGCCGCCCTTACCGAGCAGCTCGGCTATACGCAGCTTCAGCTTTTCAGCGTATGCTTCGGGAAGCCCGCGCGATTTTTCTTCTACTATGTATGTCGCTTTCTCTATGGCCGCGCCGCGCGCCGCTATATCCGCGGCCAGCTTGCTGCCCTCGGCGCACCTCATCTCATTCAGGCTTTCCACCGCCGCGCCCACGGCTGCCGAGATGACCGCGATGGCGGCTTCCTCGTCCACGTGAGCGGCTGTGGGCATGAACACGTCTGACATTCCGGCGAGCAGCTCCAACGTGATGTCGCCCGTCACGTCATATGACTTCTGCAGATCCCGCAGCCCCTTGAAATACTGTTTCACGAGGGGCGTGTTCACCGCAACGGCGGCATCCTCGTCAGCTTCCGAAAACAGGCTCACCGAGATGTCCGCCTTGCCGCGCGCTATGCCAGCCTTGGCCATGCGCCTGACCGCGTCCTCCGCAAAGGCGTACCGCCTGGGCAGCTTTACGCTAATCTCGCCGTATCTGTGGTTGACCGACCTGATTTCAACCTGCGCCGTCCGAATCCCGTCCGACTTCTCGCCCCTGCCAAATCCAGTCATGCTACGTATCATCAAAACTCTCCTTGCCGTTTTCCTTAACCTTATTATTATAATATAATATAATCTGAACTGAAAGTTTTTTTTAGCAATGTGAGGATTGATTATGCCTTTTGACAATTTTGTGACGGGCGCGGTGGCGCTGGAGCTTGACTCGCTGCTTGCGGGCGGTAAGGTGGAGCGCGTTTATCAGCCTGACCGCTACGAGGTGGTCCTGCACGTCAACGTGCCGCCGCAGGCTGACGCCGCGCGCGCCCACAGGGATCTGCTCATCTCGGCGCAGGGAAGCCACCCCTATATCTACATTACCGAAAAACAATCCCCGAACCCGCAGGCACCGCCCGCGTTCTGCATGCTCCTGAGAAAGCACCTCATCGGAGCGCGCGTTGAGCGCGTGTTCCGCGACGGGCGCGAACGTATCCTCCGAATCGACTTCGACGCTGCCGACGTACTGGGGGTGCGCGGCAGGAAAACCCTCGTATTCGAAATAATGGGCAAGCACAGCAACATCATACTGCTCGACGCGTCGGACACGATTCTCGACTCGTCCAAGCGCGTCTACCCCGACATGAGCCGCGTCAGACAGACGCTGCCGGGCATCGCCTATACCCCCCCACCGGCCGGCAAGGGCATAGGCCCTCTGATGGAATCGGAAATCGAAGAAGGCAAACCTCTCTCGCACTACGAAGC
>JAIRPQ010000150.1 GCA_031256875.1 Eubacteriales Family XIII. Incertae Sedis bacterium | reverse complement strand
TGCGCGATAGAGCCTTTCGGCGAGTATTCGATACCGCGCGTGGCGCAGCTCACGCAGCGCACGAACCAGTTCAACCTCCGCACCGTCAGGTATTCCGAGAGCGATATCAAAGCATTTGCTGAGGACAGCTCCTGCGTCACGCTGACCGTTTCGCTGAAAGACGCTTACGGCAGCTACGGCATCATCGGCGCCGCAATCCTGCGCGGGGACACCGCACCTGCCGCCGGCAGAAGCGGCGGCGGTTCGGGAGCGCTGTTCCTAGATACGTGGCTCATGAGCTGCCGCGCCGTCCCTGGCCGATTCGCGCCTGCCCGCCTCGCGGTACATCTCCGTCCTCCGCGCGTCCTCGCCCGAAAGCGACACGGCTTCAAAGAGGTTTTGGGACTGCAAAAACGGCAGCACCCGCGCCGCGTCCGCGGGGAGCTCGGGCACTGCCACCTCTGGCAGCTGCGCCCTGACCGAACCACGCTCGGCGGGGTAGTCGTCTAGGACCACCCTGCTGTCTGTGCCTAGGTTCAGCGCGTCCGCTATCTCGCGGATATTCTTCGCCTTGTCCTGCCAGTTCGCCTTGAACACCGCGATATCATCCATACCGAGCTTCATGGCGGGGTGCGTAAAAAAAGGCTCTTTCGCGGCCGCCTCGTCGTTCTTGCTGCATACGCAGACCGCGATGCCCCTGCGCGAAAGCTCCCGCAGCCATGCCTGCAGATCAGCATACGCTTTCCCGATGCCTGATTCGCCGAGCAGGATATTCGCTGTGCCGACATCTCCGACCGCGCCGCCCCAGAGCGTGTTGTCGAGGTCGGTGACAAGGCATTTCCTCACGCCGCCGCGCAGCGCGGAGATATACGATACGGCCCTGTCCATAGCCATGAAGAGAAACTCCTGCGAAAACGCGCACCCCGACAGATAGTACATCCTCTCGTCCCTCGCGTTCGCGATGCCGAACACGGCCGCGAGCGAAGCGATATCTATGATGCCGAGCGCGGGGCGCGATGCCGCACCATCCGCGAGCAGCTGGTTGATACACCTCAATGCGGACAGCAGCGACAGGCGGTAAGAAGCTGCGTAGCTGCCATTAAGCCCGTCGTCCGTTTCGAGGAGATTGCACAGAGCCACGTTCGCGCCCGACGCGGAGGCCGCTTTGTCCGCGATGGCTAGCAGGCGCGACGCTTCGCGTTCAGCAAAGCCCCCCCTCTCGCCCAGCGGCGTTTCGTAATAACGGGCGCGGATTTTCTCCGCGGCAGGAAGCAGCACCGTAACGTCCGGCGCGAATGAGTACAGCCCCGATGCGGGGTCCAATGCCTCTGCCTCCATGCTGTCGAACGGCGCTTCGTATATTTCCGCGTCGATCCTGTATTCGTATGCCATCGCCCTGATGGCCTGGGCGGGGTACTGCGGCGATTGATCCGAAAGAAGCGCCACCCTGGCTTTCGGGAAACCGCTGTAATCCTTTTTTATATTCTTCCTGAGCTCGCGATAATCCATGACCTGTCCCGCCTACACCGAAATGATTTCGGCGCATCTGAATGTGCCGAGCCTGCCGGCTATCCCGCCCCACGACAAGCCTACGCCGAAGCCGGCCATTATCACGTTCCGCCCCGCCTGTTCCCCTCCCGCCGCGAAGTCCGCCAGCAGGAAAGGTATGGTCGAACCGTTCGTGTTTCCGTAGCGCCCGATGTTCACGTGAACCTTGTCCATCGGTATGCCCGCGCGCTTTGCGATAAATTTCAGCATATAGGCATTGGCCTGATGGAACAGGAAATCGTCTACGCCGTCTTTCGCTATCCCGTGCAGCGACGCCAGCCCGTCAATCAGCAAAGGCACCTCCCTGACCGCGAACGTGAACACACCCATGCCGTCCATATAGAAATCCTCGTCTGACCTCGCGCTTCCGTCGCCGTCCAGCCTGCGCTCACTGGTCTTTTCGGACTTCGGAAGCCGTTCGCCGCCAGCGGGGATTATTAGCGTTCCATACCCTGACCCATCCGTATTCATGGAGAAGGTCATCGGCTCTGCGCTGTCCGATGCTTCGATCAGCACGGCGCTGCCCGCGTCGCTCAGAATGAACGCCATGCCTTTGTCTTGGAGCGAGGTGTGGCGCCGCAGCGTGTCGCCGTTCAGCACGAGCAGCTTCGAGCACGCCCCCGACTCGACAAAAGAAGCGGCAGTGAACGCGCCGTATACAAAGCCAGAGCAGCCGAAGTTCAAATCCATCGCGACGGCGGTGCGTGGTAGGCCGAGCCTGTCTTGAAGCATGCAGGCCGTCGCGGGGGTGCGGTAGTCGGGCGTCTGCGACACGAATATCACGCCGTCTATTTCATCCTTGGCGATACCCGCTGACGAAATCAGCCTTTCGGCGGCCGCAAAGCAAAGATCGGATGCCGTCTGCCCATCCGCCGCGAAATACAGGGTTTCAGTCCCTACCGGCCCCACGACCTTGCCTATCGTTTCCGCGTCGAAATGCCCCGCGCCCACATCATAGACACTCCTGCCGTTCAGAGGAAGAGCGCAGCACACACCTGTTATTTTGGTTTTTCGCGTTTTTAATACTGCCATCTATTTTCTCGCCAAGGCCTACTCCGACACCAGCCCGAGCAAATCGCCGACCCTCTTGGCGGCGATGAAATCGTCCACCGTGATGCTCGCGCCAAATTCATCTTCCAAGGTCACCAGTATCGCATAGCCCTTCATCGAGTCCCAGTCAAACTCATCCGTCTTGAACTCGGTATCGAGCGACAGAGCGCCAGGCTCCGCCTCAAGCACATCCGCGACCAGTTCGATAAGCTTTTCTTCCATTCAGTCATTTCCTTTCATCAAGCATGCTTTTTCGTGCGCCACGCACTCCCCTGTCATTCAACGCGCCTGGCAGGATTGCCTATCATTTTCGCGCCGCGCTCCACGTCTTTCACTATTACGCTTCCCGCGCCGAGGAACGCGCCCTCCCCTACCGTGATGCCGGGTATCACTGCCACGCTCGTCGCGATATATACGCCGTCGCCTATAATGGTGTTGCCCGTGATATCGCATTTCGACATGACAGAAATGAAATCCCCCAGCACCGCATCGTGTCCGACCCCGCTGTACCCGTTTATAATGGCATGCTTTCCTATGGATGCCTGCGGATTTATTGACACATACGCCTGAACGATCCCGCCCTCGCCGATATTTGCGTATGGCGAGACTATCGCGGTGGGGTGAATAACGGTTTCCCATATGACCGCGCCGTCCAGATATTCGGCCACGCTGCGCTTTGTCCGCGGGTCGGCTATGGCTATCACGGCGCGTGGCATTCCCCCGGAGGGATCGCCGCCTGACGCGCCGCGCGAACGCAGCCATTCGATGCCGCCTTTGACCTCGATATCGTTGATGCGGCTGCCCCATTTGGTTTCGTCGTCGTCGATGAACCCCGCGACGCGGTAGTCTGTGCCTGCTTCCGCAGCTATGGCATCGTCCGCGCCTACGCTGTGGCGGGCGGACGCTTCCGCCGCGCTGCTGATGGCGCGAACCGTGTCCGCGACCTCGCGCCCGAAGCCGCCCGCGCCTACTATGTACAGTTCCTTGGCATTGTTACTCATCATTATTATTATACCCCATAAACTCAGGCATCGTGGCGTCGCCCTCCGCGCTGATGCCCTCGCGCTTCGCCACGGCGCGGAACGTCGCGGCCAGTATGCGGCAATCGCCCGCGAAGCTCACCCCGTCTACGTAGCGCACGTCTATGGAAAATTTTTCCTCCCACGTGATGGCGTTGCGCCCGCTTATCTGCGCCAGGCCCGTCAGCCCTGGGCGCACCTCATGGCGCCTCGCCTGCTCGGGGCTGTACCTCGGCAGGTATCTCACGAGCAACGGCCGTGGGCCAACGAAGCTCATGTCGCCTTTCAGGATGTTCACAAGCTCCGGCAGCTCGTCAAGGCTGTACGAGCGCAGCTTGATGCCGAACGGGGTCAGCCGCTCGTCATCGGGCTTCAGGTCGCCTGTCCCCTCATATCTAGCGTCAGTCATGGTGCGGAATTTGTACAGCGTGAATATGCGCGGATGCCCCGTGCGCGGGTCGATCCGCCCAGGGCGCTCCTGCCTGAATATGGCGGGCGTGCCGAGCTTCGCCGCAACGAGCAGGGCAAGCAACAAAAACAGCCACGACAGCAGCACGAGAAATGCCGCCGCGCCAATGATGTCGAGTAT
>JAIRPQ010000130.1 GCA_031256875.1 Eubacteriales Family XIII. Incertae Sedis bacterium | reverse complement strand
GTGGCGCCCACGACAGCGCCGACGGCGCTGTAACCGCGTTCGCCCAGAAGCCCGCCGCCCCACCGCTCCACAAGCCGCCCGACATGCTCGTACAGCGGGAAGCCGCCATTACTGTTATTGTTATTGTTACTGTTATTGTTACTGTTATTGTTATCGCCATCGCCGCCGCCCCGCACAATCAGATCCTGCAATTCGGCGCTGCTGCTGTTACTGGTTTTCACAAGAACGAATATCGACTTCCCCGTTTCGCGGCAAGCGTCCGCAAACGGCTTTATCCCGTCAGTCCCCAAATACGGGTTGACCGTGACCGCGTCCTCGTGCCATAGGTCGGTCCGCTCCGCCGCGCCGCCAGTGGCTTCGGGCGAGCCACCCGAGAACCGCCCGCGCCCTATTTCCGCGCCGCGCAAATGTGCCGCGTAGGCTTCGGCGGTGCTGGATATATCCCCGCGCTTGATATCGCCTATGACATAAAGCCCTTTCGATGCCGCGTACCCGCAGGTGCGCACGTAAGCGGAGATGCCGTCCACCCCGTACCGCTCATACATCGCCACCTGCGGTTTGACCGCGGGGACGATATCGCACACAGCGTCAATTATCGCCTCATTGTATAAAAAAAACATCTCCGCGACCGCCCGCGGCGTCTGCCCATGCGCGTCGTACATCTCATCCGCGAGAGCCGCCGGAACCATCGAAAGCGCCGGGTCAAGCCCAACCACCGATGGGTTTCCCAGCTCGTCCATTTTCTCAATCAACTTGTCAATATTTACCATCATGCCCGCAGCCTTCTCCTCCTGTTGGGATAGTATGAAAAATTATTATTGCACATGAACTTAACTCCTCACTCATATTATATCATGCGCGGGCGGCGGCGGCATGGTGGAGGGGGAATCGCTTTTGCAACAGCCCGTTTTGGTCGGCGTGCGTGGATTTTCCGTCGCGCCAAAACGGCTTGCCATGTGTTCGCTGCAGCGAAGCGGCTTAACCCATCTGCCTGCATGCAGCTGCTTTCTGGTGTATAATGGTAGTATGAAAAAATTATACAAACTGCATATATTTAATGAAGGGTTATCGGTGTCGAAATGGCAACTTATTTAATTGACTACGAAAATGTCCACCAGAACGGGCTGGACGGGATAAAGAAGCTGGGGGAGGGGGACACCGTTATCATCTTCGTCGGCAACAAGATCGACTCGATTTCGGTCGATACCCTGATGGCCATCATCAATTCCGAGGCTCAGGTCAGGATCAAGAAGATGAGAAAGACCGCGGACAACTATCTTGACTTTCAGCTTGCGACCTGCCTGGGCGGGCTTGTGGCGAGCGGGGCGGGCAGCGGTTCCGGCTCAGATGCGAACGAGTTTTACATCATCAGCAACGACCGCGATTTCGAGTCCGCAATAGACTATTGGAAGCACAACAAGCCGAGCGCCAAGATCGAGCTGCGGAACACGATAGCGCCCACCGCGGGGACAGCCGCCGCGCCAAAACCAAGCGGCGCGAAGAAAAAGGCGGCGGGCGGCGCGAATGGCAAAGCCGCAGCGCCGGAGCAGGGCAAGGCTGCTGCCAACGGCAATAATATGGCGCCCACGCAGGGCAAGGCTGCCGCGCCTGCTCAGGAAAATCCCGCTAAAAAGGCAAGATCCTCAATCACGGACTCCGTGAAGAAGAAGATCAGCAAGGTTCTGCCGCGATTTTCGCTGACGGGCGGGAACTACACAAAGATTTACAACATCGTCGTGAAGCACATATCCAAGGAAGCTTTCGTGGCGGCAATAAAATCTTCTTATCCAGGCGACAAATACAAGCAGCTGGCAAACGAGCTCCTGCCGGCGTTCGAGGAGCAGCAGAAGTCGAAATAGGGGCGCAGGCGCTCAGATCGTCCGCGCGTCGCCGTCCTCCTCTGGCGGGGTCTCGTCCAGGCCTAGGCGCTCGTATGCCGCCGGGTTGTCCCTTTTCAGCTTTCTTATATAATTGAAAAGATATTGCTGGGCGATGCCGCCGTATTCGCCGAAATTCCGCGCGGCGTAGTCCCTCATGCCAGACATGTTGCGCTCGCTCATGCCGTAGACCCTGCCCATTACGCGCCTCATCCATACGTCTATGGGGAACACCTCCGTCTTTTTCATAGAGAACAGCATAACGCAGTTTGCCACCTTTGGGCCGACGCCGGGCAGGGACAGCAGATATTGCTCCAACTCGTCCGTCGGCATTTTTTCCGCTGCCGCCAGCGTCCTGCCGCCGTCCAGCGCGACGGCGCGTGCGGTGTCCGCTATGTACTTCGCGCGGTACCCGAGCCTGCACGAGCCGAGATCCTCCTCTCGCAGCACGGACAGCCGATCCACCGACGGGAACGAATACAGCGGCTCCCCTTTGAGAACCCCGATATTGCGGCCGTGCTCGCGGCAGAGCGCCTCGATACAGCCCTGGATCCTCGGAATGTTATTGTTCTGTGAAATGATGAAGGAGATGAGCGTTTCCCACTTGCCCTGGTTCAGCACCCGTATGCCGCCGCCTATGCGCACAGCCCGCGCCATGACGGAATCCTCCGTGGAAAGTATGCGCTTGATTTTCGTGTAATCGCGCCCGAGGTCGAGGTAATTGCGCCAGTATTTTTCGCGTGCGCCCTCGTCGGCCGCTAGCAGGTTGCTCCATATTTTCACCTGCCCGATATTGTACCGCTTCTCGTCGGGGATGTACGACACATTCGCGAACGACCCCTCGACAACGCCGCTATAACTGCCGTCCGGCTGGCGGCGCCACCTGAAACATTGCCCGCACTCAAAGATGTCCTCGACATCGAAATCCGTCACCTCATCGAATACGGTCTTGACTAGACAGCCTGACCTGATCGGTTCGTTACCCATACAGCATTACCTTTTCGCTAGCCCTTCTGTTTACACTTCGTTCCCTTTGTTCTCTACTCCGCATAGTTGTCCCATATATAATATAACCTATTTGCCGCGCATATGCCAGCGCAGCGCCGAGCCCCGCCGTCATGCCAGCGCCTGCACCTCCACGTCCACCGCGATAACGTTGATGGAGGTCATCTCCTCGATCCTCGCCGCCACCGTGCGTTGCAGCCCGCGCGCCGCGTCCACTATCTGCCTCCCGTAGCTGGCCACAATGCACAGCTCGATAACAGCGCCCTCCCTGTGGTTATGGACCAGGATAACAGGCACCGACTCTATGCCGTCCACAGCACGCGACGACATGCTTACTATGTCGCGTATCGCCCTGTCCGAAATCGTGAATTCGCCGTGGTAGCTGTACGTCGGCCTCACGACCGAACGGTCCCAGCGCTCGGCGGTGCGCCCGAATTCGGTCATGCCGCGCAGCATTCTTATTGGGTGGTAAAAATACCCAGAAAAATCTTTTTTTATCTGAAACGTGGGCGCGGGAATGACGTGCTTGCCCAGCTCGTGGCGTTGGTGCCATGCCGATGCCCGATCCTCCGCGCTCGTGATGTCCTCAATATCAAAGCGGACCTCCGCGCTAGGAAGCCCCAGCCTACCCGTGATGAGGCGTATCATCTTGTCGGATGTGCCAATCACCAGCACAGAGCCAGGCGAGGCCTTCTTGATGCGCGCCGCCACGCTCCTCATGTGCTCGTCGTCCGTGAAAAGCGCCGTCTTGATGGCGCGAACCTTCGTGTCCTGCCGCTTCGCGGAGATGCCCGCCAGTATCTGCCCATGCACGATGAACAGACCGTCGTCGATGATGCTCTCTATTCCATAGCGGCTGAAAAGCTCCCCTGCCTGGTAGCTCTTGCCCGTGCCGCTCTTGCCGACTAGGCTGTAAACCCTCATTGTCATAAAAACTTGCGGATTGTCAATTCCAAACCTCTTTACTTTTAGCGAAAACATGTTATAATAACTCTGCTCGTGGTAATATTTTATCATAC
>JAIRPQ010000111.1 GCA_031256875.1 Eubacteriales Family XIII. Incertae Sedis bacterium | reverse complement strand
CCCGAAGGGGACCATTACCGTACGCGGCTCACGCACACGCTGGAGGTTTCGCAGATATCGCGCAGCATCGCGCGCGGGCTCACGCTGAACGAGGACTTGACCGAGGCCATCGCGCTCGGCCACGACCTTGGGCATACGCCGTTCGGACACAGCGGCGAACAGTTTCTGGACAAGCGGCACAAGGGCGGCTTCAAGCACAACCACCAGAGCCTGCGCGTTGTTGATTTGCTCGAAATGCACGGCGCGGAACACGGGATGAACCTGACCGACGAGGTGCGCGACGGCATACTAGGGCATACGGGCAGCCATATGCCGTACACACTGGAAGGGCGCATTGTCAGAATCAGCGACCGCATTGCGTATATCAACCACGACATAGACGACGCGATGAGGGCGGGCATCATCGCTGAAAGCGACTTGCCAAGGCGCTGCGTTAATGTACTCGGCAGGTCCACTAAGGAGCGCATCGACACACTCGTCACGGACATGATCACCACGAGCGACGCTGCGATATCCGGCGGCGAACCAGATATCAAGATGTCGGCCGAGAGATGGGGGGCGATGGACGAGTTGCGTACATATATGTTTGAGAACGTCTATTTCAACCCGCGCGTGAAAAACGACGGTGAAATCGAAAAGATTGGCAACCTCATAGATGCCCTCTACGATTATTTTCTCGCTCATCCGAACGAGCTTTCCCGCGAATACCGCGAGATGATTCCCGCACAGGGTGTGGAGGAAATGGTAAAGGATCAGATAGCAGGCATGACCGACCGTTACGCCGTCAGAACCTACAAGCGCATCTTCGTGCCGCTGGGCTGACGCGCTTTTGATAAATATATCCGGCGGCGCATATTCGGCTGCCTAAAATTTTCTAACAAAATTATTCCCACAAAAAAAGGATAATCCTTTCGCTTGGCGTATATGTCTATTAGATGAGAGGTATGCTTGGCGCCTTGCGGCGCTTTGCTCAGATGAGAGATATGATGGGGTGTTGATTGGCCGAAGTCACGAACATAGCGGAAGAAATCAAGGAGCGCGCTGATATAGTGAGCCAGATTGGGCGCGTTGTCAAGCTGCGCAAGCGCGGCGTGCTTTGGGAAGGGCTATGCCCGTTCCACGGCGAAAAGACGCCGTCGTTCAAGGTATACGAGGATTCGCAGCACTACCATTGCTACGGCTGCGGCGCGTCGGGCGATGTGATAGATTTCTGCATGAAATATTACAACCTGAATTTCATCGAGGCGTCGTCCAGGCTCGCGGAGGAGCTGAACATAGACTGGAAGCCGGGCGGCAAGTTCGATGCGGAGTCGCGCAGGAAGGAATACTACGCCATCAACAGGGAGGCCGCACTGTATTACCATAGAGCGCTCAAAGCGCCAGGCAACGCGGGGTACGAATATCTCGCGGGGCGCGGCATTCTTGACGAAACCATGACGGTGTTCGGGCTGGGCTACGCGGCAGGCGGACGCGACGGGCTTTCGAGGTATCTGTCCGAAAAGGGGATGCCGCTTGAAAAGGCCGCGGAGATGACGCTCATCGTGAGGGACGGCGGCGGCTACAAGGACAGGTATTTCAGCCGCGTGATGTTCCCGCTCATGAATGTGGCAGGCAAGGTGGTCGGGTTCAGCGCGAGGACGATCGACCCGAAGGAGAAAGAGAAGAAGATCGCGAAATACATCAACTCATCGGAGTCGGACGTGTTTCACAAAAAGGACAACCTCTACGCTCTGAACAGGACGAAGGACGCGATATCCGCATCGAATCGCACGGCCATTCTCGTGGAGGGCCAGATGGACGTGGTGTCCGCGTGGCAGCACGGCGTACACAATGTCACCGCCTCGCTCGGCACGGCGCTTACGGAATGGCAGGCGAAGCTGCTGAAGCGGTTCGCGGATCATGTGGTGCTGGCATACGACATGGACGAGTCGGGCAGGGACGCGGCGCTGAAAGGCGGCGAAGTTCTGCGGGCTGCGGGTCTCGAGGTCAGGGTCATGTCGCTGCCTTCGGGCAAGGATCCCGATGAATTTCTGCGCACAAGCGGCAAGGACGCTTTCGTGGCGCAGGCGGAAGCCGCGATGCCATATCTCGAATATAGGCTGACGCGACTGCTCGGAAAGCACGACCTTTCCGCAAACGAAGGCGCGGTTACATTCCTGAAGGCCGCGGCCGAAGTGCTTTCGGGCATGAGCCCTGTCGAGCGGGATTATTATACGAAGTGGCTTGAGGAGATGACGGGGATATCGTCTGTGGCGATTGAGGCCGAGGCGGTTTTTCTCGGCGGATCCTCCTCCGGCTCCAAGCAGCGCGGACAGGAAAGAACTGCGGTCAGGCACGGCGGTTCACCCGTCTACGCGCATGGCAAAAATGCCGCCGACTGGGTAAGCCTAGAGAACAGTCTTATCCGGCTTCTCGTGCATGACCCCGCGTTCATGCCGGATTTGCGCGGCAGGGAACGGGATTTCACATCGCCGCAGCAGGCGGGGCTGTTCCATGCCATCGTGTCAAGGTACGAGGAAGCCCCAGGCTACGCGGCCGACGTGGACGAGCTGACATTGACGCTGGACAGCAACGACGCGATAATGCTGCAAGCGATATGCGGGTCGGTTCTGATAGAGGACGACCCAAGGCGGCAGCTTGGGAACTGTCTGGCGAACCTGGACATACCCAAGCTCGAAGCGCAGCGGGAACAGGTCATCAGGACACTGAACCCACTTATCAACGAAGGTCAGGACAGCGAGAGCATCAGGTTGCTGGCTGAGGAGATAACTGAAATAGACGAAAAAATTAGGACTATAAAAGAAAGGATAAGCGGATAAGAAATGGTAATATTTGACGATCACGATCACGATATCAAAGCGCTGGAAGCGATGGACGAACTCCTGGAGCGCTCCAAGCACAAGGGCATGGTGACATACAAGGAGATCTTCGATGAGCTGTCGGGAATGGAGCTGGACAAGAACCAGATAGAGATGTTCTATTACAGGCTTTCCGACGCGGGCGTGGATATCATTTCGGATAACGAGGACGGACCGGACGAGTTCGAGCTTCGCATCCTGGAGCATGGAGGCGAAGAAGATGATGACGACGAGATAGACCCGAAAACCGTAGTGGTGAAGGGCGAGGTGAATCTGGAAGCGACGCTTCCTAAGACCATCACGGTAGACGATCCCGTACGCATGTATCTGAAGGAAATCGGTGCTGTGCCGCTGCTCACGGCCGCGGAGGAAGTGGAGCTCGCGAAGCGCATGGAGCAGGGTGACGAGGAAGCCAAGGCGAAGCTATGCGAAGCGAACCTGCGTCTTGTGGTGAGCATCGCCAAGAGGTACGTCGGGCGCGGCATGCTTTTTCTCGATCTTATACAGGAAGGCAATTTCGGGCTCATCAAGGCCGTCGACAAATTCCAGTGGGAGAAGGGATTCAAATTCTCTACATACGCGACATGGTGGATTCGCCAGGCGATAACGCGCTCCATCGCGGATCAGGCCAGGACTATCCGCATACCCGTGCATATGGTGGAAACCATCAACAAGCTCATCAGGGTGTCACGCCAGCTCTTGCAGGAATTTGGCCGCGAGCCAACCCCCGCGGAAATAGGCAAGGAGATGGAGATATCCGAGGAGAAAGTCCGCGAGGTGTTGAAAATTGCGCAGGACCCTGTGTCGCTCGAAACGCCGATAGGCGAGGAGGAGGACACCATCCTCGGCGATTTCATTCCCGACGACGATGTGCTGAAGCCGGAGGACGCGGCGGCGTTCTCTCTCCTGAAAGAGCAGATGAACGACATACTCGGCACGCTCACGGACCGCGAGCGCAACGTACTCATAATGCGCTTCGGGCTGCGCGACGGCAGGCTGCGTACGCTTGAGGAAGTTGGCAAGGAATTTGATGTCACGCGCGAGCGCATCCGCCAGATTGAAGCGAAAGCCCTTCGCAAGCTGCGTCACCCGAGCCGCCGCAAAAAGCTGGAAGACTATATTTAGGCGCGGCCTTGGCTAAGTATACGGAGCGGATAAGGAAGCTTGCGTCCTATATCGGGCGCGGCGAGAGGGTGGCGGACATTGGCCCCGACCACGGCTATCTTGGCATGCTGCTTATGCGCGACGGCACCAGCCCCCGTGTCATCATGACGGATATCGCGGAAGGACCGCTGTCCATTGCCCGCGAGAATTTCGAGAGATATCTGGGGTTGTCCGGCGCAGTAGGCGGCTCCGGAGATGTTGGCGACACCGGCGGCTTATCTGACATCGGCCCATCTAACACCGGCGGCCCATCTGACATCGATGCCGCTGACCCTGCTGACGCCGCTGATGCCACGTGTGATTTTCGTCTCGGCGACGGGCTCGTCCCGCTCGGCTTTGGTGAAGCGGACGCGGTGGTCATCGCGGGCATGGGCGGCGAGACCATCATCGAGATGCTGGAAGCCGACCCCGCCAAGACGCGCAGCTTCCCGAAATACATCTTGCAGCCGCGCACGAAAGTAGAGCTTTTGCGCGAATGGCTGGCCGGCAGATTCGAGATAGCCGCCGAGGATACGGTAGAGGAGCGCGGGCGAGACTGCGCCATCATCGTAGCGCGGCCTTTATGATGAGCCATTGCAGCGCGGCAGTTATTATCCGGTAACTGCTATGCGGCGGCCATTGCAGCACGGCGGTCATTATCATGTAATTAGAACGCGGCTCTTGTGATACAGGGAAAATACAGAAAAGGAGAGATATAATGTCAGTACCGGTGAACGAGCTTATAGGCGCAATCGAGGAAAAATTCCCGCTGCATCTGCAGGAGAATTGGGACAGCAGCGGTTGGCAGATAGCGTTGCCGCCCGTGGAGGGCGGGGTGAGCCGCATACTTGTAGCGCTCGAGATAACGCGCGAAATTATCGCCGAAGCGAAAGACCTCGGCGCGGAGCTGATAGTCGAACACCATCCGCTGATGTTCGGCAAGCTCGCGAATATAGACGCCACCGCGTCAGCGCCTGGGCCGGAGGGTGCGTACATCGCCGCGCTCATAGAGTCGGGGATATCCGTATACGCCGCGCATACTACCTTCGACACGGCGGACGGCGGCATGAACGACGCGCTCGCGAGCGCGCTTGGACTTACAGGAGTGAAGGGGTTTCCCTCTGCCGCGGGTGCCGGCGCGTTAGGACTGCCTGACGGCGCGGAGGATGGGGATGGCGGCAAATGGATTCATCCGATAGGCAGGAAGGGTTCGCTGCCCGCGCCTGTCAGCTTCGGCGTGATGGCGCGGGAGGCAGCGGGCATCTTCGGGATGGAGGGCAGGCTGAAAACCATCGGCGATCCGGAAGCAACCGTCAGGACAGTCGCGCTCTGCGGCGGGGCGGGCGGCGATTTTGTTACGGACGCCATAAAGGAAGGCGTGGATCTCTACATTACGTCCGACGTGAAGCACCACGAAGCGCAGTGGGCGCGCGAGAAGGGGCTCATGCTGATAGACGGCGGGCACTGGGGCACCGAAAAGATTTTTGTCCCTGAGATGGCGAAATTCCTGCGGGAGAAATTCGGCGACAGTGTGGAAATCCGTGAGTCGCGGGCGAACCAGGATCCGTGGCGATAGGCGCGGCTCTTGTTCAGGCGCGGCGGCTATCCCTCACAGACGCCGGACGCACGGCATATTAATTATCGTAATATAAATTATTGGAGTACGGGCTTATGGACAGCATCAACACACATAGTACGGCATATTTATTGAAGCGGTTCGTTCCGTATTTCGGGCGGTATCGGGGAACGCTGGCGCTCGACCTTCTCTGTGCGCTGCTCACGACCGCGTGCGACCTCGTCCTGCCGATGATTGTGAGAACCATCACGGACACTGCCGCCGGCGATATGAGGGATCTGACGCTGCGGCTCATCCTGACGGCGGGCGGCGTGTATATAGGGCTGCGCATAGTAGATATGCTCGCGAATTATTACATGGCCAATATCGGGCATGTGATGGGTGCGCGCATCGAGACGGATATGCGGCGCGACATGTTTTCGCATTTGCAGCGGCTGTCATATTCGTATTACAGCGAGACGAAGGTCGGGCAGCTCATGAGCAGGATTACGACAGACCTTTTCGACGTGACGGAGTTCGCCCACCACTGTCCGGAGGAATATTTCATCGCGGCGGTCAAGATAGGCGTTTCGTTCGCAATCCTCGTGAGCGTCAATCTGCCGCTGACGCTCATCATTTTCGCCATCGTGCCGCTCATGATATTCTTCTCCATGCGGTGGAACCGGAAGATGCGGACGGCGTTCAAGAAGCAGCGCAACCAGCTCGGCGAAATCAACGCGCGGGTGGAAGACAGCTTGCAGGGCATCCGTGTGGTGAAGTCGTTCGCGAACGAGGGCGTGGAGCGCGCGAAGTTCACGGAGGACAACGAGGGATTTCTCGGCGTGAAGCGCGAAGCATACAGATATATGGCGGGCTTCCAGAGCACGACCAGGATTTTCGACGGCGTGATGTACTGCGCGGTGGTCGTGTTCGGGGCGCTGTTCCTCATGCGCGGCAGCATCACGATAGGCGATCTCATGGCGTTCCTGCTTTTCGTGGTCATGCTCATCGCCGCCATCAGGCGCGTGGTGGAGTTCACGGAACAGTTCCAGCGCGGCATGACGGGCATCGAGCGTTTTATCGAAGTGATGGACGAGCCCGTCGAAATCGAGGACAGGGATGGCGCGTCCGAGCTGGGCAGCGTGCGCGGCGAAATAGTATTCGACGGCGTGAGCTTCCGCTACAAGGACGCGGACGCGGACGTGCTTCACCGCGTCGCGCTGTCTATAGAGCCAGGGGAGCATGTCGCGCTCGTTGGGCCGTCCGGCAGCGGCAAGACGACGCTGTGCAACCTGATACCGCGATTCTACGATGTCACGGACGGCGGGATACGCATAGACGGCGGCGATATCAGGGACTATACGGTGCAGTCGCTCAGGAGCCGCATCGGTATGGTGCAGCAGGACGTGTATCTGTTTTCGGGCAGCATCCTTGACAACATAGAGTATGGCAGGCCGGGCGCAACGCAGGCGGAGATAGTGGAAGCGGCCAAGCTCGCGGGCGCGCACGATTTCATAATGTCGTTCGAAGATGGCTACGATACATATGTTGGCGAGAAAGGCGTGAAGCTGTCGGGCGGCCAGAAGCAGCGCATCAGCATCGCGCGCGTGTTCCTGAAAAACCCGCCGATACTGATACTGGATGAAGCGACTTCCGCGCTCGACAACGAGAGCGAGAGGATTGTCCAGGAATCGCTGGCGCGTTTGACGGAAGGGCGCACGACGCTGACGATAGCGCACAGGCTCACGACGATACGCGGCGCGGACACCATTCTCGTGCTGACCGAGGACGGCATAGCGGAGCGCGGCAGCCACGCCGAGCTGATGGCGAAGGGCGGTCTCTACGCGGGGCTGTACAGGCTCTACACGGATGTTGACAGCGGCACAGAGGTAGGCGGTTGACGCCTTCCGAAAATTACAGCAACTTTATAAAATAATGTTGACATAAGCGCGCAAACATGCCATAATTTTAGATGGTAAGAGCTTTGGGAGTACCACATTAATGTTTTATTATGAATAATTTGCCGCGGCTTGCAGACTCCCCTCATGGCAAGGATGGACTTTGGCGGCACTTATACTGGGTCGGTCTTTGTATCGGCCCAGTCTTCTTTTTCTGCCGGACCCCGCACCGAACCACTGCCCAACCTCTATCTGAACCCCGCACCGAATCCGATATCGAACCGATGCCCGCACCCCGCACCGAACCCCTGCCCGCACCCGCACCGAACCACCGCTCGAACCCACCGCCGAACCCCTGCCCGAACCCACCGCCGAACCCATGCCCAATTATCGTCACACGTCCCCGAGGTCATCAATTTTCGGTAACATAACGACATATTGTGAGTGAACACGAGTTCATGCCCGACATATGGTGAAAACTCGCTTTTCCCCCCTATTAGCGCGTCAAAATGTAATAATGGTGGTAAGAAACCGCAATTTTTTCATCATTTTTACTTGTTTTGTGGTGAAAAGTGGAGTAAAGTAGGAAATATATTGGTATTACTGTCGGCAGAGAGGTGTCGCGAGAACAGTGTTTTTCGGTACATACAACAACTCCATAGACGCTAAAGGGCGGTGCATGATTCCGTCCAAGCTGAGGCAGGGGCTGGGCGATGAGTGCATTGCCGCGCTCGGTCCTGACAGCGAGGTCCGCGTCTACAGAGAGGAGGACTATATGAAGTTCTTGAACGAGCATGTGCTGAACCGTCCGATGGAGGACAAGAACGCGCGCAAGCTGCGGGCTTTCTACACCGCGAATGCACACACCTGTGCCATCGACAAGCAAGGGCGCATCAATCTGCCGCAGTCGCTTATCGAGAATGCCGGTATCCAGAAGGATACTGTCACCGCAGGCAATGCCGATCATATTGGGATATGGAGCAAGGAGAGGTACGATGCGGAGATGAATCCGCAGGTCATTGACGCCGGAGCGCTGTTCGAATCGATGCTGAAGTATGCGAACGGCGCGTGATGCCGGAGGTGTGCTGATGGACTATGAGCATGTGCCGGTAATGGCGGACGAGGTGACGGAGGGTCTTGGCATCAAGGCGGAAGGTGTCTACGCGGACGGGACTCTGGGCGGCGGCGGGCATGCCGCGCGCATATGCGAAAAGCTCGCGGGCGATGCTGTTTTTATCGGCATAGACCGCGACAGCGAGGCCATAGCCGCGTCCGAGGCAAGGCTCGCGGGGTACAGATGCGAAAAGATATTCGTCCGGTCGGAATTTGCCGATATCAAGGCAGTGCTGGCCGGTAACGGTATAAGCGGGCTGGACGGCGCACTGCTCGACCTGGGCGTCAGCTCACGGCAGCTGGACACTCCCGAAAGGGGGTTCTCGTATATGTCCGACGCTCCGCTCGACATGAGGATGGGGACGGACGGAATGTTCACCGCATATGATGTGGTGAACGGATATACGAAGGAAGAACTGGCACGTATCATCAAGGAGTACGGCGAGGAAAGATGGGCAGGAAGAATCGCCGCGTTCATTGTGAAGGAGAGGGCACGGCGGCCGATAGAGACGACGCACGAGCTGGTGGACGTAATAAAAGCCGCGATACCCGCGTCGGCGCGCAGGGAAGGGCCCCATCCCGCGAAGCGCACGTTCCAGGCCATACGGATCGAGGTGAACGATGAGCTGGGGCAGATAGAAAGGGCGGCGGACGACTTCGTGGACGCGCTGAACCCGGGCGGCAGGATGGCGGTCATCACCTTCCACTCGCTGGAGGACAGGATAGTGAAGGACGCATTCAAGCGAAGGGAAAACCCCTGCACATGCCCGCCGGACATACCGGTCTGCGTGTGCGGAAAAACGCCGGACGCGAGGCGCGTCAACCGAAAGCCGATACTGCCGTGCGCGGAGGAGGTGGCGTCGAACCCGCGGGCGCGCAGCGCGAAGCTTAGGATAATAGAGAAGCTGCGATAGCGAAAGCGAGGCGGCGATGGCGGCGGCGAGCGGGGTACGATAAAAATAATACGCGACATAAGCAACAATGAAAGACATGGAATAATGAAAGACATAATATGAACGGCAATAAAAGACATAGCATGAGCAGCATGAGAGAAGTAAAAGACGTAGCATGAGCAGAAGTAAAAGATGTAGCATGAGCAGAAGTATAAGACGTAACACGAAGAGAACCAAAACGGAGTATAGAGGCGAAAGAAATGAGAGCTAATTTTGCGGAATCGAATTATGCGAAGCCGTATGACCGGAGCGACCCTTCCACATTCTATGGCGGGCTTTTCAAAGAGCACCGCACGGGTTCGTCGGTATACGGCGGTCTTGTGGACGACGAAGTGCTTCCCGCTGCCGAAAGGCGGCATCAGAGACGTCGTCGCGACGCTGCCGAAAGCGGAGGCCGCATCAAGAGGTATGCGCGACCCGCGACGCCACGCATTACCGCGTCGGAGAAGGGCATCCTCGTATTCGTGGCGTTGTTCGTCGCGTCCATTTTCATTGGCGTGATAGCGCTGGAAGCGTACAGCGTTTCGATACAGCACGAAATCAACAAAACGAACGCGGAGACGGCAGCCGTACAGAAGCGGATAGACGAGCTGTATGTCGCCATCGAGGACGGCAGCAATATAGCGGTGATAGAAGAAAGCGCGAAAGCCGACCTCAACATGGTATATCCGGCGTCAAGCCAGATGGTCTACGCGAAGGACATCGTGGAGCAGAGCGATAAAACCGACGTTGCGGAGGGTTCCGGAGGAGGTGCCTATGGCACGTAAATCCGCGAGAACTCCGGCAGTCGGAATGCACACGATACGCAGAAGGCTGATATGCGCGTTTGCCATCATAGCCATGCTTTTTTCTGTTCTCGCTTTTCGCCTGGGATATATCCAGGTGGTCGCGACGGATCAATACGCGTCACGCGCCGCCGAGAATCAGATAAAGGATCAGGTGATACCCGCCCGCAGGGGCGGGATACTGGATCGCAACATGAAAGAGCTTGCGGTCAGCACCCAGAGCTATACGATATACCTGCGCCTGAAACCATACACGGGCGACAGCATCAGCGCCGACGAAAGGCACAAGCAGCTGATGGCCTCCGCGACGCTGCTCTCGGAAACGCTTGGCATGGACAAGACTGAAATAATAACCATGCTTGACTCAGATTCCAGCAGGGTGCGCGTGGCACGCGGTGTTGACAAGAACAAAATGGATATTATCGCAGCCGGCATCGAGAAGCAAGACCTCAGCGTTATCGAGGTCGAGGAAAAGAGCGCGAGGGACTACCCCCTGGGCGCGTTCGCCGCGCACGTGCTCGGCACTGTGTCTGCCGACGGATACGGGCAAGCCGGCATCGAGCAGGCCTACGATTCATGGCTCAGCGGACAGGCGGGGCGCAACATCATCAGCACCGACGCGAAGGGCAATCCGATATACGGCACCGACGGCGATGTCCATGACAAGAAGGACGGGCTGAACGTCGTCAGCACCATAGACGAGACCATACAGTACCACGTGGAGGATGCGATACAGAAAAATTTCAAGGAGATGAAGCCGAAGCAGGTCGAAGCGATAGTGATGCAGCCCGATACGGGTGAGATACTTGCCATGGCGAAATATCCCGAGTATGACCCGAACGAGCCGTACACGCCGATTGGTAAGAAGGCTCAGGAGAAATTCGAAGCTATGACCGAAGCGGAGCAGAGCGACTACCTGAGCGAGATGTGGCGCAACCCGACGGTCAGCGACCTCTATGAGCCCGGCTCGGTGTTCAAGCTCATCACGGTATCTGCTGCCCTTGAAGAAGGCGCGGTAACGCCCGAAACAGGCGTCACGTGCAGCGGCGAGTACCGCGTGGAGGATCGCACCATCCACTGCCACGTCTATCCCGCGGCACACGGAAACCAGTCGGTGGTGCAAGCCGTAGGAAACTCATGCAACCCTGGGCTCATCCAGATAATGCAAAAAATGGGATATGATAAATACAGCAAATACATGGACTTGTTCGGGGTGACGCACCAGACCGGCATCGACTTGCCCGCCGAAGCGAACTCGCTTGTGCAGTCGAAAGAAACCGCCGGCCCCGTGGGGCTTGCGACGATGGCGTTCGGCATGGGGCTGAACGTGACACCCATAGAGACCATCTCCGCCGTGAACGCCATAGTGAACGGCGGCAACTATGTGAAGCCACACATCGTAAAGGCACTTGCCGACGACGATGGCAATATCGTGAAGGAGTTCAAGCCGGAGATCTTGCGCCAGGTGCTGTCCAAGCAGACGGCGGAAGAAGCCAAGCAGATGATGGAATACGTGAAGGACGAGAGCGGCAGACCCGTCATCGACGTGCCCGGGTATCGCGTAGGCACCAAGACGGGTACGGCGCAGAAGCTTGAGGACGACGGTACGTACTCCAAGGATCGCGTGGTCTGTTCCATGATAGCGGCGGCGCCCATGGACGACCCCCAGTTCATCGTGCTCGTGGTGGTGGACGACCCGAAGGAAGGCGGTTTCGGCATTACGGTCGCGGGCCCTGCGGTGAGGGAAATCACCGACGAGATGCTCAGGTACATGAATATCAAACCGAGCAGCGACACGGAGGACAACGGCAGCGGCGCGATAAAAATACCCGTGCCTAAGCTGAAGGGCATGTCTGTATCCGAAGCGAAAGCGGCACTCGAAGCCATGGGGCTGAACTGCTCGGCGCAGAGCGTATCGGGCCAGGCTGAATACGAAGTGAAGGCGCAGTACCCCGCAGCGGGGGAATATATAGACGCGGGAGGGTTCGTGTACCTCTACGACAAATAACGGCCATTAACGTGAGTGCAGTATTGCGGCAGGTGTAATGAAGGTATAATGAAGAAATTTTCGGCCAATGACATAGCAGAGAATACAGGTGGGCGGATTATCGCCGGAGCGCCAGGCACGGAAGTGTCCGGCGTTTCGACCGATACGCGCCAGCCGTGCGGCGGCAAAGCGTTCTTCGCGCTTTCCGGCGACAATTTCGACGCGCATGACTTCCTCGGCAACGCGGCAAGCGCGGGCGCTGACGTGTTGGTGGCCGAGAGGGAAGAAGCGGTTCCGGCCGGATACGGCGGGGCGGTCATACTCGTGCCGTGCGCACTCGCTGCATACCAGGATCTGGCCGCGTGGTACAGGCAATTGATAGACCCCACGGTCATCGCTGTCACGGGAAGCGTCGGAAAGACTACCCAGAAGGACATGATAGCCACAGCCGCGAAAGGCTCGTACCGGATGATCGCTACCGAAGGGAATTACAACAACCACATAGGCGTGCCGATGACCATATTCCGCATGGAGGAGGACACGGAGCTGCTCGTGCTGGAGATGGGCATGAACCACGAGGGCGAGATAAGGCGCCTGGCCGAGATAGCCCGCCCCGATATCGCCGTCATAACGAATATCGGCATTTCGCATCGCGAGAACTTCGATTCGGACGAGGGCATACTCAACGCGAAGCTGGAAATAGCGGCATATTTCGGCGCGGGGAACGCCCTTTTTGTCAATGGCGACGACGCAAAACTTCGCGCCCATGCCCGCAGGAGCGATCTGGCATACGATGTTGTCACCGCGGGCGAGAGCGAAGGCTGCGATTTTCGTATCACCCCGCCGAGGTATAGCGGGGAAGAAGAAATCAGTTTTGCCATGCAGTCGGAGAGGAACGCCATCGTGCGTTTCACCATTCCCGCAGCGGGGCTATACAACGGTGTCAGCGCGGCTCTGGCGGCATCGGCGCTCGCGCGCGCGGGGATACCCGAATCGGTTTCGGCTGAAAGGCTCAGGCAGCTCACCCGCACAGACCACCGCCTGCGCCTGATACAGTGCGGGGATATCAAGATAATAGACGACACATACAACGCGAGCCCCGATTCCATGAGGAGCGCCATTGACTATCTGGCATCGCTGGACGGCGGCAGGAAGATCGCTGTGCTGGCAGGGATGAACGAGCTGGGCAAGCGCAGCAGCGCTCTGCATCGCGACGTGGGTGAATACGCTGCCGAGGCAGGCGTGGACGAGCTTTTGGCGGTAGGCGAAAAAGGCGCGGCCATCGCGTCGGGCTTCGCAGCGGCCGCCGGCTCTGCCGGCGGCCGCGGGGCATCGGCGAAATACCCCAGCAACGCGGACGCTATAGATGCCCTTGGAAGAATGGTGAAAGGCGGCGACGTAATACTGGTGAAAGGTTCTCGCGCAATGAAAACAGAGGAAATAGTCGAAGCGCTGAAATCCGCGCGTACGGAAACGGGCGCGCGGACAGGTGGCGGCAAATGAATCACGGCGTCATGATAATGATGGAAATACTGGAGCCGCTGATTGTGTCAATGGGCGTGACAGCCCTTGTTACCTGGCGAATCATACCCGCGCTGAGAAGGCTCAACACGGTGCAGAATATTTACGAGGACGCGCCTGAAACGCACCAGGCGAAACACGGCACGCCCACGATGGGCGGCGTCGCCATCATCACGGGCATACTGGCAGCGTGCTTCTTCGTCTTTGCTAGGAAGGGGTTTCATTTTGACCTGCTGGTGCTAATGCTCATTACCTTGGGCTTCGGGCTGATCGGATTTGTTGACGATTATACAAAGCTGACCAGGCGCATGAACAGAGGGCTGTCGCCAAAGCAGAAACTCGCGCTTCAGATAGCGCTCTCGCTGGTATTCGCGCTCTACCTGGTGCTGATTGGCTCCGGCGGGAGATTTGGCACGGAGATAACGATACCCTTCGCGTGGATCAATGTGGACATCGGTTGGTTCGCCATCCCATACATGGTATTCATACTCGTGGCGATGAGCAACGCCGTCAACCTGACGGACGGGCTTGACGGGCTGTGTGCGGGTACGGCGAGCGCTGTCTCGCTTTTCTATCCGATTATTCTTGTAGCGTCGGGTGTGGCGTGGGCTGCGTGGGCGGCGCCTGCCATGGGCGCAGGAGAGATGGCAAAGCTGGCTGAAATCGCGATGAACCCGCCGCTGGACGGCTATATGGCGAACAGATTGTTCACGGGGATTGACGGCGTCGGCGTCGAACCCGCGATACAGTTCTTCGCAGCCATATGCGGCTCATGTTTTGGATTCCTGCTGTTCAACAGGCATCCCGCGAAGATATTCATGGGCGACACTGGCTCGCTAGCGCTGGGCGGCGCGATAGCCTCGGCCGCGATATTCGCGAAGGCCGAGCTGCTGCTACCGCTCGTCGGCATACTCTTTGTAGCCGAAGCGCTTTCGGTTATTATACAGGTGTCCAGCTACAGGCTCAGGAATGGCAAGCGCGTATTCAAGATGGCGCCGCTCCACCACCATTTTGAGCTTTCAGGGTGGCACGAGACAAAGGTGGTAAGGCGCTTCACGGCATTTTCGTGGATAGTGTGCGCGGCCATCACCGCCGCGATAGTAATACAGGCATTGACGATAGGATAGGCAAGGAACGATATGAGTACGGCGATAAAAGAAAACAACAGCGAAGCGATAGGCGGCAATAAAAGCGAAGGCAGGTTCGCGGGCAAAACCGTCCTGGTGGCCGGCATGGGCAAGTCCGGCATAGCCGCGATGGAAGCGTTCGCGAGCGAAGGCGCGTCCGTGGCGGTATACGACTCGAAGGATATCGAGGGTAGCGACAGCGAGCTGTTCCTGCGAATAGCGGAGCTGGGCGTTACGCCGTATTTCAACGGCGACGAGCCCGCGCCCGAGGGCTGGGACTATATAGCGAAAAGCCCCGGGGTGCCGCCGTCCCTGCCGTTCATAAAAGCCGCGCTGGACGAGGGCGCTTCGATAATAAGCGATTTGGATATCGCATACGCGCTTGCGCCCGAGGCGGCCACGTTCATAGCCATTACGGGCACGAACGGCAAGACCACGACCACGACGCTGGTAGGCGAGATATATAAGAGCGCGGGAGCGGTCTGCTCCGTCACGGGCAATATCGGCACACCCGCGATAGAGAGCGTACGCGAAGCGAGGTACGGAACGATATTCGTGGTGGAAGCGTCGAGCTTCCAGCTGGAGGATGTCCGCGAGTTCAGGCCGAAAGTGGCAGCGATACTGAACCTCACCGAGGACCATATGGATCGGCACGGCACGATGGAAGCGTACGGCGCGGCCAAGGCGAGGATATTCGCGGCGCAGTCCGCGGACGATTTCATCGTATACAACGCTGATGATGAGATTGTGGAAAATATGGTTAAGAGTGCCGTATCAAGAGCATTCGCGTTCAGCCGCACCAGGGAGCTTGAGAGCGGCGCGTTCCTGAAAGACGGCATGATCGTGCTGGCAGATTCGGACGCGGTGGTAAAGAAATACAAGGGCGTCGCATCGGGCGACGTTATGCCTCTGATAGCCGCTGGCGAGCTTCAGATACCCGGCTCGCATAATATCGAGAACGCGCTGGCCGCAGCCGCGATAGCGTACTGCGGAGGTATAGCGCCGAAAACCATAGCCGAGGCGCTCAGGTCGTTCAAGGGCGTAGAGCACCGCATGGAGCACGTCGCTACCATAGACGGCGTGAGATTTGTGAACGACTCGAAAGGCACGAACCCCGACGCGTCGATGAAGGCCATCGAAGCGTCCGACGCGGGCATCCTGCTCATCGCGGGGGGCTACGACAAGAAGTCCGATTTCCGCCCGTTCGTCAGGGGCTTTGGCGGCAAGGTGAAGCATCTGCTGCTGATGGGCGCGACCGCGGAGAGGTTTCGCATGGAGGCGGCGGAGGAAGGGTTCACGGACGCGACCATCTGCGGCGGCATGGACGAATGCGTAAGGCTCGGATTCGAGCTGGCCGAAGCGGGCGATACGGTACTGTTGTCGCCGGCATCCGCGAGCTGGGATATGTATTCGTGCTTTGAGGAGAGGGGAGAACATTTTAAGAAAGCGGTAAAGGAATTGATGATTTGAAGGAAAAACGTGTATTGAAGAAAAAACGCGAGCCACACGGACCGCGCGTGCCGAATGAAAGTCCGGCAGGGGATAGACGGGCACTGAAAGGGCAGCCCGATTTCCTGCTGACTATCACGGTCATCGGGCTGGTGCTGTTCGGCATCGTCATGGTGTTCAGCGCGAGCTATTACAGCACCATGGACAACCCCGCCATAAAAGACCCGTATTATTACCTGATACAGACATCAAAATGGGCCGCGGGCGGTATCGCCGTCATGGTGCTGCTTTCACACGTGCCGTACAGGATCTACTATAGGCTGGCCATGCCGCTCATGGTGCTGGGTCTGCTGCTGCTTGCGGCCGTGCTCGTGCCGGGCGTCAGCACGGACCTGAACAACGCGGGGCGGTGGATTCAGGTGGGTCCGGTCACGATAATGCCCGGCGAGATAGCGAAGATAACCGCCATCTTTTTCGTCGCGTGGATGTTCACGAAGAAAAGCGACATCGCCACATCCTTCAAGCAGGCGTATATTCCAATAATGGTATTGGTGGTGGCATATTTTGTGCTGATTATCAAACAGCCAAACCTGTCGACCGCCATCATCGTATGCGGCATAGTGGTGATACTCGCGTGCATAGCCGGAAATCCCAAGAGGTATCTGGCGCTGACCATCGCATTAGGCTCCATCGGCGTATACGCGCTGATTCAGATGAATCCCGACGGCGAGCACTACAAGCGGTTCACGGGGTTTCTCGATCCGTTTTCCGACGCGCAGGATGCGTTCTACCAAAACGTCCAGGCGCTGTTGGCGCTCGGTGCGGGCGGCGTCACGGGCGTGGGCCCGGGCAGGAGCATCCAGAAAGCCCTGTATCTGCCCGAAGCGAACAACGATTTCATTTTTGCGATAATAGGCGAGGAGCTTGGATTCATAGGATGCCTCGCGGTATTGGCGGCCTTCCTGTTTCTGCTTTGGAGATGCGCGCTCGTGTCCATCAACGCGCCCGACCGATTTGGCATGCTCGTTTCCGCCGGTATAACCATATGGATGGCCTTGCAGGTGATCATGCACATCGCGGTGGTCACATCGCTGATGCCGCCTACCGGAGTCACGCTGCCGTTCATCAGCTATGGCGGCAACGCGATTCTCATCACCATGGCGGCGATGGGCGTGTTGCTAAGCGTATCACGGGCATCGGCGCGGAAAGCGGCTCTCGCCGCGCACGCGGAATCAAAGGAATCAAGCGATGAGGATCTGGGCGAACGCCTTGATGAAAATCTTGGCGGGCGTGGATACGCGTCGGGCTGCGGGTTCGGCGGCGGGGTTCGCCGCGAGTGGATTAAGGCCGGCAGCGCAGGATTCGGCATGGGCGGCGCTAAGTTTGATGTCAGGGAGAACCACAGATGAAGGCGATATTGGCAGGAGGCGCGACGGGCGGGCATCTGTATCCCGCGCTCGCCGTCGCGGATAAGATAAAACGCAGGAACGAAAGCTCGGAAATCCTGTTCATAGGCGCGGACAAAGAGGTCAGCTCGGATATAATCAGCGCGTCCGGCTACGGGCTGCGTACCATACCCGCGCGCGGATTTGACCGCAGGAATATGCTGAAGAATGTCGGCGTCATGAAGGATCTGGCGATATGCAGCATACAGATAAAAAAGATATTGACGGAGTTCGGGCCGGACGCTGTTATCGGGACGGGCGGATACGTCGGCGGGCCGGTCATACGCGAAGCCTCGAAGATGGGCATACCCACCTTCATACACGAGCAGAACGTGCTTCCGGGCATGGCGAACAGGATGGCGGCGAAATATGCCGACGAGATATTCGTCGCGTTCGAGGAGTCCCGCGAACATTTCCCGAAGTCGAGGAATGTCAAGGTCACGGGCAACCCCGTAAGGCGAGGTTTCATCACTGCCGGCGCCATGAACTACCGCGAGAAGCTCGGGCTGGGCGACAGGGACATGGCGGTGCTGGTTTTCGGAGGAAGCCAGGGCGCGGACAGGATTAACGAAGTGGTCTGCGACATGCTCACCGGTGTAGAGGATATGCGAAGCATAGACATTTTTTTCATAACGGGCAAGCGGTCGTATTTTGACATGAGCCGCAGGCTTGACGGCGCGGGCTTAGTGGGCGGCGGCAAGGTGCGGGTCATCGACTACACGGAAGCGATACACGAATACTACGCGGCCGCGGATCTCATCGTGGGTCGCAGCGGCGCGCTGACAGTCTCCGAAATAGCGGTAATGGGGCGCGCGTCCATTCTGATACCGTCACCAAACGTGACCAACAACCATCAGTACCACAACGCGAAAACGCTGTCTGACAAGGGCGCGGCCATTATTATTGAAGAAAAGGACTTGACGCCGACGCTGCTGTCGGAGGAGATATCTAAGCTGAAAGCAAACAAGGATGCTCTGAACACGATGTCCCAGGCCGCCGCGTCGCTGGGTCGGCCGGGCGCGACGGATGCGATATACGACGAGATAGTGGGGCGCGTCGGAAAGACGTAGGTTGCGGCTATGGCAGACGAGCGAGAAACAGGCATTGGAGAAACGTACGCGGCAGGTTCGGAGCCCGCGACGGGCGAGCGTGGGCTGGATGAACCCGACGATGCGGCGCGCCGGTACGGAATTGACGAGGAGGAACACCGGTACGAATTTGACGAGCAAGAGCCGCAGTACGGTATTGACGAGCAAGAGCCGCAGTACGGCATCGGCGAGCCGGAACAGGAAGAACCGGACGATCGCCGCGAGTTTGGCGAACAGGTGCAGGAGCCGCAGAGAAGTTTGTCCGGCAGACCGATGCGCCCGACGCGCCCAAGGAAGCAGGCGGGCGACGCGGCGCAGGGGCCTCACCGAAAGAGAAGAAAGAAAAAGCATTTCTTCCTGAATGTATTTATATTCATCCTTGCGGTCGCCGGAGTGTTCCTCTTGGCGATGTCAGGCTTATTCGCGATCAAGGACATCACGGTCGAGTCAACAGGGCGTCATTTCACAGACTACAAAATAGCCGAAATGTCCGGCATCAAGAAGGGCGATAACCTCTGGCGCACGAAAATGGGCGAAGCGGCGAAAAGGCTTGAAAAGGATCCATATATCGCGGTCGCGCAGATAAGCCGCGAATTGCCGGACACGGTGGCCATTTCCATCAAGGAGCGGACGGAGGATTATCTGATTGCCGCCGACGGCAGATTCGTCGTGCTGGATTGGTCGGGCATCGTGCTGAATACCGTGGACGAAGCTCCGGATCTGCCTGTTATCGAAGGCATCGATTTGAAAGGCATCGTGACAGGCTCGGCGGTGAAGCCGAAGCGCGGCATACTTCTGGCGGATATCGTGCAGCTGATTCGCTCCGGCGCGAAATCAGGTCTAAACTTCCATCGCGTAGCCGTATCGGACATAGACATAGTGGCGTACGTCACGGACACGCTGAGCGTCAAGGGCAAGCTGGACGATGTTGCGGGCGGGCTCGAAAAGGTTAAGATAGTCATGAGCGATTTGAAGAAACAGAAAATCAAGCGCGGAACAATAATAGTAGGCAGCACAGGAAACTGCACATTCTCGCCAGAGCAGCAATAGGCGCGGCGTTCGGCGAATCCGATTCGCGGCGAAAATAAAAAAATCCCAGAGAGCCGTCGGACTGAATATTAATACCTTACCACCGGTAAGTGGGTCGCCTGCGCCCCGCATTTGCCCTCCGGTCAAAGCCGGCCCGACAGCCGCGGCGTGACTCCGGCGTCCCCGTATTAATACAGTAGGATTAATACATAGCCCAAACGCGAACTCCAGGATTCGTGACTATTATACCATAAGCCGCGCGATTATGGGCGCCTGGGAGGTATTATCTAGGCGCTCTGAACGCCACATTTCCGGTGGTTCATAGCTGGCTGCTCATATCCGGCTATCGAAGCGGGGGCATATTTGCGTTCTATGATATAATCTAATAAATGAAAGAAAACGGCATGGAAAAATTATCGGCGGAATTGAAAAAAATTTTGGGCGGCTCGCGGGTCAGTGTCCGTGAGCCAATGTATTTGCATACCTCCATGCGGGTCGGCGGGAGCGCGGACCTCTATCTGCGGCCGCGCGACGAGGTTTCCCTGATGGAAGCGCTGTGTCTGCTGGACGAGCGTCAAATCCCGTGCCATATCATGGGCGCGGGCACGAACATTGTCGTGAGGGACGGCGGCATACGGGGCGCAGTCCTCCAAATCGGCAAGGATATGGACGCCATATCCTCTGACATGGACAGCAATTCCCTGACCGCGGGCGCGGGTGCGCAGCTTGCCGCTGTCGCGAAATACGCGGCGCAGAAGGGGCTGTCGGGACTGGAGCCTATGTCGGGCATCCCGGGCACTGTCGGCGGCGCGCTATTCATGAACGCGGGCGCCTATGGCGGTGAAATGTCGCAGGTGGTCACGCGGGCGCGCGTATACGACCGCGCCGCGCATATCGTAAGGACGATAAGCGTGTACGAAATGCGGCTCGGCTACCGTTCGAGCATATTCCAGGCGCATGATGAATACATCATACTGTCCGTAATGTTCAGCCTGAAACGCAAGGATATAGATTCCATAAAATCAAAAATGAGGCAGCTGGCGAAACGGCGCAATTCCAAGCAGCCAATGGACATGCCGAGCGCGGGTAGCTTCTTCAAGCGCCCCGCGGGGGCGTTCGCTGGCGCGCTTATCGAGCGGGCGGGGCTGAAAGGCCTGTCCTGCGGCGGCGCGATGGTCTCCGAAAAGCACGCGGGTTTCATCGTGAACACGGGCGGCGCGAAGGCGTCGGACGTGCTCGCGCTCATGCGGAGAGTGCAGGACGCGGTAAGGGCGGAAAGCGGGCATGAGCTTGAACCCGAGCCGCGCATTATCGGGGAAGACGTTTAATGATGCCGGCAGGAACAGCGGCGGATGCCGCGCACAAAGCTGCATACAGCGTGGGCGGAAAGACATACGGCATCGCGTTTGACGTGCATACGCACACGCGCTATTCGCACGGCAAGGGCTCTATCGAAGACAATGTGAAAGCGGCCCTGGCGCTCGGGCTGGAGCGTATAGGCATATCCGACCACGGGCCCGCGCATATCGGGTTCGGCGTGAGCCGGAGAAAGCTGGCCGCCATGAGGTGCGAGGTGGACGCGCTGAAAAAGGCGTATCCCGATATCGAAATACAGCTCGGCGTTGAAGCGAATATTATGGGAGGCGGCAGCGCGCTGGATATACATCCCGACGACCTCGGGCTTCTAGACTATGTTCTCGCGGGATATCACTACGGCGCGGTCGGCAAAAAACCATTGGCTTCCATGTGGCGCAGCTTCGAGAATTTCGTGACACCGCAGGGCAGCGGCACGCGCGGGCTTGCAGCGAAAAACACCCGAGATGTGGTGCGGGCGCTGAGAAGCAACAATGTCTACGCGCTCACACACCCGGGGGACAAATCGCCGGTGGACCTGAAAGAGATTGCGGCAGTCTGCACCGAGACAGGCACGCTCGTCGAACTCAACACAAGCCACCGCTCGCTTGCTCCTGCTGATATAATGGACATGGCGGCATATGGCGTCAGCTTCATTATCGGCAGCGATGCCCACGTCCCGCACCGCGTCGGCGATTTCCGCTCGGCCGTTGACCTTATTATTGAAGCGGGGCTGGAGCCCTCGCGGGTCGTGAACTTGAAAATTATCGAACAGGACGAATGAAAAAGACGAAGGACGTAAACATGGATATCATCATCATCACGGGGCTGTCCGGCTCGGGCAAGAGCCACGCTATCAGGCACCTTGAGGATCACGGCTACTACTGCATAGACAACCTGCCGCCGAGCCTTATCGGGAGCTTTGTCGACCTTATCGCCCGCAGCAAGCAGAAGGTGAGGAAGGCGGCCTTCGTCACGGACATCAGGGGCGGCGAGTTTTTCGGCGAGCTGCGCGAGAATCTGAAAGACCTGAAAGACCGTGGCATCAATTATAAAATAATATTCATCGACGCGCGCGACGAGGTGCTCATCCGGAGGTTCAGCGAGAATCGGCGGTCGCACCCGCTCGGCGCGGGCAGGACGTATGCGGAAGCGATAGAGACCGAACGCGCCGCGCTCGAACCCATCAGGCGTGTGGCGGACTGCGCGATAGACACGAGCGAACTGAAGAACGCGGACCTTGCTACGGCGATAAATCGGGCGCTGGGAGACGACGAGGGAACGAGCGGGTTCAAGGTGCTCATTCAGTCGTTCGGTTACAAATACGGGATACCCGCCGAAGCGGACATCGTGCTGGACATGCGCTTCATCCCGAACCCGTTCTATGTCGACAGCCTGAAAAACCTGACGGGAAAGAGCCGCCGCGTCCGCGAGTACGTCATGCGCGCCCCCGAAACGGAGCGCTTCATAGACTCCATCGTGGACATGTTCGAAGAATTGAAGCCGGCGTTCATCAGGGAGGGCAAGAACAGCCTGAATATCTCGTTCGGATGCACCGGCGGCCAGCACCGCTCGGTAGCCACCGCGATAATGGTGTACGAGCGCCTAAAAAAGAATAACGAGGAAGCGGTGTTGAAGCACCGCGACCTGTGAAGTCGTGCCCGCGTCTGCCGTGCAGGTTCGCACTTATCGTCTGCCGGCAAGCGCACAGGGCGCAGAGAATCGAGGAGCAATGTTTTAGCGGCAAGGAGATGGTTCTAAATGGTGAAAATTACAGTAATAGGCGGTGGTACGGGGCTTTCGGTACTGCTTCGCGGACTTAAGAATATCGAGGATGTCGCGCTGACTGCTGTCGTGTCGGTGGCGGACGATGGCGGGTCGAGCGGCACCATCAGGGAAGATCTCGGAATGCTGCCCCCCGGCGATATCAGGAGCTGTCTGCTCGCGCTCGCGGGGGACGAGACGGGCATGAGGGAAATACTCGCGTATAGATTTTCCGAAGGCAGGCTCGAAGGCCAGAGCGTCGGCAATCTGATACTCGCGGCCGCGGCAGACATATACGGCAATTTCGAGCGCGGAATCGAGCGCATCAGTGACTTCCTGAAGGTGAAGGGCAAGGTGATTCCCGTCAGCGAGGAACGCATGGTGCTATGCGCGGAGCTGGAGAACGGCAGCATAGTCATAGGCGAATCGCAGATACCGAAGGTGGTCAGAAGCGAGGAGTCCCACATCGCCGACGTGTTCCTCGAATCGGGCGGCGCCAGGATATCAGAATCGGCGCGCCGCGCGGTCATGGAGGCCGACTCGATAGTCATCGGGCCTGGCAGCCTGTATACGAGCGTGGTGCCGAACCTGCTCGCGCCGGGCATGAGGGACGCGCTGTCACAGTCCCGCGCCATCAAAATCTATGTGGCAAACGTCATGACACAGCCGGGGGAGACCGACGGCATGAGCCTGTCAAAGCACGTGGATACGCTGTTCAACTACATGGACGCGGGGACGCTCGACCACATACTTATCAACGACAAAAAATTGCCCGAAGACGATATCCTTAAATACACGAACGGCGGCGCCGCGCAGATTCTGGCTTCGGACAGCGATAGGGAAGCGCTTCGGGCGCACGGCGTATCCATCATCGAAGGTGGATTCATAGACATGCAGCGCGGGTATATCAAGCACGACGCTGACGCGGCAGCCTACGTGATAAGGACGCTGACGCGCAACCACATCCTGGGGCACGACTGATGGGCGGCGCGGCGAGGGGCGCGTGAGCAGTCATGGCTGATTCATTTGCCACAGACGTAAAGAACGAGATAGCCCATGCCGACAACGCCCACGCTTGCTGCGTTGCCGCTGAGATAGCGGGCTTCGTCAGAGCCTGCGGCTCGGTTACCATCTCCGCGTCCCATGGCGGGCTCGCGGGGGCGGGCGCGAAAAGCACGGGGATGGGCCTGAAACTCGCCACTGAAAACGCCGCTATCGCCAGAAGATACAAATCCATGATATCGGACAAATACGGCATCGACATGCGGCTGATGGTGGGCGAAGCCGCGGCTGGGCGGCGGTCGCGCGTCTACATACTGTCCGCGCCGGCCGGCGCCAAGACGGACGCCATGCTTACGGAAACGGGAGCCATATATGTCAGTGGCGGCGAGCGCCGCATCGCCTCCGG
>JAIRPQ010000038.1 GCA_031256875.1 Eubacteriales Family XIII. Incertae Sedis bacterium | reverse complement strand
CGCACATCGGTTTTGGCCACGTGCCCAAGCAGCCGCAGACGCGTTTTGTCGAGTTCCCTATATGCGTGGAGCGTGCCGCTGAACTTTTCAAGCTGCTTTTGGGAGAACCCGCCTACAGTTTTCTTGACACACCGCCCCAATGCCTTAGGGTTGTCCACAACGACTAACGCACAATAGAAGCCTGCTGAAACATTGGGCTTTGTGGTATCCCCGCCGATTTGTCCTGATTCATCGAAATAGCAATAACTCATACCAGTTATTGTAACATCCGTCGCTTGGCATTCGCAACCAAATAGAGGCTGCGCACCTGCGCTCTCGGAAATTTTGGCAAAAAAATCTCAAGGGTATATAATACCAATATAAGAACAGCGGTATGCTGTTCGGACTGGTCAGTGACCCAGGTCCACCGAAAGCGGGGAAATTCCCCGCTGATTTTTTGGGAGGAAATATGAAAGTCCTATCGTGCTTTGTCAGCGAGCGCAATCGGCTCAAATATGTTTGAGGGATTTGTTCCCACGCAGGGTATTGTTGAATTGTTCCGTGATTATATCGAAGGTAAGATTTCACGTGCGGCGAAGCGTACCATAAATAAATACAAAATTGGAAGAAAATTGTTTACAATTATCCTGTTGAAAACCTTACAAATCACCGGTTGAAACGCTTACATTTCTCCGGTTGGTGGTGTATAATATTATTTGTAAACTGCCGCTTAGTGAAATAAGGAGCTGAGTATCCACGTGAGATATCTAAAACGATTTGCCGATGACATAATGGGGCAGCGTCTGCAAAGCGCCGGCGCGGTGCTTCTGGAAGGGCCAAAAGGGAGCGGGAAAACTGAAACGGCAAAGCAGCAAGCCAAAAGCTTGGTGCATCTTGATACCGACAACAATGCAAGGCTGCGTATGGAGATAGAACCCGAATCTGTTTTGGTCGGGGAAACGCCAAGGCTCATTGACGAATGGCAGGAATATCCTCAGATATGGAATTATGTCAGGCGAGCTGTGGATGACAGAAAGGCAAAGGGACAATTTATATTGACCGGTTCGGCGAATCCGGAGGAAAGGGCGAAACTGCATTCCGGCGCGGCGCGGTTTTCTGTGATGCGTATGCGCCCAATGTCGCTGTTCGAACGTGAATGGTCCACGGGGGAAGTCAGTCTTGATGAAATTATGAAGGGAAGCATTCCTGAATCAGAAACCGTGGAATTTGATTTGGGAGAGCTTGCGGAAAAAATCACGCTTGGCGGTTGGCCAAGCCTGATTGATGTGGATGCAAAAGGCGGCCTCAGATTTATGCAGGACTACGTATCGCTGATTTCCGAGGTGGATGTCAGCAGGGTATCCGACAAGAAAAGGGATCCCATAAAAGTCAGGAGACTGTTGCAGTCGCTTTCCAGAAATATCGCAACAATTTCAACTGTGACATCACTCGCCAGGGATACCGGAGGAGACGATTCCCCTGTGGGCGAGGAAACTGTAGCCGAGTATCTGGACGTATTGGACAGGCTTATGATATATGAGGCATTGCCCGCGTGGGGAGCACATATCAGGTCATCCCATGCGCTCCGCAAAACCCCGAAGCGTCATTTTGCATGCCCTTCGATTGCTGTTGGCGCGCTTGGGTTGTCGATAGATAAGCTATTGGCTGATTTGAACTATTTTGGGTTCTTGTTTGAATCGCTTGCTGTCAGGGACCTTAGAATATATGCCGATGCACACGATGGCAGATTGTATCACTATAAAGACTCATCGGGTCTCGAAACTGACGCGATAGTTGAATGGCAGGATGGAACATGGGCTGCTTTCGAAGTAAAGCTGAGCATAGGCTCCGCCGATGACGCGGCGGATAGCCTGACTGCTTTCGCGGATAGAGTTGATACAAAAAAAATGGGCGCACCCGCTTCGCTGAACATAATAACCGGAAACGGTTTTGCCCACAGACGCAAGGACGGAGTGAACGTCATTCCGCTGTCCACATTGACAATATAGGGCGTTGGAGCGAATAGCCGGTAAATGCAGCGGACGGACCTTATTCTAGGCCCGTCCTTTTTGCCGCTGCGGACAGCGCGGCATTGATGGCGAAGGCCAGCAGCGCCAGTATGATAATCATTGCGAACGTAGTGTGATAGGCACCACCCGCGCTCTCCTGGAGCTTGCTGGCTATGATGGGGCCGATAGCGGCCGCGGGCGCTAGGCAGAATGTCGCGGCGGCGAAGTTCACCGCGTAGTTCTTCTGCCCGAAAAATCCTGCTGTCGCGGCGGAGAGCAGCGCGGGCGAGCCGCCGTAGCTGATGCCGATGAGCGGCAGACCGATGAACACGAACACCGCGCTGCCGGTCATCACGCCGCCTAGCAGCGCGAGCCCGCCGCCGAGCATGACGAAGGTATTGAACACCATGGCTTTTTTTCTGCCGAGCGTGTCGTAGAACGTGCCGTTGACGGGCCTGCCTACGCCGTTGAACACCGATACGATGAGCCCCAGCACCGCTGCCGCGCCGAAGGATTCGGCTATCTGCGCGGCGCTGCCAATGACGAGCAGCCCGCCCGACGCGATGAGGATATTCCACACGAAGAACAGCCAGAACACAGGTGTGCGGGTCGCTTCGCCGAGCGTGAAATCCTTCTGCCCGCCGGCAATGCCGGAGACGCCGGCCGCGTTATTGGCCGCTTTATTATCGGCATTATTCTCCGCGTTTTCGCCCGCCGTGCGCTGCTTTTCGGATACGCCCGCCGCAGGCCGCAGCGGGGCATCCGGCTTGCGCAGAAATATCGAGCCTATGGCGAGTACGCCCGCGACCATGGACCCCAGCACAGAAAACGTCCGGAACATGCCGATGGATTCCACCAGGCTCGTGACAAGTCCCCCGAGCGCGAGCGCACCCACGCCAAAGCCCATCAGCAGTATGCCCGAAGCGATGCCCGTTCTGCCCGGGAACCAGGGCGTTACCGCGCTCAGTATGGCATTGTACGCGAGACCGACGCCGAACCCGTTCAAGACCCCGTAGAATATATCGAGCATGACGATGCTGCCGCTCGGGTTGCCTGTGTCCAGCATATGCGACAGCAGGAAGAAGCCGCAGAAAAGGAAGACCGCCGAGATGAGCGCGACGTATCTGTTCTGGATTTTTTTCGTGAGGATGCCGGACGTGAACCCGCCGAGACAGAAGAAAACCATCGAGAGCGTGAAGGGCAGTTGCAGCTGCGTTTTGTCCCAGTCCGTGAATATCGCGCCCAGGTGTTTGCTGAAAATGGACCACCCGTAGATAAGCCCGATGAAAAGCAGCATGACGGTGCCGACCGCCAGATATGCCCATTTTTTCTTTGAATCCATTTTGTCACCTCGTTCTTTCGCTCATGTTGCCGCAAACCGATTCATTTTGCCGTCCGCATCTATGCCGCCGAATGCAGAAGGACGGACCTTTGCAGTCCTTCGCTGCCTGTGCCGATGCCGACGGCGGCGCGGCGTGATTATTACACCATAATGCATCCCAGCCGGCCGTGTATTGGAAAAATTGACGGCCGCGAAATCATATAGTCCATAAATCATATAGTCCATAATATACAAGACACCGGACTGCGCTGTGTATAGAATGTTATCGTAACAACATTTTTGTGCAGTAATTTTGTGTGGTAAATTGATGCAGTAACAATGAGGAGGACTGTTATGGAACTGAGAAAGATTTGGCTCAATATCAACGGCGCCGATCGAATCATCGTGTGCAACCCGAAAACGGACACGCTCGCGGACGTGATCCGGCGCATTGGACTCACGGGCACGAAGGTTGGCTGCGGTGTAGGGCTATGCGGGGCGTGCAACGTAATAGTCGACGGAAAGCTCGTGCGGTCTTGCGTGAAGAAAATCAGCACCGTTCCGGAGTTCAGCAAAATCACGACTATAGAGGGCATCGGCACTCCCGAAAAGCTGCACCCGCTGCAGCAGGCGTGGATTACGTTCGGCGGCGTCCAGTGCGGATTCTGTACGCCCGGGTTCATCGTTTCGTCGTACAAGCTGCTCGAGGAAAACCCGTCCCCGACGCGCGAGGAAGTGCGCGACTGGTTCACGAAGAACAAGAACGCGTGCCGCTGCACGGGGTGGAAGCCGCTGGTGGACTGCGTGATGGAAGCCGCGGCCGTCATGCGCGGCGAAAAGACCATGGACGATATCTCCTTCAAGACCCCGACTGACGGCAAGATTTATGGTACGATGGTACCGCGTCCGGCGGCGCTCGCGAAGGCGACAGGCACGTGCGACTACGGCGACGACATCGGCATGAAGATGCCCGACGGAACGCTGCACCTCGCCATCGTGCAGGGCAAGGCGCACCACGCGAAGATAAAGAATATAGACTTCTCCGAAGCGGAGAAGATGCCGGGCGTCGTGAAGGTCGTCACGGCGAAGGATATCAAGGGCACGAATCGCATCATGTTCCCGCTCGGTTGGCCGCGCTGCAAGGGCGACGGTTTCGAGCGCCCCATCATCAACGACGAAAAGATTTTCCGCTATGGCGACGTGGTGGCGGTCGTGGCCGCGAACTCGCGCTCCGAAGCGCGCGCCGCCGCGGAAAAGGTCAAGGTGGAGCTCGACATCCTGCCGCCGTACATGACCGGCCCCGAGGCGGTAGCGCCGAATGCCGAGTCGATTCACGCGGGAATACCCAACGAATTTGTCAGCGTTCCCGTCATCAAGGGCGATGATGTGAGGGACGTTCTAGACGGCTCCGAATACGTTGTCGAAGGCAGCATGTACAGCACGAGCCAGCCGCATATGGTAATGGAGCCTGAAACGGTTCAGGCGTATATCGACGAGGACGGGCTTGTGACGGTGCAGAGCAAGACGCTGGCGCTTATCTTCGGGCTGATTACGCTGGCCCCGGGGCTGGGGCTGGAGGACGGCAAGCTGCGCATGATAGAGAACCCGACGGGCGCGAGCTTCGGTTCCACTCTGTCCCCCGTCATTTCGGGTATGGCCGCGGCCTGCGCGCTCGCGACGGAGCGTCCTGTCACGCTCACGATGAGCTGGGAGGAGACCAACTGGTACGCGGGCAAGAGGTCGGCGTCCTATTCGAATATGAGACTGGGCTGCGACAAGGACGGCAAGATAACGGCCGCCGAGTACGACCTCATGTATGACCACGGCGCCTATTCGGAGATGGCCGACTCGCTGGCTCTCATCGGCGCGAGGTTCCCGCTCTTTGGTTATCACACGCCCAATGTCCGCGCACTCGTACGCGCGTGTTTCTCGAACCAGACATACGGCACGGCATATCGCTCCTACGGTAACAGCCAGTCCTACACGATGTCCGAACCCATCGTGGACATGCTCGCGTACAAGGCCGGCATAGATCCGTTCGACTTCCGCTACAAGAACCTCGCGGAGCCGGGCGAGACGAATATCAACCAGTGGGAATATTCCGAGTACCATTTCAAGGGCATCATGGACAAGGCGAAGCCCGCATACGATGAGTTCAAGAAGCGCGCCGAGGCTGCCAGCACGGACGCAGTAAAATACGGCGTGGGCATCGCTCTTGGCGGATACCATACGAGCGCGGGCCCAGGGGACCACGCAGAGGTCGCGCTGGAGCTGAACGCGCAGAACAAGATTACCATTTACCATTCCTGGGAGGACCAGGGCCAGGGCTCTGACGTGGGTGCGCTCGTCCTCGCGCATGAAGCGCTCCGTCCGCTCGGTCTTGATTACACGGATTTCAGCCAGGTGCAGAACGACATCCCGATTCAGACGCCCATCACGGGGCCTGCGGGCGCGAACCGTTCACATTACATGGCAGGAATGGCAATAATTGACGCGGCGAACAAGCTGCTCGAAGCTATGAAGAAAGCCGACGGGACGTACCGTACATATGACGAGATGGTCGCGGAAGGCATAGACACCAAGCATCTAGGCGTGTACGACACCACGGACATCACGCAGCAGCTTGACCCGAACACGGGCAAGGGCAAGCCCACGGTCGTATACAGCTATATGGTGTTCCTCGCCGAGACCGCGACGGAGCTGGCCACGGGCAAGACGGATGTGGTTTCGATGAAGGTGTTCTACGACATAGGTCAGGTCGGCAGCAAGCAGGCCGTGGACGGCCAGGCTTTCGGCGCGCTGGCGCATTCCATCGGGTGGGCACTCTCCGACCAGTACATCGACGACGAGAAGCACAACAATCTCGTCAGGTGCGGGTTCCGCTATTGCAGCGACATCACGGACGATTTGGAAGCGGTCGATTGCGAAGGGCCGCGCGAGAAATATCCGACGCCGTTCGGTTCGGTCGGGTGCTGCGAGGGCTTCCAGTCCGCCGGCCATGTAGCGGTGCTGAACGCCATCTACAACGCCACGGGTGTCCGCATTCTCGACCTGCCCGCGTCGCCTGAGAAGGTCAAGGCTCGTCTGGACGCGATAGCTCGCGGCGAGGAGTTCACGCAGGAGCCGTACTTCCTCGGTTCGACGCTGTACGACAAGCTGGACGAAATAGCCGCCAATCCGATAGGCTCGGCGGACGACATGGAGCAGATATTGTAGAATAACGCGGGTGGCCATCGTTTTCGGAAAAGTATAGTATAATGTAAATGATGTGAGAGACTCGGAAAACAAGGAAAACAAACATGAAGTCACGCGCCCGAAGCCTGTAAGCGGGCGCGTGATTTCGCTAAATATGGGAGCGGAAATAGATGCCTGCTTCAACGACGCTCCGCCGCCGTGCCAGGCTGTATGTCCGTTTGGGCTGGATGTCTGTGCCTTCGCCGAGCGCGTTTCCTCGGGGCGCTTTTCGTCTGCGTACAGGATGCTGTCGGAAAAGCTGCTGTTCCCCGAGATAGTGCATGAGCTGTGCGAGCGTCCCTGCGAGGGGATATGTCTCCGCGGAGATATCGACGGGCCTATCCGAATCGGGCAGCTGGAGAAGGCCGCTATCGAGTTCGGCGCCGAGCCGCCAAAGAGATACAGCATACCCGAGCAGGGCAAGTCCGTGGCTGTCGCCTGTGGCGGGCTGTCGGGCGCGGCTGTGGCTTTGCTGCTCGGCTCGGCGGGCTACAGCGTGAAGCTCTTTGAGAAGGACGGCGAGCTGAGTGGAAGGCTCGCCGAGGGATTCGCCGCGGAGACATACCTGCCGCAAATAATGGAGCGGCTCGAAGCGGCGAAATGCGAGATTGTCACAGGGCATGAGGTCAAGGATATTTCAGAGCTGGACGGGTACGATGCCGTAGTGCTGCCTGTGGGCGGCGCGGACGGCAGCGGCGTGACGGGGGGCGTTGGCGGACTGTGCGGGAACGGTGGAATGGGCGGTGTTGACCGCGCCGATGGAAGGAACGGCGTGGGCGGCGCGGACGTGGGCGAGCGCGTTTTTTTCTGCGGCATCGGCGATGACGAGCCTGGTGCGCTTGCCGTGGTTCGCGCCATGGAAGTGGCGTCACAGATTCAGGGCTGGCTGAAAACTGGCGTGCGCTTTGCGGGGGATGGGCAGGAACGCCATGCGGCCGGCTCGGGTGGCGGCGTGGGTGCGTGCGGTTCAGGCTCGGGCGAGGCGGGCGGCTCGGAATGCGGCGTGGGTGCGGGCGGTTCAGGCTCGGGCGGCTCGGGTTCCGGCAGCGGCGAAGCTGCGGGGGGCGTGTATCTTTCGGAGGACTCCGGCCTGGACGGGAAACGGCTGGACGTGCTGAAAGCCATATATAAGGATACCCCGCCGTCGGAGCGCACCGGCGATACG
>JAIRPQ010000018.1 GCA_031256875.1 Eubacteriales Family XIII. Incertae Sedis bacterium | reverse complement strand
ACTTCTCGCGGTACGGCGCCACATTGTCGTATGCGTGCCGAACCGCGCGCACCAGCCTCTCGTTTTGCAGGGAGCGCATGGTTTCCAAATCCGCGCACTCCATGTCCGGATGAAAATATTTTTTCTCGCTCAATTTCTCTCTCCTTATTCTCCTTATTCCATCGCCCTTGAACCAAGGGATTGTCTTTACTTCTGCGGTGATAAAAGTATAACATAAAATAACCGGAAATATCGCGCCCGACGGCGATGTGGTACAATCAAAGAATGGAAAATAATTTGCATGAAAACGGAATGGCGGCAGCGGCTGGCGATGCGGCGGCATTCCTCGTTGCGGACGGCGGCGCGGAGCCTCCCGAGCGTATCTATCAGCGGACGCTGACCTTCGTCTACCTGAAAGCGGTGCGCGACGTGGTGGGCGCGAGGGTCACGGTTTTCAATTCGCTCACCTCGGGCCTTTACACGGAGATTGACTCCGAAAACCCCGTCACGGCCGAACAGATACATCTAATAGAAGAAAAGATGCGCGAGTACGTCAAAAGCGACACTCCGATTCAATGCAAAATCTCTAACAGGCGCGATGTGCTCAAATTATTGGAAAAGGAAACCAAGGGTTCGCGCGAGCACCTCGCCCTGCTGAAATACGCGACCGACGTACACTATATCGCCGTGTACGAAATCGGCGGCTACCACAATTTTTTCTTCGGGCAGATGCTTGGGAGCGCGGGCGGGCTGAACCTGTTCGGGCTCGCGCCATACGGCGGCGGCGTCTTGCTGCGATATCCGCACCCGTCCGCACCGGACAGGCTTCCTGTCGTGCCGCCAAACGACAAGCTATACAAGGCTTTCGAGCATGGGTGGTCGATAGCGCGCGGTCTCGGGCTCAGGTACGCGGGCGACCTTGACGAGGAAATCGAGCAGGGGCTGGCGGACGAAATCATCCGGCTGTCGGAGCGCATGCACGCCGCGCAGATAGAGGACATCGCAGAGCAGGTGCTGTCCCGCAAAAAGCGCGTCGTGCTTCTCGCGGGCCCGTCGTCCTCGGGCAAAACCACGACCGCGAAACGGCTCATCGAAAAAATCTCGCAGCATGGACACGCACCTCTCTACCTCGGCACCGACGATTATTTTGTGGAGCGCGAGCATTCGCCCTTAGACGAAAACGGCGAACCCGATTTCGAGGGGCTGGGCGCGATGGACATCCGCCTGTTCACGGACAATATCAATTCACTGCTGGCGGGCGATGCCGTCGACCTGCCGACGTTCGACTTCCTCGCGGGGCGAAAAATATTCGGCAGGCGCGTGACGAAGCTCGGCGAGGGACAGCCGATACTCATCGAAGGGCTGCACGCCCTGAACCCCGCCATGTCCGCGGGGCTGCCTGACGGCGACAAATACAGAATATACATCAGCCCGCTGACGCAGATAAACCTTGACGACCACAACCGCATACCGACTACGGACGTGCGCCTGATCCGGCGCATAATAAGGGACTACAGGACGCGCGGCAACTCGGCCAGGGAAACCATCCGCACATGGCTGAAGGTGCGGCGCGGCGAGAACATCCACGTATTCCCCTACTACGGCGGCGCGGACGCGATCTTCAATTCCGCGCTGCTCTACGAGCTGCCCGTGCTGCGCGCGCACGCGGAAAAATTGCTGGCTGGAATAACCCCGAGCATGGACGAATACGGCGACGCGGTGCGCCTGCTCGACCTGCTGCGCTTCTTCAAAAAAATCGAAAACGAAACCGCCGTGCCGCAAGACTCCGTTATTCGGGAGTTCATCGGGTGAAGGCGCTGCGCTACGAGAACAAATCGTCTATGGTGACCTCTGACTGAACCGCTCCTTTGTATTCGTTTCTTTTAACGCCGAATGTGGTAATCATGGTGGTGTGTACCGCCTTTCGCGTCTGCGTCGCGGCGGCGAACGCGCTTCGCCGGTCACGGAGTACGGCATCATATTTTCGGTCAATAGCAAACTCGCCCGAAGCGTATTTTATTTCGCAGAGATTGATCACCTTATCGCTGCGGTCTATTACGAGGTCTATCTGTGCTCCGTGCCTGCCATTTCCGGCCTTCTCATTGCTGCGCCATGACGACACCTCTGTCAATATGCCTGAAATGCCCAATTTCTGCTTTATCTGATCAACGTGCAGCAGACACACCTGCTCAAACGCTATGCCGCTCCATGCGTTGTGGGCCGGCGTCGAACTGAATTGCAGCCAGAATTTATTGCTGTATGAATCGCGCTTTTTTGAAAAGCGGATATGAAACCGCGAGAATCCGTCAATCAGTTGATACAAGCTTCCGCGCCTATCCCTTCCGAACGCGCGATAGACCCGCACGAAACCGCAGGCAATCAAATCCTCCAATATGCGCGTCAAGCTTCCGCCGTTTGGGAGCTTGGAGAATTTCACTATCTCCTGCCGGCTCAAACCAATGTTTTTTGACGCGAGCGCTTGGACAACACGAGAATAATTTTCCGCGTCCCGAAAAAGCGAGCGATAAAGATTTGAATACTCGTTACGAAGCTCGGCGCCGTCCTCAAAATAAAGCATGTCAACATTTTGGTAAAGGCTGTAACGGCCATCCATCAGGCTCATATAATATGGCACGCCGCCGAAAATCATGTATGCTTCCACCATCTCATAGCGCGACATCGAAATGTTTCTGCTCCGGTAATAGGACTCGCATTCGTTCAATGTGAACGGCGCGAGCAGTATCTGCCGCGTCAGCCTATTATGAAGCCCGCCTTTGTTGTTCACGAGGTTGCCCACCATCCAAGATGTAGCCGACCCGCAGACTATCAAAAGGACATCGCCGCGCACAGACGCCCATCTGTTCCAGAAATGGTCCAGCGCTGACAAAAACCCCGAGTGCATGGTGTCCATCCACGGAATCTCATCCAAAAACACAATCTTCTTTTCCGCTTTCGGCTTGCCCTCAATCAGGCGCGATAAGTTCGCGAAAGCTTCGCGCCAATTCGTTGCGGGCGCCAAGTTGCTGTGGCCACGCGCCGAAATTTCCTCGTTGAAATTTCTTAGCTGCTCGTCCCTGTCGCCATCCAGTATCCCCGTGGCATAAAAGGCGAACCTGTTTTCAAAGAATTTTCTGACCAAAAAAGTTTTCCCGACGCGGCGGCGGCCATAGACTGCGACAAACTCCGACCTGTTCGATTCGCAGCAACAATCCAGTATATATTTTTCCTTTTCGCGCCCTATGATTTTTTCGCTCATCTTATATTCACTCCGAACAATTCCGCAAAGTATATGCCGCATGCCAAATAATATTTCCTGTACTTTTTTCACTTTGGCTATAAGTCCCTAAAATTATATAGTTAAAGCCAAAGTGAGCTGGAGCTGTAGTTCTGAACAATTGATATTATAGCATGTAATTACTGATTTTTCAATGATATTATGATGAAAATTTGGTAATAGCGTTTTTGATAGCGTATTTTACTTTGGCTTAATATGCCTCAATCGACATACTTATAGCCAATCTGGGTTTATTGCGGAAACAGCGCATGTAGCGCATATGAAACGGGGCTGCCATGAAACGCAGCCCCGCTACTCATTAATCCTTTCCGCTATCGCCGTGCGGAAATATCCTCGCCGTTTAGAAATTGTTCTCCATCAGCTGGAAATACGCTTTCGGATGCTTGCACGCGGGACATAGCTCTACCGCTTCTGTGCCTTCGTAGATGAAGCCGCAGTTGCCACATTGCCATTTGACCGGCGTGTCGCGCTTGAATACCTTGCCGCTCTCGATGTTCTCTTTCAGCTTCAGGTAACGCTGCTCGTGCTCCGCTTCCACCTTCGCGATATTGTCCATCTGAACCGCGATGTCCTCGAAGCCTTCCTCGCGTGCGGTCGCGGCGAACTCCTTGTACATCTCCGTCCATTCATAGTGTTCGCCGGCGGCGGCGTCCGCGAGGTTTGCGGGCGTGTCGCCGATGCCGTGGAAATACTTGAACCAGACTTCCGCGTGCTCTTTTTCGTTCGCGGCGGTTTCCTCGAACAGCTTGGCTATCTGCACGTAGCCGTCCTTGCGCGCCTTCGACGCGTAGAATGTGTATTTGTTCCTGGCCTGCGATTCGCCTGAAAAGGCTTCCATCAAATTGTCGTACGTTTTCGTCCCTTTTAGCTCTGCCATATCTTGCTTACCTCCGTCTTTTCTCTAAACTATTGCCCTAGGCCGGCATAATGCCGCCGCAGACAATGCCTTTGGGAATAATGTGCATCCCTTTGCTACTCCTGATGATTCATTATACCCGCAAACAGGCAGTGCAGACAATAATATTTTGCAAACTTACGTATTTTATCTGAGATAATAATGTATTGTACCCAAGGCGGGATTGCTCGCCCTTCGTCGCACTGTGTATCATGATAAAAAAGTATGCACCGCAGGTTATTTGAAAAAACTTGGACAGCGGCTCAATTACCATTGAATTGGAAATCGCATTTGTATATAATCGGCGCATGGCTAGCAAGAAAAACGGACAGTCTAATATAGGGCAGGTCATCATTCCTGCGGGGCATCCAAATCCGCCAGAAGCGCACGAGGTCGAAGCGGCGCAAATTTTAGCGGCGCATTACGGCTGCGCTATAGAGTTCTTGCTCCCAGTGGATGACTATATGCGCAACACGCCGGACCTGACTATACAGGGAATTGAATGGGAGCTGAAATCCCCTGTCGGGAAATCAAAAAACACAATACGGCGGCAGCTATGGCGTGGGGCAAAGCAATCAAAGAATATAATAATCGACGCAAGAAGGACACCTTTGAAGGATGACCGCATTGAAAATGTACTACGATTTGAAATGGAAAAGCGTACATCTATAAAGAGACTGATATTTATATCAAAAACATCGCAGGTACTTGAACTAAAAAAATGATTGTGCTATATTATAATCACAGGGGGACCGGGCGGTGCGGTTGCATAGCCAAAGGAGTATCCTGTTGAAAAAACTAGCGGACGGTGGCGCCACCGCCCGCTTTTTATTATAAGGTTAGGGTTCTGCCGTCATGCGTAATCGTGAGGGCGGGCGCTATTTGCTCGCCCGTCCACTGCGCGTCAGCTACGTCTGACACGACACTCCACGCAATGTTTTTATTGAAGCATAAAAATCGGGCTCAATTACCATTGAATTGGAAATCGCATTTGTATATAATCGGCGCATGGCTAGCAAGAAAAACGGACAGTCTAATATAGGGCAGGTCATCATTCCGGTAGCGCATCCAAATCCGCCAGAAGCGCACGAGGTCGAAGCGGCGCGGGTGCTTGCTCTGCATTTTGGATGTGAAGTCAAATTTCTGATACCTGTTGACGATTACAAAAGGAAAACGCCTGACATCGCCATGCTGGGGCTTGAATGGGAAATCAAGAGTCCGCGAGGCAGTTCCAAGCGAAGCACCATACGAAGCCAATTCGCGAACGCAAAAGGAAAGTCGAAGCACCTCATCATCGACGGGCAGAATACACCGCTGGATGACGGCTTTGTTATCAACAAACTGCATGCCGAAATTCGCAAGCGACAAAGCGTAAAAAAACTCATTTATATTACAAAAGAAAGGAAAGTGCTTGACATCAGATAGGCACTTTGCTATATTGTTAGCAGGAGAGGCCGGGGAATCGCTGTCCGAATCGGAAGGTGCGAATGCACCGCGATACTCAAAGGAGCACTCCTGCGAAAATCTTCGGCATCTGCGTTGGCAGATGCCGTTTTTATCTGAGCATACCGAATCTCCACCCTGCCTACGCCCCTACTCGAACAGTAGCTCTCCTGCCAGCTCGTCGCGCCCTGCTTTGCCGCATAGTTCTTCTACCAGTGCCAGCGCGAAGGGCATTGCCGTGGCGGGGCCTCTTGATGTTATGATGCTTCCGTCTATCACGACATCGCCGTCAGTCCTGATGGCGTTCGCCAGAGCCTGGTCTTCGTAGCCCGGGTAGCCTGTGGCTTTTTTGCCGTCCAGTATGCCGAGCGGAGCCAGGATAGCGGCGGGCGACGCGCAGATGGCGGCTATGCGTTTTCCCGCACCCGCGAAGTCCAGCAGTTTTTCGCGCAGCCCTTCGTGCGCCGCCAGATTGGTCGCGCCCGGCAAGCCGCCGGGAAGGACTATCATCTCGCAGCTATCGTAATCAGCTTCCGCGAACACGATATCCGCATAAACTCTGACGCCGTGCGCGCCCGTGACCTCGCGTCTGCCCATGATGGACACGGTCTTCGCGTCCACGCCCGCGCGCCGCAGCAGATCCACCTGCGTCAGCGCCTCGATTTCCTCAAACCCATCCGCCAAATGTACGTAAACCAACATGATTATTCCTCCTCTACATTCATCGCTATCGCCATTCTATACTCGGAGGGGACGCTGCCCCCTTCCGACGGGTTGCTTCGCAACCCTGCCTCCCCCGAAGGGGAAATAATTAAGTAGTTTGCCGCAAGCTATCGCCATTAATATCAATACTTCATCGCCTTGCCGTCGTGTGTGAATTTTTGCGTGAACATGTGCGTTATGGATAGCAGTATCAGCAGGACTACGAAGGCCAGGAATGCCGCCACGCCCCATCCCAGCAGCAAAAAACTGCTGCTGAAGATATGCACCATGCGGTCGTACGGCTCGAAGCTCCCGCCTATCACGTATTCCCATACGCCCATGAACGGCCCTTTGAATATGATGCCTGCCGCCGCCAGCCCTACGATGGCGACAAAGGCCAGTGCCCCTCCGATAGACCCCCCGCGCAGCTCGCGCGGCCGGCCCCATCTGACGAGCATGACGTACAGAACCGCGAGCAATGCCAGCGAGGTCAGGCCAATCACAAGAACGTTGTCGAGGAAGGAGCGTATCTCGCTCATCGCCGCGCCGTCGTTCTCCGTAAAGAGAGGGATGTCGTTGCCGTCCACGCTGCCGAACACCTGGAAGCTGTCCGTCTTGTGTCTCATGTACAGGGAGATGGCCTCCGCCACGTCATCGTTCTTGACATCGACGCCGGTGGCATCGGCAACGCTGCTGCGCCCAAGGCTGAATCCGTATACGTCCGGAATGCGAAAAACGATATTCATAGCCAGCGGCACCAGCGAGCCCGCCAGCGACAGAGCGAGGAATACCGCGATAATTTTCGACGCAGTAGCCCTGGCGCTGCGGCCGTCCGTAGGCGCCGCCGTGTCCCATGCCCTGATGTTAAGCCTGATGTTGCGTTTCAGTGTTCCGAATCGTGCCATATTACCCTTGATGCCCTTTGGCTGTGGAAGGCAGGCCGAGCCGCGGTAACGGCTGCCCGTGCCGCAGTGACCGCCGCGCTCCCCGCTACCCCTTACCCTTCGATGACTATATCGTTTTTGTCCGGCCTGTCGTTGAACCATTTGACGGCGTATGGACAGGTGAGCACGGCTTTCTTGCCGTCGGCTTTGATGGCATCGTACGCCGCTTCGACCAGCTTGCCCGCAATGCCCTGCCCCCTGAGCGAGTCGTCCACGAAGGTGTGGTTGATGACCACCGTGCCTTCCCGCAGGTTCGGGAATGTGATTTCGGCGATAATGCCGCCGTTCTCGTCCTTTTTGAATAGCCAGTTGCCTTCTCGTTCAAATTCCATGTATCTGTTACCTCGCTGCTTGCCGTTTCCGATTGGCGCCACCGTTCATCGTCGGCTGCGCTTATAATAATTTTAGCATATTACCGCCGATTATTGCCCTATTCCTGCGCCTATTATTTTTGCTTTTTATTATTGCACAAATTGTTGCTGAAATTATTGCCGAAAACCGCCGCCGCGCCAGACCATTACATTATTTTTCCGCGGGGCGCAGTATGTTATTATTATTCCAAAATTATTAGAATAAATGAACATTTATCAATAACGTATTGAAAATAATTGGAATGGTGCTATAATTGCAGCATGGGACTCTTGGATATGGAACTGAGCGTGAACACGGTTGTCAGCATAGCGCTCCTGGCGAGTGTTGTGATTTGCGCGTATCTTATCGCGTCCACCATCACGCGATGCCGCAGCGAAAAGAAAAATTTCTTCATCATCTGCCTGTTCGCGATTTTGGTCTATGTCATCGGCAACTATTTCGAAGTGACGAGCACGAATACGGGCGAGGCGTTCGCCGCCATCAAGGTGCTGTATGCGGGCGGCTGTTTCATCGCGCCGTTCTTCCTGATGTTCGTGCTGGATTACTGCGAGCAGCACCCGCGCCCCGCAGTCACGGCGCTGCTCACCTCGCTCGCTTTCGTCAACCTGATGTTCGTATGGACCACCGAGGACACGGATCTGATATACCGCACGTTCGTCTATTCGGGAGACACGCCTATACACGGTCTGAACGTGCTGGCGCGCGGCCCGCTCTACCCCATGTTCATGGTCATCGGAATCGTCTGTATCATCATCGCCATCGTCACCATCATGACGAGGTTCCGCAACTGGGGCGCGAAATACCGCAAGGCGCTCATCATGCTCTCGCTGTTTTCGGCCACCCCTATCGTGTCGAATCTCATCTACATATTCACGGCATACAACCTCGAGCCGATGGGTTACTCGTTCAATTTCACGGCGCTCGTGCTCGTCGCGTCGGCAACCATCTTCTATTACTCGGTGCTGCGCTACGACCTGTTTGATTTCACGTCTAGGGCGAAGTCGCTTACGGTGGACTTCGCGAAGGACGCCGTGATAGTAATGGATGTGGACATGCGATATTCGTCCGCGAACGACGCGGCGCGCTCGCTGTTCCCCTCGCTGGAAAACATCAAGAAGGGAAGCCCCGTCAACGCGATAGCGGAGTGGCCGCTGGCGTTCGAAGGGCTTGGGTCGGGCGCGGGGGCGTTCGCGGACGGCGATGTGGAGGAGATAGAATTTACTGTCGAGAATGACGGCGAAAGCCGGCGCTACCGCACGAATGTCAGACCCTTCTCCGCGGACGAGCAGCGCGGCGGTGAAGTGCTCGGCGCCATCATGATGATACGCGACATCACGAAGGAGCACCGGCTCATGCGCGAACTGGAGGAAGCCGCGTACACGGACGAGCTGACCGGACTATACAACAGGCGGCATTTCATGGAGCTTGCCGCAATGACCTTGATAAGGTCGCGGCGCATGGGCACTCCGTGCTGCGCCATGATATTCGACCTCGACCATTTCAAGAACGTGAACGATACGTTCGGGCATCTGGCGGGGGATGCCGTGCTGCGCTCCGTCGCGAAAAGGCTGAAAAGCACGGCGCGCGCATATGACCTGTTCGCGAGGTATGGCGGCGAGGAATTTGTGGTACTCATCGACGGCGCTTCGCTCGCCGACGCGGAACGGCTGGCCGAGCGCATACGGAAACAGATCGAAGCTTCCGTGATACGCTACGATGACATCGATATCAAAATCACGTGCAGCATCGGCGTGGCGCAGGCGAGCGAAGCGGACTTCGACATCAACGATGTGCTGCGAAGGGCCGACGACGCGCTCTACACCGCCAAGAAGGGCGGGCGGAATATGGTCTGCTCAAAGGATGCGTAGGAGCAGGGATATGGTCTGTTAAAAAGATGCGTAGTGCAGAATCGATTTAGCCTTTTTACCCTAACGATTTTTCAACGGCTCTCACTGCGGGGAACAGCGCTGCCGCCGCTATCACGCCGCCCGCCCACTGGACGCAGTTGAACGGCACGGACGCTATGGCCTGGTTCACGTTGAAGAACATCGATTCAAACAGAGCGTACCCGCCCACCATCATCGCGCCGCCGAGCACGGACGCGAGCGTGAACCGCTTCATGCCTCCCTCCCGCATGAGGCTGCCGCAGACGAAGCCCATCGCGCCCTTTATCACAGCGGTCGGCAGGGCATACAGCGCGTAACCCGCCACCATGTCGGACATGGACGCGCCGAGCGCACCCGCGACAGCGCCCGCAGGCCCGCCGAGCAGATATGCCGCGATATACAGCGGCGTATCGCCGATGTTCAGATAGCCGCCCGACGCGAACGGGATCGGTATGCGTACAACATATGTAACAACGAAGATAATAGCCGCCATCAACGCCGTTCTGGTAATTTTTGTTAATTTGCTGTTCTTTTTCATTATCGCACAATTCTTCGAGTAGCCTAGATAATAACATTATACCATACCGCCGCGGGCGCGCCGCGGGCGCCCGAATCTGAAGATGGAGATGGACGCGGCCATGCGCTGAATAGCGTTGCGCAATTGTGACGGCCACGGGCTTTCTGTGGCTTTCTGTTCCGGACTTTCGGTTCCGGCCAAAAGCCTGATTTTGTTTGTAAACCCCATCTGTATGGTATATAATCATCGCATGGTGGCGGGGTTTCCCGCTTTGGAGAAGGGATGGCGCTGAACCGGCAGCGCGGAAGGAGGAGTCATGGTTCATTATGGAATAGGGAAGAAGGTTTTTCGGTGTGTCGCGTGTGCTTCGCTGGCGGTCGTTTTTGCGGCCGCGTCTTTGGCGGCCATTCCGCTGCTTGGCGGCGACGATAGCTATGCGTCTGCTGCTGACGCCGCCGCGCCGCCCGTGTCCGCATATGATATATACGATGGCTGGCCACAGGAGCCGCCCACGGTCAATCCGCCCGCTACGGATTCGCCGGCGCAGATCGAAATCTTTTTCGACGCGGGCATCAAGTGGAAGAAAACGGCCATGACCTGCGTGCCCGCCTATGGGCAAAAGTCGCTGACCATCACCTACGGCGAGAAGCTCGGCGAGCTGCCCGTCTACTACAAGACGGGATATCTCATGAAGGGCTGGTACACGAAGAAGAAGGGCGGCAAGCGGGTCAATGCTTCCAGCAAGGCGAATTTCGCGAGCGGCACGAAGCTTTACGCCCAGTGGAAAAAGGCGAGCACGAAGAAAATCGCCCAGGCCATCGCCAAGAACAGCAAAAAGCAAAAGACCACGATGGACCGGCTGCAAGCGGCGGCCGATTCGGTGGCGGCATATTACAATCAGTGCGAGTACACATCAAAGAGCAAGACCTATAATATCGCGCAGGGCGTCTTTGTCGACGGTACGGCCACCTGCGCAGGAGCCACACGCGCCCTCGGCATGGTGCTAGACTACATGGGCTACAAGTGGAAGCATATGAACCCGAACAAATGGACGCACCAGTGGTGCAAGGTCTACACGAAGGACGGCGTCATGTGGGCCGACGGCGGCGTGACCAATATCGGAGCCTACGACGAAATATTAGGTCTCGTGGGCAAGGGCGAACGCAAGATGTAATTATTGTTATTCAATTATTATTATAATAATTTAGCGGCTCAGCGCGACCCTGATGGCGTCCGGCATCTCGGGCGCGGACACGGTGCCTCTGTGCCTTATCTCTTTTTTGTCAAGACCGCGCAGGCCCTCGGGCACGGGCGTTCCCGTCGCTTTGTTCAGCGCGTCTATATACGCGAAGCCGTTCGGCTCTTTGCCCAGGCCGATGGACTCCGCCACCTTGTCCGCGAATTTGTACGCGCTCGCGGTGGAGGCGATAACAGTGGGCGTGCTGTCTCCCGTCTGCTCGCGGTAGTCCTGATAGACGCTGTACGCGACAGCCGTATGTGTGTCCATCAGATATCTTTCGCCGTGCCAGAGCTTGCCGATCGCGTCGTGGGCGCTCGCCATGTCAGCGCAGCCGCCCCACATAAATTCCTTCATGCCGCTACGCACCCTGTCAGATACCTCGTAGCGCCTTTCCGCGTCGAGCCGTTTCATATAGCCCGCTATCTCCTCGGAATCGCCGCCGGACAGATGCCAGAGCAGGCGTTCCAGGTTGCTCGATATGAGGATGTCCATCGACGGCGAGCTGGTGATGTGGAACTGGCGGTTCGCGTCGTATACGCCGCTGGCCATGAAGTCCGTCAGCACCCTGTTCTCGTTGGACGCGCAGATTAGGCGCGCGACGGGCAGGCCGGCTTCCTTTGCGTACCATGCCGCGAGTATGTTTCCGAAGTTTCCCGTCGGGACGGCGATGTTGATGCTGTCCCCCTGTTTTATCTCGCCGCGCTCCACTAGCCTGGCATAGGCGAAGCAGTAATAAGCGACCTGCGGAACGAGGCGTCCTATGTTGATGGAGTTCGCGGATGACAGCCTGTACCCGCCCGCTTCCAGCGCTTCGCCGTATGCTCGGTCGTTGAATATCGATTTGACCGCCGTCTGCGCGTCGTCGAAATTGCCGTTGATGGAATAGACGTGCGTGTTGCCCCCGACTTGCGTCACCATCTGGCGCTCCTGCACCTCGCTAACACCGTCCTTCGGATAGAACACGAAAATCTCCGTGCCGTCCACGTCCGCGAAACCTTCGAGCGCGGCCTTGCCCGTGTCGCCCGAGGTCGCTGTCAGGATGACCACCTTCCGGCTCTCGTTCTCCTTTTGCATCGCGGTTTTCAGCAGATATGGGAGTATCGAAAGTGCCATGTCCTTGAACGCGGCAGTCCTGCCGTGATAGAGTTCCAAAAAATGCGCCCGCTCCGTTTTGACGATAGGCGCGATGTCGGGCGAATCGAATTTTTCGTCATACGCGCCGTCAATGCATGCCCGAAGCTCCTCCTGCGAAAAATCGCTGAGGAACGCGCCCATGACGCTGTGCGCCACTTCGCGGTAAGATACGCCCGCGCCGCCCGCGAAGCCGCATTCCAGCTTCGGCACCGCGGCAGGTACGAAAAGCCCCTTGTCCGGCGCCAGTCCCTGTATGATGGCCTGTGCCGCGCCGCGCTCCCTGTTGTCTCCTCTGGTGCTGATGTATTTTGTCATAGCTCTTGATTTCCTTCTTGCTGCCTGCTCTTATGGTTCGTTCTTGATTAGAGTTTTCTCAGTGCGTCCACTATTCCTATCTTTTCGGAATCCGTTTCTGATGCCTGCTTGATGACGCGCGCGGGGACGCCCGCCACTACAGCGCCGGCGGGAACATCCTCTATAACCACCGCGCCCGCCGCCACGACCGCGCCAGCGCCGACCCGAACGCCTTCCAGCACGACCGCATTGGCGCCGATGAGAACATCGTCCTCCAGCACTACGGGTTTGGCGCTCGGCGGCTCTATGACTCCCGCGAGCACTGCGCCGGCGCCGACATGACATCCCTTGCCCGTCTGCGCCCGCCCGCCGAGTATCGCGCCCATGTCTATCATCGTGCCCTCGCCTATGGCTGCCCCGATATTGATGACCGCGCCCATCATGACCACCACGCCATCGCCTATCTCTACCTGGTCGCGAATGACCGCGCCCGGCTCAATGCGCGCATTGATGCCCTTCAGATCCAGAAGCGGGATGGCCGAGTTTCGCATGTCGTTCTCGACAACTAGATCGGCGATATCATCCGCGCGCTCCTTCAGCACCGGCTCGATGTCAGCCCATTCGCCGAACACTATCATGTCGGCCGCGCCGAACGACTTGGCGTTCGGGAAGTCTATAGCCGCGCCGTCCTTCGTCTTGACATATGCCTTTACAGGTGTCTTTTTCTTTGCCTCGCTGATAAAGCGAATGATTTCTTTTGCGTCCACTCCATACCTCCTGTATCTATATCCGTTCATCCATAATATTCGCCGTCAAACACATGCTCGGCCGGACCGCACATGAATATCTCTCCGCCCGCGCCCTGCCTTATGTGCAGCTCGCCGTGCGGCAACAGCACCTTCGCTTCCGGTGTGTCAGAGCCGAGCCTTCCCTCGCGCAGACCCAGCGCAACTACCGACGAGGCGCCCGTGCCGCATGCCGCCGTCATGCCCGCTCCGCGTTCCCATGTTATCATCTCCACGGTGTTCCTGTCTATCACGCGCGCGAAGTTCACGTTCGTGCGGTTCGTGAACACGGGATGCGTTTCGATGACGCTGCCTAGCCGCGCGATATTCGGGTGGCCGTAAAGACCGCCGCCTGGCTCCTTCGCGCCGCCATGCCCGGCGCCGCCGCAAGAATCTGTGAGCGGGGAGCCTGCATGCGACTCTGCGGCATTGGCGGCACCGCATATCCATTCGTTCTCGTCCAGCCAGACCACCGTGTGGTAAGTGCCAAGGAAAAGACTGCTAAGTTTAACGAATTTTCCCGCCAGGCCACTGCCCGCGCCTGTGCCGATTTCCGATGCGCCTACGTCCGGCTCCGCGCCCGTGCCGGCATCCGCAACGTTCAGCGTTCTGCCGATATATTCGCCGTCCTCGTCTATCCCCGCGGCGCGAGCCGACCAGTCAGGCTTGCCCATGCAGACCTCCGCCGCAAACCCGCCCGCGAACGAAACACTCACGCGCATGACGCCCGCGAGGGTGCTGACGTCGAAGCTCTCCGTGCCGACGGGGACGACCCCCGTTTCAAGGCAGTGGCGCGCGAAGCACCTGATACCGTTGCCGCACATGGGAGCGACGCTGCCGTCGCTGTTGATGATGTCCATGGCCAGCGGATTCGTCCGGACCACGATAAGCCCATCCGCGCCTACCCCAAGCTGACGGTGGCATATGCGCCTAGCGAAATCGGAAAGCCCATGCGCCCCGCCGCAATCCAAGCTGCCGCCGGCCACCTCCGCAACGCCGCCGCCCGCACTGGCACCGCCCGCACCGGCGCGCGCCAGTTCAGCCTCGCCAATTATTATAAAATCGTTACCGCACCCGTGGTATTTGCTGAAATGTATCATCCCATGCCCTTTCTTGCATACGGCAATTATTCCGGAATTTCCGCCTTTGCTATTCGCCCGCGCCGCAGCATTCGCGCGGCATTCGCGCAGAGCCCCCGCGCACCTTCTATTCCGTCGTTGACAGCACCGCGTTGTATTTTTCGACCTGGCTGACCTTCATTTCCTTGGCTGATTCGGGGTCAACTTCGTCGATCAGCTTCAGAACGGTCGGCCCTATGAACACCGTGTTGAGTATCTTGCCGTCGAGCGACACCTTGCTGAACGGCGTGAACCCTTCGCCGCTGATGAAGTATTCTCCGGCGACTTCAAGCACCTCGTCCACCTTGATGGGCCTGTACCCCATCTTCATATCCGTGGCGCTGTACGGGTCTTTGCCTCCATATACATAGTCTTTCCCGTAAAGTATATCATATTGAAGCGCGTGCAGGCTTTCCCCGTATTTGGGCGTGCCTTCCTTGTCCTGATGGAATACCGTCATCAGCCCCTGGCGCAGCCCGACGCGCTTTTGCACCTCCGCGCCGATTTGGTACGCCGACAGATCCATGTCCTTTTTCTCAAGGCCGAAATTCGACCATATCACGTATTGCGTCTTGAAGGTGTCCCCCGACTGCATGTCGCTGTCCGCGATGTGAAGGGCGGGCAGGTGGTCGCCGTACATCACGAGCACGACATCCTCGCCAAACTCCGAAAGCTCGCTGGTCAGCACACGCAGGAACTCGTCCATCTCGTGTACCTGTTCGAGATAGAACTCCCAGCCCGACTTCTGCGCGGCCGAGCCCGTGCCTTCCACCTTGACGGACGGGTTCTTGATGAGCGGCTTTTTCGGGTATTCGCCGTGCCCCTGCACGGATATGGCGTAAACGTAGTCGCGCTCCTCGGTTGACTCCAGCGCGCCTATTATTTCGCCCGTCAGCACATCGTCGGTCGCGAAACCGCGCTGCGTTTTTGTTACATAATTCATGTATTCGATGGACGTGAAATCGTCGAAGCCGAGCATCGCGAGCGCCTTGTTGCGGTCGTAGAACGCGCCCCTGTGGTTGTGTATGGCGTGGGCTTTGTACCCGATGTCCTTCAGGTCGAAGGCCATCGACTCGACCGCCTTCTCCTTCAGGACGCTCTTGTACGGATATTCGCCTGGGCCAAATTCGCGGCAGCTCATGCCCGTGATGGACTCAAACTCCGTGTTCGCGGTGCCCCCGCCCACGACGGGAACGGTCAGGTACCCCGAGGAATAATTCTCTTTCAGCTCGCGGAAAAACGGCGCCGGTTCTTCAGAGAACGACAGCCCCTTCACCTCGGTCGGGTCTATGAAGGACTCAAGCTGGAGGAACACGATGTTCGGAAAATCGCCGGCCGTTTTTTCAGGATTCGCGTCCGAGGTCATGGTGTCCAGCTCGCCTTCGTCGAAGATGGAGCCTATGGACTGCGCCGAATAGCCGAGTGGTTTCGATATGCCTTTGTTCAGCCATGTGCTGAGAAATCCGTACGGCATGCCGTAGTCGGTATAGGCATCCCACAGGTTCGTGAAATACGATGCGACAAGGTTCGTGTGCGTGCCGATGTTCCAGCTCGAGAACAGGAGGGCGAAAACCAGCCCCACGGACGCGAGCGCTTTCATGAACGGCTTCACGCCGCCCCACGGTTTTCTGCGCGGCGCCTTTATAAACATCAACGTGAAAATGACCGCGCCCGCTATGGCCGCGATGATGACCAGCACCGTCTGCGTCATAGTCAGATAAACGGCGAACATCTCGATGCCCAGATCCATGATGGCGAAGTCCGCCGTCGTGAACGGGGTCATGCGCGTGGTGAGGACAACCCCGTTAATCACGCCCAGCACAATCCAGAGCGTCAGGAGCGCCGAGTGCGCGAACCATCTGCGGCGGCATATCCACGAAATCGACAGCGTGGCGAGAATAATGAGGAAATTCAGAAAAAACGCGAAGGGGTTTTGCGCGAGGAATTGAAATCCGCCGAACGGCGATTCGTAGCCGAACCCTTCAATAACAAACAGGGCGAACAGAGCCATGACGCTGCTGTAAAGCAGCGTGTTGCCGCAGAAGCGGTGCGAATACATCGCTTCAAGCCTGCGGTAATACCAACCATGCTGTTTTGGCGGCTTGCTCTGCTTCTTTCCGAATATTTTCTTTACGGCGCGTACAGCCCTCTGCGCGCCTGTGAGCGGCGACTGTGTATCCCGCTGCATCTCGTCGTTTTTTTCCATTCCAATTACACTATTTCACCAATCAACAATAAAGGACAATCCAAACTCGGCGGGTTCCTGCTCACCAAGCTTGGGTCATCCTCACTTCTCTATTATATCAGATATCGCGTCGGAAAGCGAAATGAACTGCTCGACGGACAGCGACTCCGCCCTCGCCGTGCCCTCTATGCCCGCCCGCTCGAAAGCAGCGCCCAGCGCCGCAGCGTCGGGCGCGAGCGGGGACAGGGCGTTGCGGAGCATCTTCCTGCGCTGGCCGAATCCCGCTCTCACGGTTTTGCGGAACAAGTCCTCATCCTTTGGAACGCCGCGATGCCCAGGCGCGGGCTCCAGCACGATGACGGCGGAATCCACGCGCGGCTTCGGCATGAACACCTCCGCGGGAACCTTCATCGCAAGCTCCGTGCGGCACCTGTACTGCACGGCGACGGAGACAGCCCCGTAGTCCCTGCTGCCGGACGCGGCGCAGATGCGCTCGGCCACTTCCTTCTGCATCATGAACACCATGCGCGACGGCATGCTCGCCGACTCGACGGCCTTCATCATGACGGGCGTCGTGATGTAATATGGAAGGTTGCCGGTCAGCTTGTATCCCGCAGGCATAGCGGAGAGGTCGTAGTCCAGAAAGTCCGCATTGACGATTTCGATGTTGCCGCCGGCGTGCTTTGGGAGCGTGGCGCCGTTCGAGGTGAGTGCGCCGCCGGTGTCAGGCGATGCCGCGCCGTTTGCGGGAAGCGCGCCGCCGTTGTCAGGCGATGCCGCTCCGCCGTCCGAGTTCACCATATCGAACAGCCGCGCCTCATTCAGGGCTTCTTCGAGCGCGGGGATGATGCGGGCATCCTTTTCGACGGCAACCACCCGCCCCGCGGCCGCGGCGAGCTCGCGCGTCAGCGCACCCAGCCCGGGGCCGACCTCGCACACGGTGTCGTCACCGCCCAAATCGAGCAGCCCCGCTATCTTCCTGAGTATATTCCCGTCCACCAGAAAATTTTGCCCCAAGCCGTGAGCCGGCCTGATGTCGTGCCGTGCCATGAGCGAGCGTATCTCAGCCCTGCTAAGCGTATGCATTATTGGCTCTTGTATCCCGACTCGTCGAAGATGTAAAGCACTTCGCCGTTCTTCACCATGCCGAGCCTTTCGCGCGCCTGCTCCTCGATGTACTCCTTGTCCTGAAGCCCCGCGAGCTCGCTTTCAAGGCGCGCCTGTTGTTCCGTCTTCGACTCCAGAATATCGGCCGCCTTCGCCTGCTGCCCCTTCAGATCCATGATGCGGAACGCCGAAGTGCCGACGAAGAACACGCATGCGACGGACACGCAGAGTATGACTATGCGCCTGCCCGCGACGAAGCTGCGGCGCGCCCTCTCAGCGGCAGCCTTGCTCGCCTTGACCTTGCGGCGGCGGGCTTTCAGGGCAGCCTTCGCGCACTTCGCCGAGTGCTCGCGCTTCTCGCGCCGCGCCTGCTGTGCTTCCTCGATATTAATAGTGTACGATTCGTCTTTTTTCATAAGCGTTGATATACTGCCTCAACCAACGAAAATCGCCCGCTGCATTGAGGGTAGAGTAATAAAAAAATTTTAGCACAAAAAAACGCCGCTTACAATATATGGAGAATTATTGTATCAGTAATGTAATATGATTGTTATTCCGGCTTATTGGCGGGGGCGCGGGGTTTTGCGGCCGGGGCTTACAGAAAATCATCTCATTGGTCATGTAAAACCATTGCTACGCGCCTTTTCAGTGGTATAATTTTCTGGAGAATCGTTTCACGCGAAAAGCCGCAGCAGGGAGAAAAGGAGTGCAGTTATGGAAGCCAAAATCCGCCACATGGTAGTGTTCAACCTGAAATACCCGAAGGACGATCCGCGCACACAGAAATTCCTCGACACAGCGAAGGAAAAGCTGGGGCCCATCACGTTCGCCCTGAACGTGGAGCAGTGCCACCAGACAAACGCGATGTGCAAGTACGACTTCGGCTTCTCGTTCGACTTCGCTTCGCCCGAGGACTACGAAGGCTACAACAATCACCCCGACCACAAGCAGTTCGTAGAGGAGTGGTGGAAAACGCAGGTAGCCGACTTCATGGAAGTCGACTTCGAGCCGGTGTGAGGTGGCGGCTTACATAGGCGGCTCTCTTATCTGACTAAAGCGAACAAGTTACCTGAACCTGCACCCCTCAGTATGTTCACGAGGTAGTTTTTTTGTCGCGTACCCTTTCGCCACAACCCTCTCATCCAATCTCCGAGATCTCCACCCTTCGTTTTTCGGCGTTTGATTTTATGGCTGCTTCCAGCACTTTTATGCAGGCCGCGCCGTCATTTAGGTTCGGGGCTATCTTGCCGTCGCCTGAAAGCGCGCGGAGAAAATCGTATACCGCGTGGAAGAACGCGTTCTCGTATCCGAGCACGTGCCCGGGGCCCCACCATGAACCCGCGTAGGGGTGTTCGCCGGACGTGACGCTGATGCGTCGGAATCCCTGCTCCACTGCCGGCTGCGTGGCGTCGAAGAAATACAGCTCGTTCATGCTCTCGAAGTTCCAGCGGAGCGAGCCCTTGCTGCCGTATATCTCGAAATCGTTCCAGTTCTTGCGGCCGTTCGCGAAGCGCGTCGCATCGAAGCTGCCCAGCGCCCCATTCTCAAACTCCGCTATCATAAAGCTCGCGTCGTCTATGTCCACATGCCCCTTTTCGGCGCTGGCATTCCCGCCCGACGAAAAGGTGGCCGCGCCCTCGCCCGGCAGGGGCCGCTCGCTGACGAACGTCTTTTGCACGGCGGTAACCGCGCCGATCTCTCCGACGAGGTAACGGGCGAGATCTACCGAGTGCGAGCCCAGGTCAAAGAGCGGTCCGCCGCCCGCCATCTCTTTTTTGAAATGCCATGTCAGCGGAAAGTCCGGATCTACCACCCAGTCTTGTAGATACGCGCCGCGCCAGTGGTAGATGTCCCCTATCCTGCCTTCGTCAATGAGCTGTTTCGCGTATGCGACGGCCGGAACGCGCCTGTAGTTGTGGTTCAGGTAGTGGACGATGCCCGCTTCATTCGCGGCCTCGGCCATTGCTTTCGCCTGCGCGTATGTTACCGCGGCGGGCTTTTCGCAGAAAACATGCTTGCCCGCTTTCGCCGCGGCTATGGCTATCTCGCTATGTACGTATGTCGGCGCAACGATGTCAACTACGTCTATGTCGCTGCTGCCCGTCACATCGCGCCAGTCGTCCGTGGCCTTTTCCCATCCCTGCCGCTCCGCAAATTCCTGCGCGGCGGCGAGCTGCGTACCGCAGCAATATTTCAGCACGGGTTCGAACTCCGTGTCATATATGCGTCCGGCGTTGGCCCATGCGAGGCTGTGGGCGCGCCCCATGAAGCCTTTGCCTATCAAGCCAATGTTCAGTTTTTTCTTCGCCATTTTTCTGCTCCTGTTCTTATTGTTTTAATTATTCCCGTAACAGTGCCGAGACCGTGTTGCCACTGGCCCATCCGCAGCGACGCTGCTATAGGCGCATGGCTTTCGCGCGGCTCAGCTCACGGCGTCGCGGATGCGCTTCATCTCCTTGACGCTGATGCTGACCGCTTCGTCCTCGTATCCTGTCCATTTCGTGTGTGGGTGGTCTATCTCGACCGCGAGGAAGCCTTGGTATCCGGCCTTGGCGAGATATTCCGCCAGCTTCATGTTGTCGACCAGCCCCTGTCCGACCGGCACGCCCGCGAAGAAATACCACTCGCGCGGGTCGACGTTCTTGTCGACATCGAGATCCTTGCAGTGCGTGGCGAATACGTACGGCGCGAGCTTTTCCATTCCTGCCACTGGGTCGTCGAGCAGGCGCAGGAAATTTCCCGTGTCGAAGTTGACGCCGAAATTCGGGTCGTCTACCATTTCGAGCAGCTGCATGATTTCGTCCGAGGTGAAGTCGATATGGTTCTCGACGGCGAGCTTCACGCCGCTGTCGTTCGCGATCGGCATGCATTCGCGGAACTGCGCCGCGAGCCGCTTCAATTGCTCCTGGTGGTCCTCGTGGCGGAACATCAGGCTCGACCCCGTGACGCGCATGACCTCCGCGCCGATGAGCTTCGCGCGCGGGATGAGGGATTTGACTTCCTCGAACGCCGCTTCGTTCTTGCCGCGCTCAAGACCGTCCGGATGCCCCCATGCGAATACGCGGTCAAAGCCGTATTCGTCGAGCAGCGGCTTTAGCGATTTCAGGTAGTCAGGCTCAAGGCTCGGAAGGAAGCATGTCTCGAGCGAAACGGCTTCCGCGCCGATGTCGTGTGCCCGTTTCAGGAAATCTTCGATGGTCATGTTTTTCTCGGGCGGGGCCTGATCCGGATATACCTCGCCGAAAAACCTATGGTAACAATAACTGTCAATGCCTACTTTCATGCCTGTTCCTCCTCTTAATATCAGCCGCCGCAATCTGCCAAATTATTATTCCAAACCGTGTTAATTATTACCGTTAATTACCGTTAATTAATGCCCATAACTATGCCGCGGAAACGGCCGCCGCGTTACAGCGACACCAGTTCGAACCCGAAGGTCTTCGCTATCTGCGCCAGTGCTGCCCTCTGGTCGCCCGCGACTATGAGCGAGTGGTGCGAACACAGATGTTCCATGATCCTGTGCCCGTCGTTCCAGCGAATCAGCGCGCCGTTGCGACAGTCGGAGCCCGGGTACTGCACGTATTTCTCTATCTCGGCCTCTATCGCCGAAAATTTCTTCAGGTCGGGGTATATCTTCGCGAGCGTGACGGGCCCTGTCGGAAACTCGCAGTCTATCACGTGGGCATCGTCGCCGACTATCTCGAGCGCTTTGGGGCGCATAGTCCATTTCGTGCAAAAGCTCTGCGGCGCGAATCCGAAATATCCGCAGTGGACGCCGAGGGCATGGTTGTCGGGGTCGTCTATATCGGGGAAGCGGTCGATTTTCTCGTGGGCGAGCGCCGCCATCCCGACGAGGAAGGGGTAGAGGTTCGTCATCATGACCGGCTGCATGAGCGAGCGGTAGAGGATGAACGTGCTGACCATCGTGAGCGTGTCGCCCTCGCAGGCGAAGATGATGCCGTCCCTCTCGAACAGCTCGTTCCATGCGAGACAGGGGGTCGTGCATGAATGGAATGATTCGTTCAGGCAGTTCGCGCCGACGCCCTCCACACCGCCGATCTCGCCGATGATGTCCTTCACCGCGATGTATAGCTTTGCCGCATTCAGGAAAGCCGTGTCCGAAAGCGCGGGATCGACCGGCACGTTCCAGCTTTCCGCCGTCTCGCGCGCCTGTGCGTCCGTGACGGCCTGCGCCTTTTCGTTCAGCTCCTTGTAGCTGCGGTATATCAGCTTGATACCGAACGCCTTCTCGAGGCGCTCGGTGCATTCCCGTTCCCACCAGAAGAAGCGTTTGAAGATGTAAGCCTGCATCCCTTCGCCGGGGCTGTCCTGGAACATGAGGAATTTCGCGCCGCCGCTCATCGTTTTTTTCGCGGCTATCGAGCGCATTATGACCTTGGCGAGTTCGATGCTGTACGGCGAGTAGACGTTCATGCCCTTCTCGCGCAGGTAGGTGACTATCTCCCAGTCCCACATCTCCACCGTGCCGAATTTCGACGTGAGCGCTATCATCGGCAGCCCGTACGCCGCTAGCTTGCCGCTGTCCGCGAAGGCCGCGCCTATCAGCTGCGGGAAAACGATGGCGTCCGCCCCCGCTACGGGCTCGCCTACCGCCGCTGCCGGCAGGATGTCCGCGACATCGCCATACATCCCTTTCAGGTTTTCCACCTGTGCGCGGAACTCGCCGCGCTCGCGTTCGTTGGCCGCTTCAAAATACAGCGGCGCCAGCCTAGCCTTTTGCATGATGTACCCTTCCTCCGTTTCGGGCCTGCCACCGGCCCCATCGCAAACGA
>JAIRPQ010000016.1 GCA_031256875.1 Eubacteriales Family XIII. Incertae Sedis bacterium | reverse complement strand
TGCCGCTGCTGGATATCAAAAAGCCGAAGGTCGGCGTGGTGGGCGAGATACTGGTCAAATACCATCCGAACGCAAATAACGACATCGTGAAGATCATCGAGGACGAGGGCGGCGAGGCGGTCGTGCTCGACCTAGTTGACTTTTTCCTCTACGGCATGTATAGCAAGAACTACAATTACAAGGTGCTGGCGGGGACAAGGAAGCAAAAGCTCGCGAACAATTTCGCGATACGCTTCATCGAATGGCTCAGGAAGCCGTCGCGCACGGCGCTCGAACGCAGCCGCCGCTTCCACCAGCCGCTGCATATAGACAAGCTCGCGTCGAAAGCTGAGAAGGTCACGAGCCTCGGCAACCAGTGCGGCGAGGGCTGGCTTCTCGCGGGCGAGATGGTGGAGCTGATAGACAGCGGCGTCCCGAACATAGTCTGCATGCAGCCGTTCGCCTGCCTTCCGAACCATGTGGTAGGCAAGGGCATGATGAAGCCGCTGAGAAGCTACGACCCGCTGGCGAACATAGTGCCGATAGACTACGACCCGGGCGCGTCGGACGTAAACCAGCTGAACAGGATCAAGCTCATGATGGCGACCGCGCACAAGAACATGGGCGCGGGAGAGGGCGACGATTCGGGCAGCGAACCCGCGCACGAGTAGACGCTGCGCCGTTCATATGGTAGAATATTCTCTGACGTATTATACCTTGGATACTGGTTTCGCTGCACTCGGCTCACGTGGTCTTAGGTGCGTCGGAAACGTATATTCATACAACAATAGTAAGGAGAAACTATGGGCAGGCACGGTACAATAGCGGGACGCAAGGCGGCGCAGGATGCGAAGCGGGGCGCACTTTTCACGAAACACGCGAGAGCCATTATGATGGCGGCGAAGGGGGGCGGCGACCCTGACTACAACGCGTCGCTGAAAAACGCCATCGAGCGCGCCAAGTCTATCAACCTCCCGAAGGATAAAATAGCGCAGGCCATAAAGAAGGGCACGGGCGAGATGGAAGGCGAAACCTATGAGGAGCTTTCCTATGAAGGTTACGGTCCGGGCGGCGTCGCCGTGGTGGTGGACGCTCTCACGGACAACAAGAACCGAACCAATTCCGCGATAAAGCATATCTTCGACAAGCACAATGGCAACCTCGGCGTTCCAGGTTGCGTCGCGTATATGTTTGAGCGCAAGGGCCTGATACTCGTCGAGAAGGCCGACGGGGTAGACGAGGACACGCTCATGGAAGCCGCGCTCGACGCGGGCGCGGAGGACTTCAAGACCGTGGACGAATTTTTCGAGATTATCACATCGACCGAGGACTTCCATTCTGTCGCGGACACGCTGAGGGCGGCGGGCTACGAACTGGCGGAAGCTGACATTGAGCAGGTCGCGAACATCGAGGCCGAGCCCAAGACGGACGGTGAAAAGAACTCGCTCATCAAGCTGATAGACGCGCTCGAGGAGCAGGACGACGTGCAGAAGGTCTATACGAACTGCGCGGTGGAGTTGGGCTAGAGAGCGGCTTGTGGCTACGCGACGGGCAGCGAAGCAGGGAGCGCGGGAGCCGGCGACATTTTGAAGCAAAATTCTTTGTAACAAAAATGTCACACAAATGAAATATTTGTGGTATAATTATTGCCATGATGAGAGTATGAAAATAATGCACTAAGGAGGGACTGTCAAGATGCTGCAATTTGAACCAAAGGAAGGTGTGCCGGCGAAAATCATAGTCGTGGGTATCGGTGGCGGCGGCGGCAACGCAGTGAATTGGATGATTGATTCGGGGCTCGAAGGAGTGGAGTTCGCGGCTATCAATACTGACGTCCAGGATCTGGAGAACTCAAAAGCCGACGTAAAGATACCGATTGGCGAGAAGGTGACCGGAGGCCTTGGCGCCGGACGAAACCCCGAGAAGGGGCAGTCTTCCGCAGAGGAGAACATTCAGGATATCGAAGCAGCCATCAAGGGCGCCGACATGGTGTTCGTTACGGCGGGCATGGGCGGCGGCACGGGAACGGGCGCGGCCCCCATCGTGGCGAAGCTGGCCCGCGACCTCGGGATACTCACGGTCGGCGTCGTGACCAAGCCCTTCAGCTTTGAGGGCAGGAAGTGCAGGGACAACGCCGAGCTGGGCGTCGGTTATCTGCAAAAATACGTAGACGCGCTTGTCGTTGTTCCGAACGACAAGCTTCTTCTTATCACAGACAAGAGTACCACCATAGAGCAGTCCTTCAAGCTGGCGAACGAAGTTCTTCGCCAGGGAGTGCAGGCCATCACGGACATCATCACGCAGTCCGGCCTTATCAATGTGGACTTCGCCGACGTGAAAACCGTCATGGCGAACAGGGGCATGGCGCATATGGGCGTAGGCCACGGCAAGGGCGAGAACCGCGTGGCGGATGCCGTAAAGGAAGCGATAGAAAACCCGCTGCTTGAGACCTCCATCGACGGGGCTCAGGCGATACTGCTGAACGTGACGGGCGGCTACGACCTGAGCCTGCTCGACGTGAACGCGGCGGCGGAACAGATAGAGCAGGCGGCAGACAAGGATGTCATACTCATCTTCGGAACGGCCGTCTACGAGGAGCTGAACGACGAGATTAACATAACGGTCATAGCCACAGGCTTTGAGAACCGTGCAATGGAGAAGCCCCTCCCGCAGGTTCAGCAGGCGCCGCCGCCTCCGCAGCCAGGCGAAACAGGCTTGCCGCCACAGACAGGGATGCCCCCGCAGTTCATGCCCGACGGCAGTACGGTAGGCATGGGTATGCCCTCCCGAGGAGAAAACCTCGCGCGGACATCCTCGAACGCCTACGATGACGCGCCGTACGAGGACGACGACAGCACCGAGTCAAACCGGTTCGGGTTCGAGGATTACAGCGACGAGCCGGAGCAGGAGTCGCTGGGCATTGGGCTCTACGGCACGGACGGCGGCGGAGACAACGACTTCACCGTTCCGGATTTTCTTAGAAAAGATTGAAGTATATAACATCACGCGCAAACGCTTTGGTAAGGTGTGCGCTTGCCCTGAACAGCAAAAAAGGACGAGATAAGAATGACGCCTTCCTGATAGAAGGCTTTATTCTTATTGACGAGGCTTTGCGGGCGGGGCTTGAAATAGAGCAGATATTCGTCCGTGGCGGGGCGGAGCCATCTGCGGCTGGCAGCGAGACTGCGGCATGGCTGGCTTCGGCGGAAGGCTGCTGCGAGGATATATGCAGCAAGGTGGCAGAACCGCTGAAAACGGCCAGGCCCATCGCGCTGGCGGAAAATATTTTCGACGAGATAGCGGGCACGGTTACTCCCCAGGGCGTGATGGCGGTGGTGAAGAAGCCGCGCGCCGCAGGGCTGGAGGAGGTATTGTTCCACGCTTCGTCGATTCTCGTCATGGACAGGATACAGGACCCGGGCAACGCGGGAACGCTGATTCGGACGGCTTTCGCCTCAGGCATCGCGGCCGTGGTGTGTGTGAATGGTACCGTGGATATATTCTCGCCCAAGGTGGTGAGGTCCGCGGCGGGCGCGATTTTCCGCATGCCCATCGTGCCGCAGGTGGGCGCGGCCGAAATCATAGCAGCCCTGTCCGATGCGGGGTTTTCGCTGAAGGCGATGGACATGCGCGGCGGCAAGGCTTACAGCGATGCCGATCTGACGGGGCGCGTAGCCATAGCGGTAGGCAACGAGAGCGGCGGGCTGTCTGCGGAGTTTGCGGCGGCTGCGGACGAGATAGTGAACATACCGATGAGGGACGGTGCGGAGTCGCTGAACGCGGCCATCGCAGCCGGCATCGTGATGTACGAGAGAAACAGGCAGGAGAAGCAGGTTCAAGGAGAAGCGTAAAATGGAGAGAACACCGGAACAGGTACTGGAAGAAGCTAGGGCGCTGATAGCGGACGCGAAAAGCGAGGACGATTTTGAGTCGGCCCGCATAAAATATCTTGGCAGGAACGGCGAGGTGACGGCGCTTCTGAAATCCATGGGTCAGATTCCCGCGGAGGAACGCAAGGAGTATGGCAAGGTCGCGAACGCGGTCAAGCAAGAGATAACGGAGCTGATTAACGGCGGCAAGGCGCGCGCCTTGGCAGAGAGCAGGGCGGCGAAACTCATGAGCGAGAGAATCGACGTGAGCGAGCCCGGAACGGATATCCCGTTCGGCGCGCTGCACCCCATCACGCAGACCATCGACGAGATAAGCCGCATATTCATCGGGCTTGGCTACAGCATCACCGAGGGGCCCGAGGCCGATACCGTGTTCCACAATTTCGACGCGCTGAACGCCGCGCCGAACCATCCTTCGCGCGACCTCTCGGACACGTTCTATATAACGGAAGATACGCTGCTGCGCACGCAGACCTCGCCCGTGCAGGTGCGTACGCTCATGAGCAGCGAGCCGCCCATCAAGGTGATATCGCCCGGCAGATGCTTCCGCGCCGACACGCCCGACGCGACACATTCCCCGATGTTTCATCAGGTGGAAGGGCTGCTCGTGGACGAAGGCGTGACTATGGCCGACCTGAAGGGGACGCTCGACGCGTTCGCGAAGCGCATGTTCGGCTCCGGCGTAGCCACGAAATTCCGCCCGCATTTCTTTCCGTTCACGGAGCCGAGCGCGGAGATGGATATGTCCTGCTTCGTCTGCGGCGGCGAGGGCTGCCGCGTCTGCAAGGGCAGCGGCTGGATTGAAATCCTCGGCTGCGGCATGGTTCACCCGAACGTCCTGAAGGTCGGCGGGCTCGACACTGAGAGGTATACGGGCTTCGCGTTCGGCATGGGCGTCGAGCGCATCGCGATGCTGAAGCACGGCATTGATGACATCCGGCTGTTCTACGAGAACGATGTCCGCTTCATCGGGCAGTTTGCGTAATAAACCCGCAGTCCGGCAAGCCCTGCGCTGCCGGCGGGGTGGGAATAATTTTGGCGGAGCGGAGAAAGGAAAGTGAAATAAAATGCTGGTACCATTGAGTTGGCTGAAAGAATATGTTGATATAGACGTTACCGTGGAGGAGTTCGCCGAGCGCATGATAATGTCAGGCTCGAATATCGAAACGGTGAAGAATTTCGCGGACGGCGTGAGCGGCCTTGTGATAGGTCAGGTGGTGAGCGCCGAGAGAATAGAAGGCTCCGACCACCTGAATGTCTGTATGGTGGACGTGGGTCCCGAGCGCGGCGCGGAGCATGGCGACGGCGGGCCTTTGCAGATAGTCTGCGGTGCGGACAACGTGAGGCAGGCGGGCATCAAGGTCATCGTATCGCTGCCGGGCGCGGTGTTGCCGGGCGGCTACAAAATCAAAAAATCGAAGCTTTTCGGAACGGTCTCGAACGGCATGATATGTTCGGCGCAGGAGCTGGGCTTTGATGAAAAATCCGTTCCCGTGGACATCAGGGAAGGCATCTGGGTGATGCCTGACGATTTGGAAGTCGGCTCGGACGCGGTGAAGGCCGTGGGGCTGGACGAGACGGTTGTGGATTTTGAGATAACGCCGAACCGCCCAGACTGTCTTTCCATTATTGGAATAGCGCGCGAGGCTGCCGCCGTGTTCGGAAAAAAGCTGCGCTACCCCGACAATTCTTCGGTGCTGAATGAAAGCGCACCGGATGCCGGCGATGCCTCCGGCTTCGTCGACGTGGTTATCGAAAAGCCCGAGCTGTGCCCGAGGTATGTCGCGCGCGTCTGCACGGATATCGGGATAAAGCCCAGCCCGTTCTGGCTGCAAAGGCGGCTCATGTTCGCGGGTATGCGCCCGATTAATAATATAGTGGATATTACGAACTACGTAATGCTCGAATACGGGCACCCGATTCACGCATTCGACATCAGGACGATAGAGGGCAGCGCCATCGTGGTGGACACGGCCGCGGACGGCGAGAAGTTCACGACGCTAGACGGTAAGGAGCGCGAGCTGTCGGCGGACATGCTGCTCATCAAAGACAGAGCGAAACCCGTCGCGATAGCCGGCGTAATGGGCGGGCTAAATTCGGAGATAGTGCAGGACACCGAGACCATCGTAGTCGAAGCGGCGAATTTCAGCGCGGACAGCATCAGGCTCACCTCAAAGAAGCTCGGGCTTCGCAGCGAAGCGTCGTCGAGATTTGAGAAGGGCGTTTCGGCCGAGCTTTCCTCCGGCGCGGCGGACAGGGTGTGCGCCCTGGTAGCGGAAACATCTTCGGGCAAGGTGGTCGGCGGCGCCGTGGACAGGTATCCGGGCAAAAAAGGCATGGCGAAGGTGGACGTGCGCGTGAAGCGCATGAACGATTTGCTCGGCACGGATATACCTGCCGGCGATATGGTGTCCATGCTGCAAAGTCTCGAGATGGAAGCCGAGCTGAACGGGGACGGAAGCGTTATCACGGTCACGCCTCCACATGTGCGCGTGGATCTGTGCGAAGAAATTGATTTCAGCGAGGAGATAGCGCGGCTCTACGGTTACAACGAGCTGGACTCGACACTGCACCGCGACAACGCGGAGTCGCAGGTACCCGAAAGCTGGCGGCTGCGCTCGCTCGCCCGCGCTACGCTCGTGGGCGCGGGTTACACCGAGATTCAGACGTACAGCTTCGTATCGCCAAAGGGCGCGGACAGGATAGCGCTGCCAGGCGGCGCGGCGGGGCGCGATTTTGTGAAACTCATCAATCCGCTCGGCGAGGAGAACAGCGTCATGCGAACCACTCTGCTGCCGAATCTGCTGGACATACTGTCGGGCAATAACAACAGGGGCAACGACGCGGTGCGTCTGTTTGAGGTGGGCAATACGTTCAAGGCGTCAGGCAACATCGGGCCGGACGCGGAGCTGGGGCTTCCGGCGGAGAGCGTGTCTCTGTCGATGGGCTTCTACGGCGCGGGCGGTTTCCATGACCTGAAAGGCGCCGTCGGCATACTGTTTGCGAAGCTGGGCATCGGCGAGGTGTCGTACCTGCCTGACGAGGAGACGGGGGCTTGGCATCCGGTTCGCTGCGCGAAGATGCTTGTCCGCGGCAAGGGCGGCTCGGGCATCGCGGACGCAGACGGCGGCGCGGGCACCCTTGTGACGGTCGGGCATATCGGAGAGATACACCCTGATGTCGCGAAGGAATACGGTTTCGATATGCCCGTGTTCGCTGCGGAGATTGACTTCGACGCGCTGGTGTCGCTGTCGGATATGAACCGCGAATACACCCCGCTGCGCAGGCATCCCGCGCTGACGCTCGACATCGCGCTTCTGGCGGACGAGGGTGTGTCCGTCGCGGATATAGAGCGGATAGCCGCGGCGAACGGCGGCGAACTGCTCGAAAGCGTGAAGCTGTTCGACGTATATCGTGGCGAGCAAATCGAAGCGGGCAAGAAAAGCCTCGCGTTCAACCTCGTGTACCGCGCGGATGACCGCACGCTGACGGACGGCGATGTAGCGGAGGTCCACGCCGCGATACTGAAGAAGATAGCGGACGAGACCGGAGCGGCGCTGCGGGAAGCGTGAGCCGGAAGGCGTACTCTTCTTCGCGGCGTAGCGCGGGGGTTATTATATGTGGTAGAATAACAACAGAGCGATAATTATTCCATAATACTCGTGGCGAATACGAAGGAGGATTGCGATGTCTGGCTCCAATAGGGTAAATGTAACGATATTCGGGCATGAATACACGATTTCAGGGACGAAGCCCCGCGACCATATCATGAAGGTGGCCGACCATGTGGACGGCGTGATGGCGGACATTGCAGGGCAGGCGGGCGCGATTTCGCAGTCATCGCTCGCCGTGCTCGCGGCGGTCAATATCGCGGACGAAGTTTTCGCGGAGCAGGAGAAGAACCGCGCGAAAGACGGCGAAAAGGATCAACTCGAAAAGGACATAAACCACTACATCCAGCTCTGGGAAGAAGCGAAGCGGAATTTCCTTCAATACAAAGAGGACTCGCAGGCTTCGGCAGAGCAGGTGGCGGGCGTGCAGGAACGGCTGAACGAAAAGGCCATCGAGAACGAACGTCTGCTGAAAGCGGCGGCCGAAAAGGACAAGCGTATTTCGGAACTGACCGAGGAACGCGACAAGCGGGTCTCGGAGCTAAAAGAGGAGCGGGATCGCAAGATTGCGGAACTGTCCGAGGAAAAGAGCCGCACCATCGCGGAAATCACGGAGAAGTCGAACCGCATGGTGGACGAGATTTCGCGCGACAGGGATCATCGCGTCGCGCAGCTTGTAGAGGAGAAGGACGCGCGGGTAGACGAGATAACTCGGGAGAGAAACCAGCGCATCGCGTCCATTACGGCGGAAAAGGACGCGCGTATAGAGGAACTTGAGAGCCAGATAGCGCAGCTTGCGGGCAAGCTGAAAGAGCAGGGCGACGGCCAGGCTAATTCGGCGGGACAGATAAAGGATCTTGAGGATAAGTACAAGGAAATTGAAGGCAATTATTTTGAGGTGCAGATGGAGAATATCCGTCTGAAAGGCGAGATCGAAAGACTGAACGCGATGATTCCAGATGCGTAGGCTGTGTGCGATACTAGAGTATGACAAAATAATAGGGCTGCTCGCGGAGCGGGCTTCGTCGGCTCTCGGTGCGGAGCGCGCTTCGTCGTTGCTTCCTGCCGTATCGCCGAACGAGATAAGGCAGAGACTTAGCGAAACGGCTGATGCCGTTTCGTTTATTATGCAGAAGGGGGCTATCGGGCTGGGCGAGTTCGGCGATATCTCGCAGCCAGTGTCCTACGCGGAGAAGGGCGGCAGCCTGACGCCCGCGCAGCTCCTTGCGGTGTCCGTGCAGATGGCGGCGGCGCGGCGGGCTGTCGGGTTTTTGAAGGTGGAGCGCGGGAGGGCGGGCGCGCGGGCGATGGCGCGGGAATCCGCGGGCGCTGGAAAATTCGTAGGCGCGGGTGCATCCGTGGGCGCGAGGAAATCCGCAGGCACTGGTGAATCTGCGGGCACAGGTAAATCCGCTGGCGCTGGTGAATCTGTAGGCGCTGGTTGCTGGGAAAATATGGAATCATCAACCCTCGTGCAGCTCGCGTCCGTGATTTCGGTTCGCAAGGACATTGAGGACAGGATTAGGTCATCCATACTTTCCGATACGGAGATAGCCGACGGCGCGAGCGCGGAGCTTCGCCGCATCCGCAGGCAGATAGCGAACCAGAGCGATAATATCAGGGCGCAGCT
>JAIRPQ010000151.1 GCA_031256875.1 Eubacteriales Family XIII. Incertae Sedis bacterium | reverse complement strand
AGGTAGTCCACCGCGAGCACGACATACACGGTGTTCGCGACGAGCCCCCAGATGAAGTTAACGAATACCATTATTCCAAACCAGAACTCGCCCAGGGCTTCCTTGACCCAGACGATATTCCCGCCCTCGACCGGCCTCGCCGACCCCAGCTCCGCCACGATATAGCTGTACGGCAGGGCATACGCGAACGGCAGAATGACGAGTATCGCGATGGTCATTCCAGGCCCGACCTCGGGGATCAGCTCCTCGACCCCGAACGCGCCTGCGCAGCACATCGCGTAGAACATGCCCACCACGCCGAGCACGCCAACCTTGCGCGTCACTATGTCCTTGACGCCTACGCGCCCCTCTTTCGCTTCAAGTTTTTCCATAAACACTCCTCCTGCAAAATTGCTGTGGACAACACATCTTACTTTAACAAAAAGCAATATCAACAATTACTAAAACAGTATATATGCGAAACGGAAAATTGACAAGGAAACAATGTCTGCATCCAGCAAATCTTTTCTGTAATTCATGTTGTTCGCCTTTAGCCAATACATATGTGCTGTAACCTTCGCGTAACCCAATAATAACCTCTTTCCCCCTGATATTTCGCGCTCAGTGGGCTATAATAAAAGCATGAACAATAATTTCCCCAATAAAATAACCAGAACTCTTGCCCGCGCGCTTGCGGTGGCGGTATTCGCGGCTTCGGTTGGCGGCTTCCTTGGCGCGGGCGGATATGGCGGCGCAGATGGCTTCGGCGCGGCATACGCCGCTGACGTGTCCCCGACCGCCGACCATATGATACGGGTACACCTCTCGTCGCTCGGTTCGCCCTCGTCCATCAAGGCGGGCATCGCGGGTTCCTACACCATCAAGAGCAACGGCAAGGCGGTTTCTGGCACTGTCACCATAGCCGCGAAGGGCTCGTCCGGCATCAAACTGACGGCGGGCGGCACGGCCTACTCACTCGGCAAGGACATCATCCTGAAAGCCGCCAGCCAAAATGTCTCCAACCGTATCACGCTCGGCGGCGACGATTACCCCGGCGATCTGCGCGTCATCAACAAGAGCGGCAAGCTGAAGCTCGTGAGCCACGTTGACATGGAAACTTATGTTATGGGCGTTGTTCCATACGAGGTGGGCGACAGCAAGGAATACATGGAAGCTCTGAAAGCGAACGCTGTGGCGGCGCGCACGTTCGCATATTTCTTTGTGAACAGCAGCAACAGGGCTTCGCAGGAACATGATATAGTGAACACGACCGCCGCGCAGGTATACAAGGGCTACGACGCTTCGTACAAGAACGCGAACGCCGCTGCTTCCGCGACAGCCTGCCAGATACTGACCACGCCCTCGGGCGGCGAGGTGCTGACCTGTTACAGCGCATCGAACGGCGGGCACACGGAATACCCGAAATCGGCGGGGGCTACCGCGTCGAACTTCAAATACCTGCCGTACAAAAAGGATTCCTACGACCTGAAATATTCGCTGGCGCATTCCTCTTACAGCGCAACGGTCACTATCCCGAAGTCGCTCAAAGCCAGCGATCTCAAAAACAGCGGCAAGCAGCCATACGCCATGCTCAGAGAAGCCATGAAGGCTGCGGGAGTGAACCCGTCCGACCTTACTTCGGGCTCTAAGGTGAGCGTCAAAGAAATCTCCCTGACCAACCCAAGGTACAGCGACAACAAAACCCCCAGGGCATATACGGGCGCGGACTTCACCCTAGGCCTGCCGAAAATGGGAAGCGTGGCTGCACGCGATATCGTGGTCAAATTCGCGCCATATGTAGATGACGGCGGCACTAAGCGCCCATTCCTGAACAGCAAGCTCGGTCTTGCAAACAAATCCAAATTTTCAATGCTTTACCTGCGAAACGACGATAGCAGCTATCTGCTTGCGGCGGTCAGGTACGGGCACTCGGCGGGCATGAGCCAGGTCGGTTCGTACCAGATGGCGAAAGAGGGCAAGAAATACAAAACCATCCTGAAATTTTACTATCTGATGGGCTCGCAGACGAAGCTCGTGACAAAGGAATGGCCCATAGACAACGGCGTGACGGCGGGGCCCGTGCCGTCAGGTGCGGACAGTTCAGCGGAGAAAAAAACCAAGAAAACGGCCTATCCGTTCAAGGCGAAGGTGAAGATAACCTCAGGCACGCTGACGGTAAGGTCAGGCCCCGGCACGAAATACAAGAAGCTAGGATCGCTGAAAAAGAACAGCAAAATAACCGTGAAAGGCGCTAAAAGCTCTTGGTACAGAATCACGTTCAAGGGTAAAAAGGCTTATGTGGCGAAGCGGTACATAAAAAAAATATAGGGGCTATATATCATCCGCATATTATAAATAGCACTCTTTGCCTCTGGGCGCGCTCACCCTACCAACAGCGTGGTCGGCTGGTTCAGCACCTCTGGGCTGTATAGGAACAGGATGTCTGTGGGCGGCTTGCCCTGCTCGGCGGGCTGTCCGCTTGACATGGTGACGTATTGCGGCAGCACTCTGCTGTCAATGTAGCGGAAATCTATCAGCGTGATTTTTGAGTAATATGGGATCAGCAGCGGCGCCAGGGACGAGCCGAAGGAGTCGCGGCATATGTATAGCTCGCGGCGCTGCTTGGCGTTCGGGTTTTCTATGGTTATGAGCGGCTGTGAGCCGCCTAGGAAAAAATTGTATGGGTCTATGCCTGTCAGGGCGGTTTTGTCGTAGATGGGCAGGGGCGTCATCTCGCCTGTGTTTGGATCCAGCGCCTTTGCCGACGCGCCGCGCATAGCTTCGTTTTCCGCGTAGCGCATGGTGTCGGGCGGCACGGGCAGGGCGAGCTGCCCCGCGTATACGCCGTTCCATTTGCCGGCCGTCAGGATTTCGTTGCCGCTCTGCCCGCCGCCATCAGCCGAGACAACGCCTCCGTCCAGCCCGCCGCTGGCGCCAAACTTCATTTCCTCATTCAGCGCGGCCACTACGCCAGACAGCCGCGTCTGGTCCCAGTGCAGATCCGTTCTGTAATAATCCTTCGCGCCCAGCGCGTCCGTCAGGTCGATCACCTTGAAGCCTTGCAGTTCATCATCCAGAAGCCTGCGGGCGGTGTTCGGGTCATATGTCGGATAGCTGTGCCTCGCGTACATGCTCTTGTCGGGAATGACCGCGAAATACAGGTTCGGACACACCAGGGACGGTTCTTTTTGTGCAGCTGCGGCTGCACAAAAAGAACCGTCCCTGGTGTGTTGCGTTGTGCCGGCCATTGATTCTATTGGTTTGGTTATTCCCTGCGCGAAGGCGTTCAGTTTTCGCAGTGATTCGCGGAAGCTCTTTTCGTCTATGCGCTCGAATTTGCCGATTCCCGTCGCGTCCATATACAGCCCGCCCATGTCGGTCTGCCTGAATATCTCGAAAGCGGTGAATGCCTTGATGGTGCGGAAGCCCTCGCGGAACGCGAAGCTGTCGGCGGC
>JAIRPQ010000083.1 GCA_031256875.1 Eubacteriales Family XIII. Incertae Sedis bacterium | reverse complement strand
ATCGACCTCTGCAACGGGCGTGAAATACCGCGTCTCAAAAGCGGCATCGCCGACGCGCCTGACAAAAGCCGTCTCGGAATACCGAAGCTCAGCGGCGATTTTCCGCATAACGTCGTCAGCAAGCCAAGCCGCGTCGCATGCGCCGGAAAGCAAAACAACACCGGCAGGGTTGCCCGAAAACACATTATCAGCAAAAGCGTCAACAATAAAAAACTTCATAGAACCATACTATAATAAGCCATCGCAGCTTGTCAACAACAAACCAGGCGCTGGAATATTTGTTGCGATTGATGGGATTGTGCTAGTTCATTATAAGCGATATAATTAATTTATGGAAAGCGGGAGACTTAAAAACTGTTCGCGCCGGCTGGAGCGCCTTATGCTGGCCAGCGTCAGATACCCCATGAGGGCACGGATTGTGCGCGGCGAGCGCGAGCCTTGATGTGCGGCATCCCCTCAAATGCATTTGGGGCAATTAGGGCAAGTACAGTAAGTAAGTAATAATAAATAAGCGCGGCTGTTGCTTGCTGCAAAGCAGCTTCAGCGTGTGCGCTTATAGACGACTGACAGGCAGATTTCAGAGGAGACCAGCTATGAATTCAAAAAAAATTCTTTCAGGTTTGTTGTCGGCTGTTTTGGCGGCAGCCATTTTAATGACGCCCGCGGTTGCCGTTCATGCTCAGGATTCACCATCCGCCGGCAGCGCGGCCTTGGCGACAGGCTACGGAAAAAGCGCCCTGATTTCGGGCAGCTCGGCCATGGCTGAGAGCGATGTTGGCAGCAACCCATTCACCGTTACCGCCCATTTCGACGTTGGCAAGGGGAAGCCTCTGGCGCAAAACACGCTCACATTCAGCACTGATCAGGCATCATCAGTGGTTTTGCCATGCCCCAGACCACCCGACTCTCGCCACGTATTCGCGGGTTGGTATCTGCAAAAGCAGTCTGGGGACGGATCTGGATGGTCTGGGTGGGAGCTGCGGCTCACATCCGAAACATATAGCGGCCAGTACGAAATAAAATATTCAGGGAAAGAAATCCGCGAATTCTGCAGGGAACACGAAATCAGCGGTGACATCACGCTCCGCGCCCGCTATATTAAGACTGTGGACGTGAATGATAGATCTGGCTCCTATCTTAAGAAAGTCAATATCGCCATCAAAAAATGGAAGCTGAAAAGCTCCGTGAAGGCTTCGTTCGAAAAGGCTTCACCTGTGTTTGCAATGGACATCAAGATTGGCACGGCGCTACTGGCCAAGGCTGCCAAGGCCAACTTGGTGATTGAGGTCGGGACATACACCATTATTGTTTTCAAAGGGAAAAAGTCGGCTGACGTATACGCCCGGGCATCCGCGCGCCCCAAAAAGAAAACAACCAAAATAACGCTTCGTTTCAAGTATAGCTCGTATTCCTGCCAGTGCAATGAGAGCTACTGCAGAGATGTCGCCAACGCGAAGGCAGGATACGTCGGCTCAATGGCGACGCTGTCGCGCCCGAATGCGTCGCCCAGTCACGCTGTCGCCATGCCATTTTACGGAAAAGCGCAGCCTGGCATGGATGTGCTGAAAGCGGGCAGCTCGGTTACGGCGCCTACAATAAGCAAGAAAATCAAAATAGTTATTACCAGAAAAAGCCTCTCCTTGAAAGGGAAGCTGCAGACGGGCAGCCCTTTCTACAAAAAGGCAAAAAAAATGGTCGGCGAGTATTCGGCATCGTGCAACGATACCGCGATGGAGCTGGTCAGCAGGGTGGTTACAAGGGGGTGGAGCAGCGACAGCCTACTCCTGCCTACTGACAAAGCGGGGTCTGGCGACTTCCTGTACCAGCAGGGGCACATATCCGTCTACCTCGGCGGCGGCCAGTCCCTGCACGGCAGCGTCAGCACCCACAAGACGTGGATCGGCAGCTCGAACATACGAAAAGTCTACTACGCGAGCAGGACGTATTGGAGCGTATTCTACTGCCGGAAATACAGGTAGGGCCTGTACACAGCGGGGACGGCTCTGACTGTGTTATTGCGACACGGCGAACCCGTCCCCATTGTGTAACATCAGCATCGATTATTCAACAAAACGGATTCGCCCGTTGACGTTAGGTACAGCAGGGTTTCTTTTACTTTTTTTCCTGTTATTGCTTCCAGCGCTTCGCGGTAGAGCCTCAGCTGTTCGCCGTAGGTTTCCGCGGCTTGCTTCGCCCTTGCTTCCGCGCTTCGCGCGGCGCCGCCGGATTTGAAGTCCACCAGCACCAGCTCGCCATCTTCTTCGAAGAACAGGTCTATGATGCCCTGTACTATTATGCGCTCGCCGTCCATCTCCATGCGGTAGTTGAACGGCGTTTCCCTGCGTACGCGCACCGGCCGCGAACCTGCGGCGCGGGCGCAGATGTCCGACGCCGCGAATCTCATGAGGTCTGCCGAGCGCACCAGCCCTCGTTGCTCTGCCGCTAGGAAGCCCGCGTCTACCAGCCAGCCCAGGTACGACTCGAACCAGGCGGCATTGTCCGCGTGTTCCCGCGCCGCCGCGAAGTCCAGCTTTTCAAGAGCCTTGTGCAGCGCCGTGCCGCGCATGGCCGCGTTCTCATTGGCGCCGGCATTCGGGCCGCCGAGTGGCGCTGGCTCGTTGGCTGCTCTCCCCTCATCTTCCCGCGCTGCCGCTTCCGATTCTTCCATATAGTATCGCGCGGGATTTTCGACACTGCCCGTCTGCGCGGCTTTTTTGTTCAGCTCCGACACGCTGTATTTCGATTTCAGTCGGGTTGCCTTTTCGTGTGGATAGGCGAACGACAGCCGCGCGTTCACCTCGGCGTAATGCGCACCGCCGCCGTCCGCGTTCGTGGGCAGCTCCGCGAGCTTCGCGAATTTCGCGGAGGCGGCTGCACGTTCTTCCTCGCTCTTTTGCGAGACGCGCAGAAGGTCCGACGGCGCGACGGCGGACAGATCTATTCCTGCCGAGGGTGCGACCTTGAGCAGCATGTCAAGAAAACTGCCTGCGCCGTTTGCTGCCATTATTATGGACTGCGGCGACGCTTGCGGCGGTTCGCAATGACGAAGATCCTCGATGTTTTTTTTGCTGCCTATCAGTACCAGCCTGTCCTGGGCCCGTGTCATGGCCACGTATAGCACCCTCATATATTCGGCACGCTCCTCCTCCGCCGTGCGGCTCGCTATGGCAATCGCGCCCAGCGTCTTTCGCCATGTATGTTTTTCGGGCGTTTCGAGTGTCAGCGCCAGCCCGCATTCCCTGTGCAGCGAGAGCCTTTCGCCGCGGCCGGACGCGGGAAATTTTCTGCCTAGGCCGGCGACGATCACGAGCGGGTATTCCAGCCCCTTGCTCTTGTGTATCGTCATCACGCGCACTACGTCGTCGCCCTCGGTCACAAGCTTCGCCTGCGGGATGGGCAGCTTCTTGTCCTCGACTGATTCGATATACCTGATAAAGCCGAACAGACCCCGCGCACGGCCGGAGCCGTATTCAGCAGCCCTCACCGTCATCGCCCTCAGATTCGCTTGGCGCAGACCGCCGCCGGCCAGCGCTCCCGCGTAGTCGTACCATCCGCTCTCCTTCAGCACGAGCCAGAGGAAGTCCGACAGCTCCATGAAGGATTCGTCGCGCCGCCATTTCATGATAAGCTCGAGCGCGTCGCGGCATTTCCGCGTCAGCTCGCCGCCATCGCCTTTCCCTACGCACGTGAGGAAGGCTTTGTGGTAGGGCGCGTGTTTATCCGGCAGGCATAGCCTTATCTCCGCGAGCTCGTCGGTCGTGAATCCGAACACCGGCGAGTAGAGCGCGCTCACGAGCGGAACGTCCTGCCGCTCATTGTCTATTACCCGCAAGAGGTTCATGAACGTTTCGATTTCTACGGTGTCCAGATACCCATCCCCCGACTCCGCGTAGGCGTCGATGCCCTCGCCCATCAGGGTTTCCACGAACACCGGCCCCGAGTTCCTCGCTTCGCGCAGCAGCACCACCATGTCGCCGTATTCCATCGTGCGCTCCACGCCGCGCTTCGCGTCGTAGAACACCCTGCCCCGCGCTTCCTTTATGACCGCCGCCGCCGCAAGCGCTTCCCGCTCCGTGTCCTTCATCGACAGTATTTCATCGAAGCCCGCGTCGCTCTCCATGGCATTCGTCTCCGAGTCCGCGCAGACATCCATCACGCGAAGCTCGACCGGCCTATCCCATTTCGGCTCATAGCTAAGCCCCTGTTTCAAAGCCGCGTTATCGTCATAGGCAATCCCCGCTCCGCCGTCTCCCATCAAGCGCGAAAAGACACCGTTCACGGCGTCTATCACGGGGGCTTTGCTGCGGAAATTCCTGTTCAAATCCACGCGCCCGCAGCCTTCCTCCTTCGGAAACCTGTTATATTTTTCGGCGAAAATCCCTGGCTCGGCGTGGCGAAAACGGTAAATGCTCTGCTTCACGTCGCCGACCATGAACAGGTTTCCGGCTCGGCACACCTTGCCCACAAGCGACTCCTGGACATAGTTGCTGTCCTGGTATTCGTCGATGAAAATATGCTCGTATTTGTCGCGCAGCTCCCCCGCGACATTTTCGTCGTCCAGTATTTCCAGCGCGAAATGTTCGATGTCGCTGAAATCTATCACGCCCTCCTCCCGCTTCAGCTCCGAATAAAAACCGTGGAATCCCCGCACAAGCCCTGCCAGCTCCCGCGCCCACGGCTGCGTCGCCCTGATGTCCGCGATCATCTCAGCAAGCGGGCGCGCGAAATACAGCTCGCGAAGCTGACGCAGCCGCTTCTTGGCGCTGTCCCGCGCGTCCGTCACCTCGCCTCTTATCATTTCGTAGGTTTCCTTCTCGTCCTTCGCGGCGACGAACCGCTGAAAGCTGAACGAGAGCTCGTCACCCATGCCGTCCCAGCCCGCGCCGCCACCGAATGCGTCTATCGCGCCCGATAGCTCCGCCTTGTCAGCGGCGTTCTTCGCCGAGAGCTTTGCCAATCCCGCGCCGTCCAGCAGTTCCCCGACGAGAACCAGCTCGCTACGCGCGAACTCCAGTTCCGATTCTATATTGGAGCGAAGCGCGGCGAACTCCGCGCCGCCCAGATATTCTTCGTCCGACGCGCCGAGCCGCGACACCGCTTCGTCCAGCCACCCGAAGGGATCCGGCAGGCTTCTGATGAAATCGTAGCAGCGCAACACCATCCCGCGCACCGAGTCCTCGCTCCTGCTGTCCGCGTATCTGCCGAGGAAATCCGTGAACCCCGCGCCGCCCGCCGCAAAGCGCTCCTCGAAAAGCGCGTCCAGCGCACCCTGCTTTATTATCGCGGCGCGAAACTCGTCGCAGACCCTGAACGACGGATCCATATCAATTATGTAATAATAATTGCGAAGCGCGTTCAGCGCGAACGCGTGGAAGGTGCTGATTTGCGATGTGCGAAGCCGCCGCAGCTGTTCGCGCAGAAAACCCGCGCCGCCGGAAGCGCCGCCGTCCGTCTCCGCCTCCGCGAGCGCTTCGGCAAGCGCGCCCTCTATGCGCCGCCGCATCTCCCCCGCCGCCGCGTCGGTGAACGTGAGCACCAGCAGCGACGAAACGGGCACGCGATCCTCGGTCACGAGCCGCAGTATCCGCTCCGTCAAAACCGCAGTCTTGCCGGACCCCGCAGCCGCGGCGACGAGGATGTCCTTTCCTCTGACCTCTATAGCTTCTTTCTGTTCAGGAGTCCAAACAGGCATCGCGTCACTCGCTCCGAAGCAGCGTCTGTCCCGTCATCTCGCTTGGCCTGGGGATTCCCATCAGGTCCAGTAGCGTGGGCGCTATGTCGGAGAGCTTGCCGCCGCGCAGCGTGGCGTTATCGTCGCCGCCTACCGCCAGTATCAGCGGCACTGGGTTGGTCGAATGCGCCGTTATGGGGCTTCCGTCCTCGGTCATCATGCTCTCCGAATTGCCGTGGTCCGCGGTTATCAGCAGCTGCCCGCCCGCTTCGTAGATCGCCTGAACTATCCTGCCGATACATTCATCCACGGCGGCGGCGGCTTTTATGGCGGCTTCCATTACGCCCGTATGCCCCACCATGTCCATGTTCGCGAAGTTCAGGACTATCAGATCGTATTTGCCCGACGCTATCTCCGCTATGACGCGCTCCGCGACGGTATACGCGCTCATCTCGGGTTGCAAGTCGTAGGTGGCCACCTTCGGCGATGGTATGAGTATGCGGTCCTCGTTCGGGTTCGGCTCCTCTACGCCGCCGTTGAAGAAGAACGTGACATGCGCGTATTTTTCGGTTTCGGCTATGCGAAGCTGCCGCAGCCCCAGACCCGACAGATATTCGCCGAGCGTGTTTTTTATTTCCTCCGGCGGGTAGGCGACATGCACATGCGAAAGCGTCGCGTCGTACTCGGTCATGGTGACGAAGAACAGGTTTTCCGGCTTCGTCTTGCGCTCGAACCCATCGAAGTCCGGCTCGGTGAGCGCGCGTGTCAGCGCCCTCGCGCGATCGGGCCTGAAATTGAAGAATATAACGGCGTCTCCGCGCCCGATGGTGACGGCAGCGCCGCCGCCCGAGGTTTCGTCACAGCCCGCACACGCCGCGCCGCCCGAGGTTTCGTCACAGCCCGCCCCCCCCGCGCCGTCCGCGATATTCGTCGGCAGCACGAACTCGTCGTTTTCGCCGCGCTCGTATGCGCTTTCGATTGCTTCCCGCACGGAGCCGGCGCGAAGCCCATCACCGACCGTTATCGCGTCGTACGCTTTTTCGATTCGCTCCCATCTGTTGTCGCGGTCCATCGCGTAATACCTGCCGGATATCGTCACGATTCGCCCCGCGCCAAGCTCCGCGAGCGATGCTTCCAGCTCCGCGAGAAAGCCCGCGGCCGAGCGCGGCGGCGTGTCGCGTCCGTCTAGCCACGCGTGGATATATATATTGCTTACGCCCGAATCTTGCGCCATCTTCACGAGTGCCACGATGTGGTCCTGGTGGCTGTGTACCCCGCCGGGGCCGACCAGCCCCATTATATGCAGCGAGCGCCCTTCTTCCTTCGCTACGCCCATCGCCTTTGTGAGCGCGGGGTTGTCGAAAAAATCCCCGTCCTCGATGGACTTCGTGATGCGCGTGAGCGCTTGGTATACCGTCCTGCCCGCTCCGATATTCAGGTGTCCGACCTCGCTGTTGCCCATCTGTCCGTCAGGCAGCCCGACGGCAAGCCCGCTGGCATCGAGCCGCGCGTGCGGCCGCTCCGCCCAGAGCCTGTCCAGGTTCGGCGTGTCCGCCTGCTTTATCGCGTTGCCGTACTCGCTTTCGCTGCATCCGCACCCATCCAGAATCATGAGCATGGTCGGCCTGCCCGCCGCCGCACCAGCCGCCGCACCGCCGCCGCCAGCATTATTATTCACCGAAACTTTGTTCGCGGGAATCTCATTCACAGAAACCTTATCAGCAGAATTTTTTTTCACAGAATCCGTCATCTCTCGCTCCTTTTCCTATCCTCTATTATTGTTAATAGTATATCATGCATTCATCGGTGCGGCGAAAGCGGACTTATGTGGCTTTTCTCTGATTTTTCGTAAGATATTGTGAAGACTCTGTGATTCTATTACGAAATTATTACAAAAGCATTGCCTTGCCGAAATGGAATCCTATATAATCACATTATGGAAGCGATGTCTGCACTCTTTAATAGAGGAACGATGGAGGCCATTTTCAACAAAGGCTTGTTCCGGACAATTATCGCCATCTTCGCGATAGGGCTGGCGCTCGTACCTTTCAACGTTATTTCAGAGGACAGCGTTAACGTTCCAAACAGCAAATACATCATCAAATCCACCGAGCAGGGCGATTCGTACCTGAGGCCGCAGCCGGTGACGGCAGCCAAGGCGGAGCTTGATCGCGCGGCAGCCATCAAAGCGCGTTTGGTCGAAAATCCGAAGTCAAATCGTGACAATATTTGGAATTATCTTGTAAAAGCCGGATTTACCGATGAACAGACTGCCGGAATAATGGGAAATCTCCGTCAGGAGCACGGCTATGAAACGTCGGGGGACGGGCTGGCGCAGTGGCAGGGCGGCCGGCGCGCGAAGCTCATGAGCATGAAGAACCCGCACAGCCTGAAAACGCAGCTCGATTTCATGGTGAAGGTGGAGCTTGGCGGCGGCTATTCGGGCGTCAAAAAGCTGCTGAAGAAATGCAAGACGGTAGAGGACGCCGCGGTGGTGTTCTGCAACAAATACGAGCGCCCGGGCATACCGGCCATGAACAAGCGAATAGCCTACGCGCGCGAAGCCTACGCGCTATATCACAAGGATATCTAGAAAAACTCAATCAATAATTGAATACAACAAGCCTGCTAAAATATTCCCCTTCGGGGGTGACAGTACAGGCGTAGCCTGTACGCCGTCAGGGGGCAGCGCCCCCTACGGAGTGGAATGGCGATTACGATAAAGTGGCGGCGGCGGCGCGGCCGGCTTTCATGCCGCTGTTCCACGCGAAATCCAGATTGTAGCCCCCGCTTGCGCCGTCGTAGTCCAGCGCTTCGCCCGCGAAATACAGCCCAGGCGTTTTTTTTGCTTCATAGCTGTCCATATGCACTTCCCCTAGGCTGACCCCGCCCGCGGTTATCTGGGCTTCCTTCCAGCCCTTTGTGCCGCTGACAGGCACCGTTAGCCGCTTGACGAGCGCGGCAGCCGCTATCGCGTCTCCTGCGTTCCGCTCTATGTACTCCGCTATCTTGGAATGCACTACGCCGGCCAGCCCCGCCGCGCGGCCTGACGCGAGCAGCCCCGCGATGTCGTGCTCCGCATGCATCGGCGCAAGGTCGATGCGGATGGCATGCCCCCCGCCGCCCGTATAATACCGGCTGAGGTCGAACACGCAGATACCCGACAGCCCATATGAAGCGAACTGCACCTCGCCCTCGGAGGACGCTATCACGTCGCATGCCGCATCGCATGCGGAGGGTATTCGCGCCGCGCCGATTTCCGCGCCGCCACCGCCGTCATTGTCCGCGCCGTCGCCGCCACCGCCACCATTGTCCGTGCCGCCGTCACCACCTAGCCGCGCTAGCAGCTCCACCTTCGCCTTCGCGCGCACGCCCGCAAGCGCGGCGAACCGCTCCTTCACGCCAGCCTCGTAGACGAAGGGAACGAGCGCTGGACGTATCGGGTTCACCTCTATGCCGAACCCCCTCGCTATGGCGTATCCGTCGCCGAAATTTCCGTATGCGGGGCAGGCTTTGCCGCCCGTGGCCACTATGACCCGCTTCGCCGAAAACACGCGCGGCTCTCCCCTGCCCTCCGGCGCGCCCGAACCTGCCCGCCGCACCCCCTTCGAGAGCGTCTTAGGTTCTCCGCTGCGCTCAGCCTTCACGCAAAAACCTCCGCCGCCCGCTTCCGATACCGCAGCGACCCGCGTTTCGCAGAGAATCTCCGCGCCCAGACGCACGGCTTCGCGGACGAGCGCGTCTCGCACCGCGGCTGCCTGGCGCGACTGCGGGTAGACCCGCCCGCCCTCGTCCTCGCAGAGCAGCACGCCCGTGCTCTGAAAAAAATCCTTCGTATCGCGCCAGCCGTCGGCCGAGGTATTCGACAGATTGCATCTGCCGTTGCCCGTGGCGAGTATCTTCTTCCCTGGTTCGCCGTTCGCGTCCAAGAGCAGCACCCGCGCGTCCGCACAGCCTCCCCCCGCACCCCCGATGCCTTCGCCGCGCGCTTCGCAATGGGCGGCGCCACCCTGCCGCGCCTCCGCTTCCCGCAAAAAAGCGATGGCGGCGGTCAAGCCCGCCGCCCCTGCGCCAATTACTATCAAATCATAATTATTCATAAACTGCCTATGAGCCGTGCGTCAGGCTTTCTTGAATGAATCGTCCGCAAGCCGCTCGTCCCTGACCGACGCGCCGAAATCGTGGCCGAACGCTCTGGCCGTGTCGAGGTCGGCGGGGGTTGGCTTGAACCTGAACCGCAGCCCGTCGCCGAACACGTTCAGCTTCAGCTGGCCGAGCCGCTCCATGATATGCGGCACGCCCTCGCCGCTCCAGCCGTACGAGCCGAACGCCGAAGCGAATTTGCCGCCGTGCAGCTTCGCGTTCAGAGACGCGGCTATCTTCCATATCGGCTCGAGCGCTTCGCCCACTATCGTCGGCGTCCCGAGCAGGAAGCCGTCCGCGTCGCGCAGCTCCGTCATCACCTCGCCCATATCGGCTGTCACCATGTCGTAGAGCCGCACGTCTATGTCTCCGGCCGAGCGTATGCCGTCCGCGATGGTTTCGGCCAACAGCTTCGTGTAGCCGTATGCGGAAAAATATGGAATAATTACTGTTTTTTTCTGGTTCGGATTTCGCGGCGACGACCACTGGCGGTACAGCTCAACGATGGACATCGGATCCTTCGTCAGCACGGGCCCATGACCCGTGGCGATGGCCTCTATGTCAA
>JAIRPQ010000025.1 GCA_031256875.1 Eubacteriales Family XIII. Incertae Sedis bacterium | reverse complement strand
CGGCTCCAGCGGCTGTTCAGAAATGTTCCAATCGGCAGGCCATGTCGCTGTCATCAACGCGATCAACGATGCCGTCGGAGTGAGGGTCTATCAGCTTCCGGCTACGCCCGACAAGATTTTGGCAGGACTGTCAGGCAAGAACCTGATGCCGGACAGATTCTATCTCGGCGGCAATTTTGAGGATGTAGTTGCTGACATCAAGGCAAATCCGGTATAACCGCCATTCAAGAAATAGCGCAGCTAGCCGCTTCATAGGTATATTGCCTGCGAAGCGGCTTCTGTGCCGGAAGGTATGCTATGAACCCCTTGGAGTTTTCTGAAACAGCATCCAAATGTTTGTCCGGAGCGCCGCCTCCGTGCAGCTGCCATTGCCCGCTGGACGTGGATGTCCGCGGGATGATGGAGAAAGCACAAAAAGGCCTTTTCTCAGCGGCGCTGAGGATATACAAGAACTTTGTGGTATTCCCTGGGATCGTCAGCCATATATGCGGCGAGCCTTGCGCCAATGCCTGTGTCCGCAATGATGTTGACGAACCGCTTTCCATCAAGGCGCTTGAAAGGACGTGCATAGAGCAGAATGCCAGAAAGCGGGCTGAGGTATTTTCTGTCGGCGAAAAGGACAAAGATGTTCTTATCGTCGGTGGCGGTATGTCCGCGCTGAGCTGTGCGGCAAAAATGGCGCAGAGGGGATATAGGGTTCGCCTGTTGGAAAGGCAGCAAAAGCTGGGCGGGCGGCTCTGGGGCTGTGATGAGCGAACGCTGCCGGCGGAGGTCATTCAAAATGACCTGATGCTATTGGAGGACTTGAAGCTATTGACGATAGAGACGGGCGTTACTGTTGATTCCCTAGACGCGTATGAAAGCGACGTAGTTTTGATAGCCACGGGAGAGGGCGGCGATACCTTTGGCGCCAAGGGCAAAAGGGGCCATTTTTTTATTGGCTCTTTGGTGAATGCCAGACAAAGCATCATACAGTCGATTCGCGACGGCATAGATGTTTCGTATATATTGGAGAACTATCTGAAGGTCGGGTGGATGGAAAGCCTGCCTGAACACAGCAATGAGATAAAATTCGCGCCGACTACAGAAAATATTATAGCGCGGCCGGCGGTTCGCCCTGACAACCCTGCCGCGTGGACTGCCAATGAAGCGAAAGCGGAAGCCACGCGCTGTATCCTCTGCGACTGCCACAACTGTGTGGATGTGTGCGATATGCTGAAATCCTACCGAAAGAACCCTAAGAAGACTATCCTTGACGCACGGGATTCCATCTATAAAAACGCGTTTGACCTGTATGGCGCTGGCAAAGGGCTGCGGCAAATCATGTCCTGCTCACAATGCGGGCGGTGTGTTTCCGTATGCCCTGCGGGGATCGATATGCGATATATCTTCTCTGACAGCAAGCACCAGATGCACCAAAGAGGCGACCTGCCGGATTCCCTGTTTGATTTCTGGGTACGCGATATGGAATTCAGCAACGGGGACGAAGCAAGCCTCCTGCTAGAAGCGGATGGAAAAGCCGAATACCTATATTTCCCAGGCTGTCAAATGGGCGCTTCCGACCCTGAGTACGTCAAGGCATCCTGGGCATGGATGAACCAGGAGTTCCCCAAAAGCGCGACGCTCTCGCTTGGCTGCTGCGGCGCTCCCGCGTTTTGGGCGGGCGACGCGGAGAAGCATTTGGAAGCGGTAGCCAAAATACGCGATACATGGAATGGTCTAGGCTGCCCTACAGCGGTATTGCCATGCCCCAATTGCAGCGATATGTTCCGCACCCATCTCCCTGAGATCGAAACCGTATCCCTGTGGGAGCTGATGGCCGACCGCATCCCCAAAAAATATAGCGGGCGCACGACGGCTATATCGGTATTCGACCCATGCCCCAGCAAATATTGCCCTGAAATGCAGCGGAGCGTCAGACAGCTCCTGTCAGGCGATGGCTATGATATCCGCGAGCTTCCCGAACAAAGGGAAGCGGCGAGGTGCTGCGGATACGGAGGATTGATTTACACCCCGAACGCGGAGCTGTATGGAGCTATGACCCAGGCGAACGCGAAGCTCGGTGAGCTGGACTTCGTGACATACTGTACGAATTGCAGGGACACGCTCGCGCGCAGCAACAAGCCGGCATTCCATATGCTGGACATCCTGTTCTTCGGCGGTCATGACAGGGCGTTGCGGCAGCCACCGGATGTGACGCAGCGCAGGAGAAACCGTGAGCGTCTCAAACGTGAGCTGTCCGGCACTGACAAAGGCGCTGCGGCGGAGCCGCATAAGGCCATCAAGCTGGTGATCTCTGGACAGCTGAGAGAAAAAATGGATCGCGAGCTGATTTTGGAATACGATATCGCAAAAGTCATATTCGAGGGCGAGAAATCGGGTTATATTGGGAGAGACCCCGATACAGATAGTTATTTTGCATATTTCCCAATCGGCGGGCTGACGCTCTGGGTGTCCTATAGGCGCGGAAGCGAAGGGCAGTATATTGTAGAAAACGCCTACGCGCACAGGATACACATCATTAATGAGCCGGTGGAAAAGAGGGGGCTTCCTGATGATGCAAAATAATTGGGTCTGCAATAAATGCAATGCACAGATGGAGGTGAGGGAAACCTCATTTGAATACATGCGCCTAAGCTTTTCCATGCCGTTGCCGCGATGCCCCATTTGCGGGCTGGTGTATATTTCCGAGGAAATCGCGAAAGAAAAGCTGGCAAAGGTCGAAATAGAACTAGAGGAAAAATAATGGCTGTATGAGGAGGGTTGATATGGAATAAACAACAGGCATGATCATTAAATAGGTTATTGCATTTGGATGGTTAATAAAGGAGACTAACTATATGGACGGTATTCAACAGGTAAGCGCGAAGGCCAACAAAAGGCGAGTGGCGCTGACAACCGTCGGCGGAGCGATGATCTGCGTCTGCGTGATGAGCTTTTCCAACAATCCGATGACTATGTTCTCGCCGGTTTTCGCTGAGGACCTGAAGCTTGATCCGGCGCAGGTAGCGTTCATCTTTTCGGCAACGCCGCTGGCGGGGTTCATCTGTGCGCTGCTGGCGGGGCCCATATTCAAAAAGGTGAATTTCAATGTAGTTATTAGCTGCGCTATTATCATCTGTTCCGGAGGGCTGCTATGCTGGGTGCTGGCAGATAGCTACGCGATGGTAATCATCGGGGCGCTGATGCAGGGGGTCGGGGTCAAGCTGGGCGGCTTCCTGCCCACGCAGATGATGCTGACCAATTGGTACAAGAAAGGCTCGGGCAAGGCCATTGGAATCGTAGGGTCGATGGACAACCTCGTATCCGCTGTTTATATCATAGGTGTTGCGGCGATGTTCGCCAGCATGGGCTGGCGCGCAAGCGCAACGGTACAGGCGATATGCGTACTCGTGCCAGGGCTTATCGCGAGCATATTCTTCGTTCGGTACTCGCCTATTCCTCTCGGCATGACGCCTGTGGGAGCCACCGAGGAAGATGTCGAAGCGGCAAAGAAAGCGGCCGCTGGCGAGAAGGTGGAAGTTCCGGGGCTGCCATTCTCCAAGATATTGCGTTCGCCGGTGTTCTTTGCGACGCTGGGCATCCTAGTGCTACAGACGTTTGTCATGATGTACTTTATCTCGAACCAGGCGCTGATCCTGACGGAGAACGGGCTGTCCACTATAGATGTCGGCATCGCCGTTTCCGCATTTTCCGTTACGAACGTGGTCAACAAAATACTGTTTGGCTTTGTTGTTGACAAGAAAGGTGTGCGGCTTGCCGCGATGTACTGCTATATCGGGGTATTCGCGAGCATATTCGTACTGATGAACGCATCCACCGTATTGGCCGCGATTGTCTACTCCGTGTTGTATGGGCTTATCGGCGGGCCGATTACGATGGTCGGCGTATTCACGGCGCAGAAGATGTTCGGCCAAAAGGAGATACAGTTGACGACATCGTTCTTCCAGGCGGCCACCGCGCTGGGCGGTATTCTGGGACCGATAGCCATAGCTGCGTTAAAGTCCATCAACGGGTCTTACATGATTCCCACGGTGTTCTGTGCGGTGGCTATAGTGGTCTGCATGATACTGGTCATGCTTTTCCTAAGGCCGAAATACTATCTGGAGAACAGGATGGACGCAAGCAATTCTTAGCAGCGGTATGGATTTGGAGGTGAGGAGCAATAATGGAAAGGCTTGATGGAGCGAAAGTTATCGTAACAGGCGGTACGAGCGGCATGGGAGAAGCTGTTGCCTTGGCATTTCCAGAGCTGGGCGCGGAGGTGGTCTTTTTCGGACGCAACAAGGATGCGGGCAAGCGAATATCTAAAAAATCAGGCGCGACATTCATGCCGTTGGATATAAAAGACACCGACGCGACGAAAGCGGCAATCGATGAGGCGGCCGCCAAGCTAGGCGGTCTTGACGTGCTGATCCACGCGGCAGGCATCGCGCCGTTCAGCGCGGCTGAGGAAATAACCATGGAGAACTGGATTGATGTCATGTCCACGAACGCCACCAGCACATATATCACAAACGTTGCGGCGTTCCCATACTTAAAGGACGAGGGCGGCGTCATCCTGAATTTCACCAGTTCAGGAGGGATTCAGGGCTATGTGCGCAAGGCGCACTATGGCGCAAGCAAGGGCGCGGTGACGGCGTGGTCGCGTTCCATCGCTATGGAATGGGCGCAATACGGCATTCGCGTCAATATGATAGCGCCGGCCATATGGACACCTATGTATGACAAAACTCGTGCGGCAATGACACCGGAGCAGCTTTCAGCGCACGACAAGGTGATGGCCGCATCGGTGCCGCTCGGCGGCAAGCTCGGGGATCTGGACACGGACTATGTGCCTGTCATGGCATTCCTCAGCAGCGATTCGTCAAAATTCATAACAGGCCAAGTGGTCTGCATTGACGGTGGCATATTGATGATGCGCTAGCGTTTGGCGGCATAGTGCGTCAAAACAATTGGCGTAAAGATTGTTAAGAAAATATCAAATTGATATAGCAACATTATGCCGCTATGATATAATTGAATTGTTCCGCATTGGAGTGCGTTGCGACGTTCGCATAAGGACTGCGGGGCGGTAGTTTTACAGTTATAGGTTAAGGGTTAGGTTTGAGGTAAGAGTCGGCACATTAACTGTTCTTGTGAAAATTCTGTTATATTAGGTGATTGTGTCAAGATTCTGGAAAGGACAACAATGGCGAACAAAAAAACCAACATCCCATTCAGCGGGACGGCAGAGCAGGAAACGGCGCTTCGTGCCGCGATTGGCGAGCTGAAAGGCGAAAAGGGCTCGCTCATCGCGATTTTGCAGAGGGCGCAGGAAATCTATGGCTATCTGCCAATCGAAGTGCAGACGATCATTTCGGACGAAACGGGCATACCGCTGGAAGAAATCTACGGAGTTGCCACATTTTACGCGCAGTTTTCGCTGAATCCCAAGGGCCAGTACCAAATCAGTTGCTGCCTTGGCACGGCTTGCTACGTCAAAGGGGCAGGGGACTTCTTCGACAAGATTTCGGACGAGCTGGGCATCGGGAGCGGCGAATGCACGCCCGACGGAAAATTTTCGCTCGAAGCCTGCCGCTGCATCGGCGCGTGCGGGCTGGCACCTGTGCTGACGGTGAACGAGGATGTCTACGGACGGCTTACGCAGGACGAAGTCAATCAGATACTGGCGAAATACTGAGCGAGGTAAAGGCACGGCAGCAGTGGCAGGGCACCAACGGATTCTATGCAGGAATTATCGCTGAACATTTTGGATATAGCGGAAAACTCGGTCAGGGCAGGGGCCGCGCTCGTGCGCATCGTGGTCAGGGCTTTTCCCACGGAGGACATGCTCTCGGTCTCCATCGAGGATGACGGCAGCGGCATGGACGAGGAAACCGCGAAAGGAGCGGCGGATCCGTTCTACACTACGCGCACCACGCGCAAGGTGGGGCTGGGGCTACCGTATTTCAAAATGAACGCGGAGCTGACCGGCGGCGCGTTTGCGATAGAATCCTCAGCGGGCCACGGTACGAAGGTCACGGCAACGTTCGGGCTGGGGCATATAGACCGCGCACCGCTCGGCGATATGGGACAGACGATGTCGCTGCTCGCGGGCGCGAACCCCGAGATGGATTTTGTCTACGAGCTGTGTGCCGGCGCAGAGCCTGCGGACTCCGCTGACGGAAGCGGCGGATTCGTGTTCGACACCCGAGAGGTGAAACAGGTGCTGGACGGTGTGCCGATATCCGAGCCGGAAGTGATGGCTTACATGGCGTCTCACATCGATGAAAACACAAAGGAGCTGATATCTGCATACAAGATATGAAACATTTGTCATTGAATAATTACTATATGAATAATTACGCACAAACAATAGGCAATCAAAGGTTAGGGTTAGAGACAAGGAGCGTGGAAGATGAAAAGTCTAGATGAATTGAAGGCACTGCGTGACAAGCTGCAAAGCGAGGTCTCGCTTCGTGACGATGGCGACGACAAGACGAAGGTGCTGGTGGGCATGGCCACTTGCGGCATAGCCGCGGGCGCGCGCCCTGTGCTGGCTGAATTCGTCGAGCAGGTAGCGACGCGCGGGCTGAAAAACGTGACGGTCAGCCAGACGGGATGCATCGGCATATGCCAGTTCGAGCCTGTCGTGGAGGTGTTTGTTCCTGGCAAGGAGAAAGTGACGTACGTGAATATGTCGAAGGAAAAAGTGGCGCGCATCGTCGCGGACCACATCGTCGGCGGGAATATCGTGAGCGATTACACGATAGGAAACCGCCATTCCTAATGGACCCGCGCCGACCGGCGCCACGCGGCGTGCGGCGGCGCATATGCTAGGTGGCAGGCAGAGCGAGTAAAGGAGAGCTATTATAATGTATAGGTCAAACGTATTGGTTTGCGGCGGCACGGGGTGTACGGCCTCGGGCAGCACCGCGGTAATCGAATCATTCAATGAAGCGATAGCCGCGCACGGGCTTGAGAAAGAGGTGCGCGTCATAACGACGGGCTGTTTCGGGCTCTGCGCGAACGGCCCCATCGTGGTAGTATATCCGGAGGGCGCGTTCTACGAGAACGTGACGCCGGAAGCCGCGAAAGAAATCACCGAAGAACATCTGCTGAAAGGGCGCATCGTCACGAAGCTGCTGCTTCAGGACAGCACGGAGGACGGCGGCGTGTCGTCGCTGAACGAGACGCAGTTCTACAAGAAACAGCTGCGCGTGGCGCTGAGGAACTGCGGGCTGATAGACCCCGAGAACATCAACGAATACATCGCGGTGGACGGCTATCAGGCGCTCGGCAAGGTGCTGACGGAGTACACTCCGGAGCGCGTCGTGCAGGAGATACTTGATTCGGGGCTGCGCGGCAGGGGCGGCGCGGGCTTCCCGACAGGCGTGAAATGGAAGTTTGCGGCGGCGAGCGAGGGCGATCAGAAATACGTCTGCTGCAACGCGGACGAAGGGGATCCGGGCGCGTTCATGGACCGCTCGGTTTTGGAAGGCGACCCCCACGCCATCATAGAAGCGATGGCGATAGCCGGCTACGCCATCGGCGCGAATCAGGGATACATATATGTACGCGCCGAATACCCGATAGCGGTCAAGCGGCTCGGCATCGCGATAGACCAGGCACACGAGATGGGGCTGCTCGGCAAGGACATCTTTGGCACGGGCTTTGACTTCGACCTCGAGATAAGGCTCGGCGCGGGCGCGTTCGTCTGCGGCGAGGAGACGGCGCTCATGACCTCGATAGAAGGCAAGCGCGGCGAGCCGCGTCCGCGTCCGCCGTTCCCTGCGCATCAGGGCGTGTTCCAGAAGCCCACGATATTGAACAACGTTGAAACGCTTGCGAACATCCCGCGCATCATCATGCTCGGCGCGGAGTGGTTCGCTTCGATGGGCACCGAGAAAAGCAAGGGCACGAAGGTCTTCGCGCTCGGCGGCAAGATCAACAACACGGGGCTGGTCGAGATACCGATGGGCACGACCCTGCGCGAGATAGTCGAAGAAATCGGCGGCGGCGTGCCGAACGGCAAAAAGTTCAAGGCCGCGCAGACGGGCGGGCCGTCCGGCGGCTGTATCCCCGCTGAAAAAATCGACGTGCCCATCGACTACGACAACCTGCTCGCCATCGGTTCCATGATGGGTTCGGGCGGGCTGATCGTCATGGACGAGGACAACTGCATGGTCGACATCGCCAAGTTCTTCCTCGAGTTTACGGTGGACGAGAGCTGCGGCAAATGCTCGCCGTGCCGCATCGGTACGAGGCGCATGCTCGAAATTCTTGAGCGCATCACCTCGGGCAAGGCCGTGATGGAGGATCTCGACAAGCTCGAAACCCTCTGTTACCACATCAAGATGAACTCGCTCTGCGGACTCGGACAGACGGCCCCGAATCCGGTGCTGTCCACCATCCGTTATTTCAAGGACGAGTACATCGCGCATATACGCGACCGGAAATGTCCCGCGGGCGTCTGCAAAGACCTGCTCTCATATTCAATTATTGAGGACAAATGCATAGGCTGCGGCATGTGCAAGAGGGTATGCCCCGCTGACGCCATCACGGGCGAGAAGAAAGAGGCGCACGTGATAGACACGGACAAATGCGTGAAATGCGGAGCGTGTGTGGACGCCTGCAAATTCGAAGCGGTGGTCAGGGCGTAATGGCGCAAGGAGAATAACGATGAGCGATAAAATGATTAACTTGAAAATAAACAACAATGATGTCAGCGTGCCGGAGGGTACGACGATACTCGAAGCGGCGCGCTCCGTCGGCATAGAGATACCCACGCTGTGTTACCTGAAAGAGATCAACGAGATAGGCGCGTGCCGCATCTGCGTGGTCGAGGTCAAGGGGCAGCGGAGCCTTGTGGCGGCGTGCGTGTTCCCCGTAGGCGAGGGCATGGAGATACAGACCGCTTCGCCGCTCGTGCTGAAATCGCGCAAGCTGACGCTGGAGCTGATACTCTCGACGCACAAGCGTGAATGCCTGTCGTGCGTCCGCAGCGGCAACTGCGAGCTGCAGCGTCTCTGCAACGAGTTCAAGGTGGACGACGAAAGCTATTACGACGGGTTCAACAACGAGTACGAGGTCGACGACTCCGCCGTCCACATGCAGCGCGACAATAACAAGTGCATACTCTGCCGTCGCTGCGTCGCGGCGTGTTGCGCATGGCAGTCCGTGTCGGTCATCGGCACGAACGACCGCGGGTTCGACACGCATATCGGCTGCGCTTTTGAGAAGGATCTCAGCGAGGTGGCCTGCGTGTCCTGCGGACAGTGCATCGTGGTCTGCCCGACCGGAGCCATACACGAGAAGGATCAGACGGACGAAGTATGGGAAGCTCTGGCCGATCCGTCCAAGCACGTCATAGTCCAGACCTCACCCTCGACCAGGGTGACGCTTGGCGAGTGCTTCGGCATGCCCGTCGGCACGAACGTGCAGGGCAAGATGGTCGCGGCGCTCAGGCGTCTCGGCTTCGACGGCGTATACGATACGGACTTCGCCGCCGACCTCACGATCATGGAAGAGGCGCACGAGTTCGTGGAGCGCGTCAAGACGGGCGGAACGCTGCCGATGATAACGTCCTGTTCGCCGGGCTGGGTGAAGTTCTGCGAGCATCAGTATCCCGATTTCATACCGAACCTCTCGACCTGCAAATCCCCACAGCAGATGTTCGGCGCGATAGCCAAGTCCTGGTACGCCGAGAAGAAGGGCATTGACCCGAAGGATGTCTATGTGGTCGGGGCGATGCCCTGCACCGCCAAGAAATTCGAGGTAGGCCGCGATGCCGCCGAAACGTGGACGCAGGTGGACGTAGATGTGGCGCTCACGACGCGCGAGCTTGGCCGCATGATACAGCGCGCGGGCATATTGTTCACGGAGCTTCCCGACGAGGATTTCGACAACCCGTTCGAGGAGTCCACCGGAGCGGCGGTCATCTTCGGCGCGACGGGCGGCGTCATGGAAGCCGCGCTGCGTACGGCCGTGGAGGTAATAGCCGGCGACGAGCTTCCGTCGGTCGACTTCACCGAGGTGCGCGGTACGCAGGGCATCAAGGAAGCGACATATTCGGTGGGCGAGCTTACTGTGAATGTCTGCGTAGCTTCGGGGCTCGCCAACGCTAGGCAGGTGCTGGACTCCGTAAGGAGCGGCGAGAAGCAGTACCATTTCATCGAGATAATGGGCTGCCCCGGAGGGTGCATCAACGGCGGCGGCCAGCCCGTACAGCCGGCGGCGGTTCGCAATTTCGTCGACCTGAAAAAGGTCAGGGCCGCAAGCCTCTATGAAGCCGATAAGGGCATGGCCGTGCGCAAGTCGCACGAGAGCCCGCTCATGAAGCTGATCTACGATGAGTTTCTCGGGGAGCCGGGATCGCCGAAAGCGCACGAGCTGTTGCACACGCATTATAAGAAACGGAGTCGGCACTGAGTGTCGCGGGTGCTCGCGGGCGCGCGGGTACTCGGGTGCGCAGGTACTCGGGTACGCGGGTGGTCGGGCACCTGCGGGAAAATTTTTCTAACAATGATTATATTTGGAGCGAGGTGATATGAAAGGCTACGTACAGATTTATACGGGCAACGGCAAGGGCAAGACTACAGCGGCGCTGGGTCTTGCCCTTCGCGCCGTGGGCGCAGGAAAGCGCGTGTTGTTCATGCAGTTCATGAAAGCGATAGGGTGCAGCGAGCACCGCGTACTGAAAGGCGGCGACGGCTTTTCGGGGTTTTCCGATTTGCTCACTTGGCGCTTGGCGGGCAAGCCCTTCTTTGTCACGAAAGAGGGCGCGGCGACTGACGCGGAGCTGGAGGACATCAAGAAAAACTGTGTGGTATTCCCCGAGGGCAACCCGCCCGCCGACTACGTGAAGCTGATAAGCGAGGCCTTCGCGGAAGCGAAGGCCGCCGCTGTCGGCGGCGAATACGATATCGTGATACTGGATGAAATCAACTGCGCCGTGGACTTCGGGCTGCTGCCGCTGGCCGAAGTCCTGGACTTGGTAAAGGGCAAGCACGAGCACACAGAGCTGGTGCTGACAGGGCGATGCGCCCCCCAGGAGCTGATAGCAGCAGCAGACCTCGTCACGGAGATGCGCGAGGTAAAGCACTACTACGCAAAAGGGGTCACCTCGCGGCGCGGGATAGAGGGCTAGAACATAAGCCACAGCTTTTCTGCGCTACGGCCACCCCACGCGCACCGAACCGCTTCGCTGCCGGATATCACATCGGCTAGCTGCTTATGAATGAAAGCGCCTCCCTAAGCTCATTCAGGCAGCGAAGCTTCGCACTCGCGCATGGCGAGTATGGTTCGCGTCGTCAAATCCTCAAGCTCCCAGCCTAGCATCTCCGCGCCTTGCTCTATGACCTCGCGCGAGCAGCCCGCCGCGAATTTCTTGTCCTTGTATTTTTTCTTGACGGATTTCCATTCCAGATCCTGAACGCTTTTGGACGGGCGCATGATAGCGACCGCGCCTATAAGCCCCGTCAACTCGTCTGTCGCGAACAGCACTTTCTCCATCTCGTGCTCGGGCTTTGTGTCCACCGCGATGCCGTAGCCGTGGCTCACCACCGCGCGTATCAGTTCGTCCTCAGCTCCCGCTTCACGCAGCAGCTCCGGCGCTTTCAGGCAGTGCTCGTCGGGCCATTCCTCGAAGTCTATGTCGTGCAAAAGGCCCACCGCGCCCCAGAA
>JAIRPQ010000014.1 GCA_031256875.1 Eubacteriales Family XIII. Incertae Sedis bacterium | reverse complement strand
TCCAGCTCGTCCACGTCGATGCCCGTCACGCTGACAATGAACTTTGCGAGCGCGTCTGTATTTTCCTCCGCGAATGTGCGCTTGAACACGTAGTCATTCGTGAGCCGCAGCAACTCCTTCCCGCCTGTCTTGTCCCTGTCCGCCTCGTGCAATCCATGTATCTCGGCCATTTTTCTCTCTTTTCTCCGCAATGGTTAATAAGCGCAATAACGACTGTATGCGCCTATTATACCATAAAATGGATGTATGTCAATACGATAATCATTCCAATAATAAAAATTCATCAGGCCCGAAACCCAGCACATAGTAGATGTTACATCGCTCCGCTCCGCAGCTGCCGCAATCCACTCCAGTGCCAATTCCGCGACATTAATGAACAGAAACGACAAAACAAAAACGGAGAGCTTAGCTCGCCGTTTCTGCTTCTGTCGTTGCGCGACATATATTAAACCCCGCCCAGTGCGCCCGCGCCTAGGCCGAAAATTATCGTACAGGTGCTGCGCGAAAAACCAGACTACCCGTTCTGCCCCGCGACATACCTCCGCAGCAGGGCTAGCATTGCTAGGACTGTTATCCTGCGGTTGATTTCGCGGCCTTTGTCTCTGCTTAGGTGCGCGCGGGTTATCGTGCCTTGGGCATCCGCCAGCGCTATCCACGCGAAGCCTGAGGGCTTTTCTTCCGTGCCGCCGTCCGGTCCCGCTACGCCTGTTACCGCTATGCCTATGTCCGTCCCCGCGGCCTTTCGCGCGCCCTCGGCCATCGCTTTGGCCACTTCCTCGCTGACCGCGCCGAACTGCTCAATCAGCGCTTTCGGCACGCCCAGCTCCCGCGTTTTCGCGCCGTTGCTGTACGTGACATAGCCCGCGTCGAACACCTCCGATATGCCTGTGTAGCCTATCAGCGTTGACGCGAACAGGCCGCCCGTGCAGGATTCGGCGGCGGCTATGGTCAGCCGTTTCTCGATCATGGCTTTCGCTACGACCTCGTACAATTCCTCGTTGCTGTCGCTGTAAATATATTTCCCCGCGATTTCCTTCACGGTGCGTTCCATCTCGCCCACCGCTGCCGCGGCTTCGTCCCGCGTGCGCCTTTTGGACGCGATACGCAGCGAGCATTCCCCCTCTTTCGCGTAGGTCGCCAGCGTCGGGTCGGTCTGCCCCTCTATCAGCGGCGCGAGGTCGGTCTCGAGCTGCGACTCGCCTATCCCGTAGAAGCGCAGCGTCCTGTGGTATATGGCGGCGTCCGAGCGATCCTCCATGAACGGGATGACGCTGTTCTCGAACATGGCCGCAAGCTCGGACGGCGGCCCAGGCAACGCGATCACTGTCTTGCCGCCTTCGCAGGCCGCGAAGCCGGGCGCTGTGCCGCGTTCGTTGTAGAACACGGTCGCCCCCACAGGCAGCATCGCCTGCTTGCGGTTGTTGTCCGTCATTTCTCTGCCTATGCGATCGAAGAACGACGCTATCTCAGCGAGAGCGCGTTCGTCCATGGCGAGCGGCAGCCCCATTGTTTCCGCAATAATTTCCTTGGTCAAATCGTCCTGCGTCGGCCCCAGCCCGCCCGAGGTAATAACGATGTCGGACTCGGCGAGCGCGCGTTCCAGCGTGGAGCGCATGCGCCCCTCGTTATCGCCGACGGTGTAGTGGTAGAGCACGTTAACGCCGAGCAGCTGGAGCTTCTCCGATATATAGGCGGCGTTCGTGTTCACGATCTGCCCGAAAAGCAGCTCTGTCCCGACGGCTATGATGGATGCGTTTGCCATGTTCCCTCCTTGAATAATTCACCTGGCTAAATCATTATCTCTGTATGCTTGTCACCTCATATTCAGCAGCTTGCGGCCTTTCCAGAGGTATTCCGCGCCTGACCAGATGGTGGCTGCGACGGCGGCATATAGCGCGACCGTCCCTATCATGGAGAACGCGCCGCATAAATTTGAGAAAATAATATTGCCGCCGAGCGCGGCGATTTCGAAGATGAATCCGAGAAGCACGAAGAGCACGGACGCCATCTGCAACACGGTTTTCAGCTTTCCCGACATGCCCGCCGCGATAACAACGCCTTCCGAAGCCGCGACCGAACGCAGTCCGGTAATGGCAAACTCGCGGGCGAGAATCACGATGAGCATCCACGCCGCCATCCTGCCCGTGTCGACGAAGCAGACGAAGGCCGCGCAGGTCAGCACTTTGTCCGCGAGCGGATCCATCAATTTTCCGAAATTCGTGACAAGCCCTCGCTTGCGCGCAATCTGACCGTCGAGCGCGTCCGTGAGGGCGGCCGCGGCAAATACGGCCAGCGCACTGGTTGCGAGCGCGGCGGCCCTGGTTACGGCGGCCATGTCCAATGCCGCCGACGAAACGAGCCGCGAGACGTAGCCTTCGTACGCAAAAAAATAGCACGCGATAAACACGGGCACCAGCGCCATGCGCATCACGGTAAGCTTATTCGGTAGATTCATAAAACAGTCCTTTCATTTTTTTGCTCACAGCGCCTTGCCTACCAGGTCGTAGTCCATCGCGTCAGTAATCAGCACGTCCGCGAACGAACCAATGCGAATCGGCGCTTCGGACGAGAATATGACCGAGCCGTCTATCTCGGGAGCGTCGTATTCCGTGCGTCCGACATAGCAGTAGCCGCCCGCCGCGATGCCTGCCGCTTCACCGTCTTCCTCCGATTCCTCGACAAGGACTTTCATCGTGCGCCCTACCCTGCTTCTGTTTTTTTCGAGCGATATTTCTAGCTGCCTGCGCATTATGACATCGCGGCGTTCCTCCGCCAGCTCTCGCGGAATCTGATCCGGCATGTCCGCGGCGGGTGTGCCGTCTTCCGGCGAGTAGGCGAACACGCCGAGCCTTTCAAAGCGCTGCTCGGACACGAAATCCAGCAGCTCAGTAAAGTCGCTTTCGCTCTCGCCCGGAAAGCCCGTCATCAGCGTCGTTCTGATGGCGATGTCAGGCACGGCCGCGCGCAGGCGGCTTATCGTACCCTCGATGCTGACGCGCGTGGATCTGCGCCCCATCCGCGCGAGAACGGAGTCCGAAATATGCTGCAAGGGTATGTCGATATAATTGCAGACCTCGCGATGCTTCGCGATGGCTTCGATGAGTTCGTCCGTGACGCGCTCCTCGTAGCAGTACATCAGACGAATCCAGTCAATGCCTGAACCCTCAGCCGCGCCGCACGCCGCGCCTATTATTCCTTCAATAAGCCTTGGCAGTGCATGTGGGCTATTGCCATTATTTGAATTATTTCCCCGAGCGTCAGAAAGCGAATCATCGTGCCCAAAATCCGACCCGTACGCGCTCACGTCCTGCGCTATCAGCACGAGTTCGCGCGCGCCCGCGGCTACCAGCGATACGGCTTCGCCCACCAGAATATCGTGCGGCACGCTCCTGTACGGCCCTCTTATCGCGGGTATCGCGCAGTAGGCGCAGCGGTTGTTGCAGCCCTCCGCGATTTTCAGGTACGCCGTCGCGCCCGCAGTCTCGCGTATGCGCGGCCCTGTGAGTATCCCGGGCTTCCCGCCGGTCATAAGGATGCGCCCGTCCGCCCGCCGCCCATTCTCGCCTTCTCCGTCATTGCTCCCCGCGCGATTTGGGTCCGGCATCGCTTCCCTACGCGGCTCGCGCGCCCCTTCCCCCAAAAGTTCCGCGACTATCTCGGGCAGGCGTTCGTATTCGTTCACCCCTATCACCGCGTCGGCTTCGGGTATCTCCTCGAATATCTCGCCCGGGTATCTCTGCGACAGGCAGCCGCTGACTATGAGCTTCGCGCCGCGCCCCTTCTGCCGCGCGAGTTCGAGCACGCGGTCTATCGACTCGCGCTTCGCGTCCTCGATAAAGCCGCAGGTGTTCACCATGACGACGTCGGCCTCGTCGGGCGAACCCGCCACAGCGAACCCCGACGATTCGAGCAGGCCCGCGGCGCGCTCCGAGTCCTCCTGGTTTTTGAAACATCCAAGTGTGTCTATATATACGCTACTCATTGCCATACACGCTACTCATCGTCGTCGCGATCGAACGGCGGCGGATCGTCGTCGTCATCGTCGAACAGGTCGCTGATGTCCTTGACGGGCGTGTCCGGATCTGCGGACGAGAAGCCCTCGCCATCGCCGGCGGAGGGTGCGCCGCCCGGGACGCCGCCATACATCGCGTGGCTGACATCGGCTATCTGCGCTCCGCCTACGTCGGTGTTGCCGCCGTATACGGAAGCCACCTGTGCGCCGAAGCCGCCGCCCGAAGCGGAAGCCGCCGCGCCCGCACCGCTCGCGAAAGCGCCACCGCCCGAAGCTCCCGCAGCGCCACCCGCGCCGCCGCCCACGCCGCCAACTCCGGAGCCGCCCGCGCCGTCGTTTTTCATGAACGACTCGAACTGCGCTTCCGTCATGAGCACCTTGCGCGGCTTGTTCGTGCCGTCGCTCGGAGCGACCATGCCGCGCTCCTCCATCATGTCCACGAGCCTCGCCGACCTGTTGTATCCGATTCGGAATCTGCGCTGGAGCATGGACACGGACGCCTGCTTCGCCGCGACCACCGCTTCGACGGCGTCGCGGAAAAGGTCGTCCTCGTCCTCGGTCAGATCGCCGCAGGTCGCGCCGCTCACCGCGTCTAGGATGTCGGGGCTGTATTCGGGATCCATCTCCTTCTTCACGTGTTCCGTGACCTTATAAACTTCCGACTCCGACACGAATGAACCCTGAACACGCATGGGTTCGCGCACGCCTACCGGACTGAAAAGCATGTCCCCCTTGCCGTGCAGATGTTCCGCGCCGGGCGCGTCTAGGATGACTCTCGACGCCGAGTTCGACGAAACGGAGAACGCTATGCGCGAGGGGATGTTCGCCTTGATGACGCTCGTGAGTATCGACGCAAGCGGCTGCTGCGTCGCGACTATGAGGTGCATGCCCGCCGCCCTCGCCATCGCCGCCAGGCGCGAGATGGACTCCTGCACCTTCTGCGGCGCTATCATCATGAGGTCCGACAGCTCGTCTATTACAATAACTATCTGGGGAAGCACCTCGTCGGGATTCCCCTCGCGAATCATCAGCTCGTTGTATCCCGCCAGGTTGCGGACATTGTATTCCGCGAATTTCGTATACCTCTCGTTCATGATGGTGACCGCGTAACCGAGCGCGGTGGCCGCCCGCTCGGGGCTCGTCACGACGGGCAGAAGCAGGTGCGGTATGTCGCTGTAGGGTTTCAGCTCCACCACCTTCGGGTCAACCAGAATGAGCTTCACCTCGTCGGGCGTGGCCTTATACATAATGCTGAGTAGTATGCTGTTGATGCACACGCTCTTGCCGCTGCCCGTCGTTCCCGCGATGAGCAGGTGCGGCATTTCGGCAAGATCGCCTATGATGCGCTCGCCCGAGATGTTCTTGCCGAGCACGAAGGACAGTTTCGATTCCTTGCCCGTGAAATCGGGTGAGTCGATGATTTCGCGAAGCGTCACTATATTGCGCTTGGAGTTGTACGCCTCTATGCCCACGACAGCCTGGCTCGGCATCGGCACGACGCGCACGCTCTTGACCTCGAGGCGCAGCGCGAGGTCGGACTCCAGGCTCTTGATGCTCTGTATCTTGACGCCCACGTCAGGCTCGGCTTCGTAGCGCGTCACCGTAGGCCCGACCGTCACCTTCAGCACCTTGGCTTCCACGCGGAACTCCTTCAGTATTTCCTCCAGCCTTTTCGCCTGCGCGCGCAGCTCCCTCTCGCTCTCGGGCTTGCCCCCGCCCTGCGATTTTTTCAGCAGGCTGATGGGCGGCAGCTTGTAGGGCCTGTTACGCTTCCTTTTGAATCCGCTGTCCGCGGGCTCCAGCCCCAGCGCGGGGCCCTCCTGCCGGTGCGCCGAGCTGTCGATCCATTCGGGCGAGGTATCTTCCCGCGGCCCTGACGTTTTGGCGTCGGCAGTTTCGCGCACCGCCGCAGCAGCCGAATCAGCATCAAAAGCCGAAGCCGCCTCCGCGCCGTCCTCGCGCGAGACCGCGCCGGCATCATGCGATACGCCGCTCGCCGCGCCCACGCCGGTGGCGAAGGACATGGAATCGGCGTAGTCACCAAGCCCCATGCCGGCCTTGGGCACGGAATATGGTTCGATGCCGTAGCCCTGGCCCGCGCCAAGCTCCTCCTCGTTTTCGATGGGCAGCCCCGTGCTGCCGCTGATATATTGTTCGTCGTTCATCACCGCGTCGATGATGTTCTCCTGTTTCTTCGAAAGGAGCCCGCCCAGGAACGCTTTGAATCCCGAGCCCGCATACGCGGAGCCGCCGCCATATTCTTCGCCGCCCTCCGCGGGCGCGTGGGCGGGGTCGTGCGCGGAAACAGAAGCGTGAGCCGGAGCGTGAGCATGATCCGACATGGAAGCGCTCGCAAACTCCGTGCCCTCAGTTATCGTGCGCTGCGGCCGCGCGGACTGACCGGGCGCCCCATGCCCAGGCGATCCCTGCCCCGCCTTCCGCTCGGGCATGGCACGATACGCGCTCTCACGCGCCCGCGCTTCGGCTTCCTCAAGGCGCCGCAATTCTTCTTCACGCGCTTCGCGCCGCTCCCTCATCTGCGCGCGCTTGCTGTTGATGTATTCAAACCTTTCGCTGAGCGTCGTGCGCGCGAGAAGCAGCCCCGAAACTACCAGCACCGCCACGGACAGGATGAACAGCCCCGGCTTGCCGATAAGCCCGATGATGGCAGAGCCAAGGAACATGCCGACCACGCCGCCGCTCCTGCCTGCCGCGCTGAGATCGAACACTCTCCCCACGGACGCGCCGCCGAGCGGGTCGCCTGAGCCGGCGAGCGAAAACGCGCAGATAAACAGCGTCAGCATCACGAATATCAACGCCACGAAAAGATGGGAGCGCATCGAAATGCGGTAGCCCTTGTTCGCGAATATCGCCACGCCGTACGCGGCCAGCACGAACGGCAGCACGTACGCCATCGCGCCGAGCACGCCCTTGCACGCGTATGAAACGCTCTCGCCGACCACGCCCGCGCCGCTCGCGAACATGGCGAACACGAGGAACGCGCCTATCGCAATCAGGACTATCGCCTTGATTTCCTGCCGCATCCGAATCGACGCCGCCGTATCCGCACCGCGCTTCCTGCCCGCCGTCTTTCTTGCCGTCCGCCCTGCGCCGCCGCTTTTTCTGTTCGTTGATGTTGCCAAACAAATTCCTCCTGTAACGCGCCGAGGATTCACCCTCTAGCCATTCTTTTATCACATATGTAAATATATCACATCATGAACGCATACAGGTTACATTATTATTAAACGTAATTATTGTTCTATAATAATGGGTGCGTAATGGATGCGCAATGGGCGCGCGGCGAACAATTGCGGCGCGGTGTTGAAAAACCGTGCTCGATTCATATATAATAATTCGATAGCATTGTAACAGGAATAATTGTT
>JAIRPQ010000156.1 GCA_031256875.1 Eubacteriales Family XIII. Incertae Sedis bacterium | reverse complement strand
TCGTGCGCCGCCATAGCTCCGGATCTTTTCACGGTCACGTTCAACGGGCTGTCCAAGTCGCATATGATAGCGGGCTACCGCTGCGGATGGATGGTCATATCGGGTGAGAGGGCGCACGCCGCCGATTACATAGAGGGGCTTCGGATGCTTTCGTCCATGAGGCTTTGCGCGAACGTACCGTCGCAGTCGGTCATAGCCGCAGCGCTGTCCGACGCTTACTCGGCCGCGCCACTGCTCGCGCCGGGCGGCAGGCTATACGAGCAGCGGGAACTCATCTATCGCGCCGTGAACGACATACCTGGGCTCAGCTCCACGAAGCCGCAGGCCGCGTTCTATCTGTTCCCGCGCATCGACACGGAGCGCTTCGGCATATATGATGACGAGCGGTTTGTGCTGGACTTTCTCCACGAACATCATGTTCTCATGACGCACGGCAGGGGCTTCAACTGGCCTTCGCCGGATCATTTCCGGATAGTATATTTGCCGCGGGCGAGCGAGCTTGCGGATATTGCTGGCAGGCTTGGGCGCTTCCTTGAAACGTACAGGCAGTCATAATATATGTTGGAGTAAGTTGAATAATGGAACATGAAGCCGAAACGTAAGAGCAGCGGCATTGCCGCCTGTTGCGGAGGGGCGAACGGAGGGAAAAAATGCAGGGACTTAGGAGAATTGGTTTGAAAAGTAGAATGGCGCTCGCGTTTTCTGTCGTGATTATTACCACGATAGCGGCGGGGGCGGTCGGGGTCGTGTCGCAGTTGATTCTTAACAGCTTGCGCAACGACATGCTGACGCGGGGCGATAGCAACGCCGACATTATCGCCGCCAGCCATCAGCATTTGCTTTTCACGGCAGCTATCATAGGTGGCGTTATCGTTATTTGTCTTATCGTATCTATAGTTTTCGCGGCGCGCATAGTGCGTTCCATCAGAATCCCCGTCGATAAAATCCTGTACGCCGCAGAACAGGTCGGCTTGAGGGGCGACTACACGTTTTCGGAGGAGTTCAAAAAATCGTTCAGAGAAGAATATGTATATGACGACGAGCTGGGGCGCCTTTCGCAGAGCTTCGGCAGGATGATGATCGACATCACCGCCAAGGCCGAGGTACTGGAGACGGCGGCTACCGGCGATTTGACGAAGCTGGCCCCCGCGCTGTCCGAAAGCGACACGCTGGCGAACGCCACGAACACGCTCATCGGCAATTTGCAGACAGTGACCAGCGCGGTGCGCGAATCCGTGGGTCAGATGAACGCGGGCATCGCGCAGATATCGCAGGGGGCGCAGTCGCTCGCCCAGTCCACCATGGAGCAGTCGATGACCATGAGCAGGCTCATGGGTACGCTCGGCGAACTGTCCAGCCAGGCGGCCGACAACGCGGAACATTCGCGGCAGGCATCGGACATCGCGGCGGCGATTTGGGATAGCGCGGGCGACGGCCGTGCCAGCATGGAGAAGATGACGCAGGCCATGGCCGAAATCAGCGAAGCGAGCCAGTCGATAAGCGCGGTCATGAAAGCCATAGACAGCATCGCGTTCCAGACGAACATACTCTCGCTGAACGCGGCGGTGGAAGCGGCGCGCGCGGGGCAGCACGGCAAGGGCTTTGCGGTGGTGGCTGACGAGGTACGAAACCTCGCGGCGAAAAGCGCGGACGCGGCGAAGGACAGCGCGGAGCTGGTCGAGGACACGAAGAACAAGTCAAGCATGGGTTCGGAGATAGTGAAGGACACCTCGGCCTATCTTGATAAAATAATGGGCGGCGTGAGCGAGAGCGCTTCGCTTCTGAAAAATATCGCGGCCGCGACAGCGGAGCAGAACGAGTCCATCGAGGCCATCAACAAGGGCTTCGAGCAGCTGACCGACGCAATGCACCAGAACAGTGCGACGGCCGAGGAGAGCGCCGCCGCGACAGAGGAGATGAACTCGCAGGCCGAGGTGCTGCTCGCGCTCGTCAGCCATTTCCGTACAGAGGACAGCGCGGTCAGCTATGGGCTTGGCGAGGAGGAGAGCGCGACGGAAACCGGCTATGGGATCAGCGGCGATACGGGCGCGGGCGATGCCGGTGGTGCGCCGCTCGGCGATGATGCAGCCCGCAGTGGAATAATAGGAATAGGCGATGAGGCAATCGGAGCAGTAGGGCCAATAACTGAAGCCGACGATAGCTTTGGCGGCTCTGACGCGGCGGACGCGGGCGATAGCTTTGGCGGTGCCGATGCTGTGGCGGCGGCTGGCAGGGTAGGCTTAGAAGCGGCTGATGCCGACGCGACAGACGCGGGCGCGGAAGCTCATGAGGTCTTTGGCATCGCGAGCATCGTGAAATCCATGGACGAGAGCGGCGCACAGGAAACCGCGGGCGCAGGCGCGGCGGAGGCCGCACCCAATGCAGGGCTGAATGCGGATTCGGAGGTCGCGCCCCATATGGGTCAAAGCGAGGTGAAGGCCGCGCTATCCATAGGGCTGCAAGATGATGCTGATGGCGCACCGGAACCATGGCGTGACGATGAGTCAAAATACTGAAAAAGCGGCAACACAGGGCAAAACTAGATGAGGAAGATTATTATATAAATGCTTATATTAGGAAAGATACTTAGAGTAATTATCGCGTTCGTTATCACCGTGGTCGCCATCTGCGGGGCGTATGTCATTTACCTGAACGCGAGCAGCCCGCGCATCTCGGACAACGACGAGAACATCGTGAGCGGCAGGTATGTGGACGCCTCGACGGGCGTGGGCGGCCAGGTGGTTTCGGACGGCAGCGATGGGACTCCTGTGCCTAAGGGCGCGCTGATTCCGTCCGCTATGGCGACCGGCAAGGCGTACAGGGCGCTGACGTGGAACATCGGCTACGGCGCGAATGACAGCGGATTTTCTTTCTTTATGTCTGAGGGCAAGACGGTCACGGGCGACAGCACGCGAGGGCTGATGAGCCACGCCGAGAGCGAGAAGGACGTGAAGGCCGGCATCAAGTCGGTCACCAAGCTGCTCGAAAAGCGCGACCCCGACATCGCGCTGTTTCAGGAAGTGGACAAGGACGCGGGCCGCAGCTTCCACTACAACGAGTACGAGGCGATAGCGGGCGCGTTCGCGGAGAACAGGCACAATGCCGACATCAGCGTGATGGACGCGTATGCGACGAATTTTCACACGGGCTGGCTTCTCTATCCGCCGACCAGCCCGATAGGTAAGGTCGGGGATTCGGGACTGCTGACCGTGAGCCGATATATGATGGACGGCGCGGTGCGCAGGAGCCTGCCCGTGGACGGATCCTTTCCGGCTAAATTTTTCGACCTTGACCGCTGCTTCACGGTGACGCGGATTCCCGTGGGCAGCGGCGCGGACGCGGACGACACGGGGCAGGGCAGCGGCGATACGGGCGAGCCAAAGGGCGAGCTGGTCGTCATCAACGTGCACCTTTCCACATACGACGCGGGCCTCAAAATGCGCAGTGAGCAGATGAAGGTGCTGGCCGGCGCGATGAAACAGGAATACGAAAAAGGAAATTGGGTCATCGCGGGCGGCGATTGGAGCCAGTGTTTCAAGGGCAGCAAGGTCGCGTTCAAAGGGCGCATGGAAGTGCCGAAATGGGCGAAGGGCATGAGCGAGGGCGCGTTGCCGGACGGCTTCGCGGTAGTGGGCGCGGGCAACGCGGACATAGTAGCAACCTGCCGCGACACGAGCATACCCTGGACAGCAGGCATAGGCTACGAGACCATCACCGACGGCTGGATAGTATCAGACAACATATCTGCCACCGCCGAAAACATAGACACGGAATACAAGCACACAGCCCACAATCCGGTAGCGCTAACGTTCACGCTGAAATGACCCCGCTCCCATTGTCATTGCTTCGAGGCTTTGCCGTTATTGATCTGTTCCTCGAACGAAATGTATTTCCCCGCGTCGAATTTTATGCAGAAAACCGAAGAAATAGGCAAGTTTTCTGCATAAAATTCAGTAATTTATATGCAGAAACGCCAAAACCGCGTACTTCTAGGCATTAGTTATCTCAACCCGCGCAGAGACCCAGTACACTTGACATATTACTAATTAATGGTATATTATTCTATTAATAAATTTGTTGGAAAATATTAATTCAGCATTGACAGGATACACTTTAGTGTATATAATATAGGAGAAAAAAATGCCAAAGCGGTATAGTAGCGCGGAGCTAATACGCATAATCAGAAAGGATGGATGGTATCTCGTGAAAGTCAGCGGTGACCATCACAAATTTAAGCATCCGTCAAAAAGCGGTATTGTCGTATTGCCGCATCCATTAAAGGACATCCCCGCGGGGACTGCGGGCGCGGTATTGCGGCAAGCTGGAATCAAGGAGCGGACATGAAGGAATATATTGCTTTATTTGAATATGAGGACGGCGCGGCTGGGGTCGGCGTCGTGTTCCCTGACTTGCCTGGGTGCATTTCGTACGGCGAGGATTTCGATGCCGCGTACCGCAACGCGCACGAAGCACTGTCGCTGTATGCTGACGGAGAGGGCGCTTTACCCGCGCCGCGGACGATGGAACAGATTCGTCGTGAGTGGGAAGAATGGAGCGAATGGGAAGGCCGCCGCTCCTTCCATACGGTGAAAGTCGCCCTGTATCCATTAAAGGCAAGCGCCAAAAAATTCAATATCAGCATGGATGAAAGCATCGTCGCACGTATAGACAGGGTAACATCCAACAGGTCAGCATTCATAGCAGAAGCCGTGACAGCAATGCTAAAGGCGAAATAAAGCCCGCAATCCATAAATTTTCCTATCTTTTTTCGAGATTTATGTTTAAGACTCCAGAAACGTGGTATATATACCTTGTAAACATAACCAAAGAAAGCGCGCAAAACAAAGCGCGCCGAATAAAAAAGAAGGGAAAGTACATGAAACAGTTAGAATTAATGGAAAAAAATAGCTCCTGGGGGGGGGATTCCCACTAAAATATTCCCCTTCGGGGGAGGCAGGGTTGCGCAGCAACCCGTCGGAAGGGGGCAGAGCCCCCTCCGAGCGTACACTACGTACAACACCCATGGCGGGGGGTCGCCTACTAGCAAGCCTCCTCGCGCTCGTCCTGGCGTTCAGCCTCTTTGCTGGCATCTCTCAGATGGACAGCCACGCGGCGGGCGCGGCTACAAGACCGAACTGGCACGGCATCAAGGTCAATAAGGTATTTACTCACTGTGCCGATACCGCTGCCATGACGGAAGATGGTAACATTTATGTATGGGGCGCTAACAACCAAGGACAGCTTGGCAACGGCAAGAATGACTCTGTATACGTTCCCGAGCGTCTAGACCGTGCCGCGTTCGGCGGCGAAAGCATCCAGTGGTTTTCGGCTAGTAATGGAAATTCAAATTTTGCCCTGACATCCAGCGGTGCGGTGTATGGCTGGGGGAGTAATAACCTCGGACAGCTCTGCGACGATACAAAGAAAAGCAGTTCTTCGCCGAAGCTCATACCAGCACAACTCTTTGGCGGCAAAAGCATCCAGTCGATTGAAATATGTGGAAATGGAACAGTCTTTGCCATTACATCCGACGGAGAGGTCTATGCCTGGGGCAATAACAGTAGTGGTCAGCTTGGCAACGGCACGATGAACAACGCAGTCAACTACATGCCGCAGCTTATCGACCAGTCCCATTTCGGCGATGAAAAAGTCAAGTCGATAGCGGCTGGCTGGAATCATTGCTTCGCATTAACAGAGAGCGGCAATATATATGCTTGGGGAGAAAACCGTGTAGGGCAGCTTGGTAACGGCACGGAGGACTGGAATTTGCATGCTGTACCTGAACCGGTGGAGCAATCCTTATTTAGCGGCGAAAAAATCGTCTCGATTTCGGCAGGTAATCAACAGGGCTTTGCTCTGACAGATAACGGCAGGCTTTATTCCTGGGGCTCGAATAGTCATGGGCAGCTTGGCGATGGAACTAATGGCACGAATAATCCCACTCCCACGGCAATAAGCGTTGGCGGCGAAAAGGTTAAGTCTGTTTCGTCAGGTTATAGTCACTGCCTTGCCCAGACAGAAAGCGGCAAAGTATATTCTTGGGGAGACAACTGGAATGGAGAGATTGGGAATGGCAAATCCGGATTAGGCCTAATCCAGGATACGCCTAAACCCTGCATCAACCTCGATGGAGTTAACATAGTCTCAATAGATGCTGGCGGTCAGTTTTCGATGGTTATGTCAGCGGACGGTATGCTCTATTCATGGGGTAGAGATGATAAGGGAACCCTTGGCAGAGCTTTTAGTAGTGTAGTTCCCGCACCTGTGGATTTCCCCTACTGCAAGGTGACGTTTGAGCCCAGCGGTGGCGGCTGGGGCGGCTATAACAGGCCGCTCGTGGGCAACGCGCTGAGAGGTCTGCCGTTCGGCTCCGAATTTATGCCGCCCGAGCCGACCCGCAAAGGATATATTTTCAGTGGCTGGAACTACGACCCCCAAGGCAACGGAGATGAGCTTGACGCGGACACGGCCATCGACCCCATGGCCAGCATCGCGGTAGTACACGCCCAATGGGAAAAAGACCCCAACGCGAACAACGGCAACGGCGGCAGCGGCGGAGACGTGAACGGCGGTAATGGTAATGGCACAGGCGCGGGCAATGTAGGCAGCGGTAATGGCACAGGCAATGGCACAGGCGCGGGCAATGTCGGCAGCGGTAATGGCACTGGCAACGGCACAGGCGCAGGCAATGTCGGCACGGGCAACCTCGGCAGCACCGCCGGCACCTCGGATTTGGCGAACCCGAACGGTCTCGTCATGGGCTTCGCCGCTACGCAGAAAACCGTATACGTGAAGCGCGGCAAGACCGTGAAGCTCCCCTATATCGCCTACACGACGGCTCTCGGCAAGCAGACTATCACGTGGAAAGCCAGCAAGAAAAAGATTGCCACCGTCCGCAAGGGCAAGGCTGCGGGCGTGCTGAAGATACGCGGCAGCGTCGATTCGAAGCTCACCATCAAGGCGGGCAAGAAGCTCGGCATGAGCAAGATAACGCTGACAGCTACGAACGGCAAGAAGATCGTCATCAGGGTGAAGGTCGTGAAGAACCTGCGGAAGGTCACGAAGCTCCCGCGCATCGTAGTCAAAGGCAAGAAAGCCGCCTTCGCGGGCAAATCGGTCAAGGCCGGCAAGAAGGGC
>JAIRPQ010000122.1 GCA_031256875.1 Eubacteriales Family XIII. Incertae Sedis bacterium | reverse complement strand
AGGCACATATGCCCAGGGGTATGCCCTGGCGTGTAGATGCAGCGGAGACGCACCCCGCCGAGGTCGAATATATGCGACTCCTCTACGGCGCTGATGGCGAACACGTCAGGCTCGTTGTTCTTGACGGACGGATTCTTGCTGAGCGACGAGGCGTTCTTGCTCTCGGGGAATCCCAGCCGGCTCATCTGGCCGGTCATATACTGCTTCAGCCCTTCGTTGTCGCTGATAAAGCTGTCGATGAGCTCTTTGTCGATGGCGCTCGCGTAGATGGTGCTGCTCTCCGACGCGATGCGCCCCGCGTTGCCCGTGTGGTCGGCATGGCAGTGCGTGAGGAAGATGTCCGTGCGCGCCATGTCCACGCCCAGCTCGCGTATGCCTTCCTTCAGGTCCGAGAATGTTTCGTCCAGATGAAACCCTGTATCAATCAGCATGTTGCGCCTGTCCCCGCGCACGATATACGCGTTCAGGCTTTTCAGCGGATTGTTCGGCAGCGTTGCCACTATGCAGGTGATACGGTCAGTAATAGTCTTTATTTCCATAAAATAATTATATCACAGCATGGGCGTTTGATTTTTCTGACTACATAATATATAGTCTTTTAGAGAATAATCTTGAACAGCGCGGCGGTGATGGAATAATTTTGACGCGTTGCGGGGGCGGTGTGGTTCGGCCCCTGCGCGGCTCCTGTGCGGTCGGCGCAATAGGCATAATGAAAGGCGGACTGTTATGCATCTCTTTTTGACAGGCGAGATACAGGTAGGGAAATCTACGGTGATAAAAAAAGTGGTGAAGCGGCTGGGCGTCACGCCGACGGGCTTCCGCACGGTCTGGGGAGAGGCGGACTCGGAAGGGCAGGAGCACCTGCACCTTCTGCCGTTCAGTATCAGGTCGGCAAAGCCCAAAGCCCCCAAATCCCCCGCATCCCCCGCAACGCCGGCCAGATCCTCGTCGCCGATCGTCGCCGTCCGCAGAGCCGGCGGCCGTATGCTCGAAAAGCACCCAGAGATTTTTGACACCGCCGGCGTGCATCTGCTGTCGGACGAAGCAAAGATGCGCGACAGCGTGCTCATCGTGATGGACGAGCTGGGTTTTCTCGAAAACGACGCGCGGCTTTTTCAGAGATGCGTTCTGGGTCTCCTGGACGGCCCCGTTCCCATCCTCGGCGTCATAAAGCCGCGCCAGACGACCTTCTTAAACAGAGTGCGCGAGAACAAAAACGTGCAGGTCATCGAAGTGACGCAGGAGAACCGCACCTGGATAGTATACAAAGCGCTGCTGCATATCCAACTGGAGATGGCATCATACCAAGAGCAAAAAGAGAAAGAACAAAAAAAGAAGCGACGCAGAAAATAGGAAAAGCAAAAATAAGAAAGACAAAAAAAATAAGGGGGTCTGCATTGGCAGGCCCCCCGATTTCGTAACGCGATAATACTATTGCGTGTTTACGTTGACGGCGCGCAATTTGCCGCTGTCTTTGGGGTCTGGTTCCGTGTCGAATGTGACTTTGTCGCCCTCCCTCAATGACTTGAATCCATCGCTCTGAATCGCTGAGAAATGCACGAACACGTCATCGCTCCCGTCATCATTGCTTATGAACCCATAGCCCTTCTCCGCATTGAACCACTTTACTGTACCACTGCTCATTCAGGTACCTCCTTATTACACGTACCTCCAACAAATAACGCACTCCATCGACAAAAAAAATCGCATATTTTTTGTAAGCACCAAATAGATCAATGACTTACAACAACATGCGAGACAATGCGCCAATTTGAGTACCTATATAGTATATCAGACTTGAGGAAAAAATCAAGAAAATTCCGCACATTCCTTGTATGGAAAATTCGCCCTTTATTTCCTGACGATTTTATCCAGCCATTCGGCGGGGTCAAAAAGCCCGGGCGCGAATCCGTCCACCAGCCCTATGAGCGGGTTGTTCAGGAACAGCGTCTGCGCTATGAACGACTTGTCCATCGCGCCGCGCACCTGCTCGAACAGGCCAGGATTGATGGCGAGCGTTACGGGCAGCAGGAGTATCAGCAGGATGAACACGACGATGAAACCCTGCGCTATCCCGAGGAAGATTCCGAAGAAGGCGTCGACCGCGCCGACGAACCCGCCCCTGTATTTTCGCGAGAGAGCGAGCGTGATGAGAAAGAGCAGCAGCTTGACGGCGAGCACGGTGGCTATGAAACTCAGCACGCCGAACGACGCCGCGGCTATCTCGTTCGCGGCACCCTGCGCCGCCTGGTCGCCCATCGCGGTAACGGCTTCGCCAAGCCCGCCCGGGAGCTTGCCGGCGAGCGTGTCCGTATATCCCTTTGCGAAGCCGAGGCACACGTCGTACACATGCCCATGGTACCAGTCGTAGACGGGCGTGCTGTCCGTGAGGAACCCCCGCACCAGATGCCTTGTGAAAAACGCGGTCGCGATGGCGATGAACCAGCCCATCACGAAGAACAGCGTGTAGACGAATCCGTTCTTGAATCCGAGGATGGTGAATACCGCGATGATTACAATTATTGCGATGTCGATAGGCATTGTGTTTTATTCCCTGTTAATAATAATTATTATGCGTGGCCTATGCGTGTCCGCGTGCGCCGGTGCCTCCTGCATCGCCGTTATTGGCCGCCCTTGTCCGGCGCGGGGCCGATGCCGAGGACGAGCCGCTCGTAAAGGAAGGAAGCGGCTACTATTATTACGCCCACGAGCGCGAAGATAACGCCTATCCCGAATGCGGACGGGTCGATGTTTATCCATGACCAAAGGCTGAACAGAAATCCCGCCGCGGGTATGATGATGCTGCGGACGTATACGTGGTCATGCCTTTTGAACCAGAAGAATATGAGCGCGGACGCATTCACGGTCATGAAGCATATCATGCCGGCAAAGCGCGCGAGGTCGAACGCCAGCCCAGACGCTCCTTCGGGCATTATCAGCGCGATGACCAGGGCCGCCGCAAGGCAGGCTACTACATTGATAGGCGACGTGCCCGTCTGGGGGAATATGCTCGATATAGAGCCGCCGTCCGCGCCGTGTGCGCCCTCGCCGCCGGACGGCGAGAACTCCTCGCGCAGAATACGCAGCATCCTGCTGCCGGCGGTGGTAGCGGCTATCCCCACGCCGAACGCGGAGAGTATGGTGGCGAGGGAAACCATGTTGTGCAGCGTTGGGCCGCCCGCCATCAGCGCTATGCCCGATACGGCGCTCTGTGGGTCGAGCTGCGTGTAGTCCGGTATGATTGCCGACGACGCCATGGCCTGGAAGAAGAACAGCGCCGCCGCGCAGAGACACGCGACCGCCATCGCTTTTCCCGTGTCGCGCTTCGGGTTTGCGGCATCGATGGAAAGCGTCGTGACAGAATCGAATCCGAGGAACGCTAGGCAGGCCAGAGCCGCGCCCGACATGAGCGGGCCGAGGCCAAAACTGCCTCCCTCTCCGCCTGTGGCGTCAGCGGCTGCCGTAGCTGCCGCAGCGTTCGCGTCCGCCAGCTTGTCAGCGGACATGAAGCAGACGAGTATGTATATGGCGGTAATGCCTATGACCCCCAGCACTATGACCGTCAGCGCCAGCGCCGAAAGCCTTTGCCCGAAAATGACGACGATGCCGCTCACCGCGGCGATCAGTATCAGCCAGAAGATGCGCGGTATCGGGTCGAACAGCGCGGCGGCGGCGTCAGCCCCTATCATGAAGAAGGAGCTTGCGGCCACGATATAAAAGAACAGAGCCGTCCAGCCCGCGTAGTATCCCGCCCTGAAATGTATGCCGTAGCCGACATAGGTAAGCACAGAGCCGCCCTCGGGGAATGCTCGCCCGAGCCGCCTATAGCTGAGTATCGTAAGCAGCGCGATGACGAGCGCGACGATATACGAGCCGGACAGCGTTCCGTGCGCGGCAGGCTGCGCCGTCCCGTACAGCACGGTCGCGGCGGTCGGCGTCATGAACGCAAGACAGAAAAAAATGAGGTCGCGGGCAGTCAGGAAATACGGCTGGGGCTCCTCATATTCTTCATATGCGTCGTAGTCGTCGTAATATTCTTCATAATCATCCCGTCCATCGTATCTCATACCAAAACTATACAGTATAAACATTGATTTATCAAGTAATTGAAAATGACAAGGGCGTGACAATAATGTGACTGCGCACCGGCGCCGCGCGGGATTTTGTTTTACATAAGGCGAATCCTGTGATAAAATTATATGCTGTGTCAGATATTGAAGCAATAACAGAAAAGCTCGGCACCGGCGAAAGCGGGGCGGCATATATGGCCGAAGCCCTGAAGGAAGCGAGAGCGGCCGGTGATGCCGGCGACGTGCCTATCGGCGCGGTCATAGTCAAGGACGGGACGGTCGTGGGCAGAGGTTCGAACCGCACCGAGCGCGACGGCGACCCCACCATGCACGCGGAGGTCGCCGCCATCAGGGACGCCGCGAGAACGCTTGGAACGCCAAGGCTCGTGGGCTGCGAGATGTACGTCACGGTCGAGCCGTGCGCCATGTGCGCGGGCGCGTGCGTGCTGGCCAGGCTGGACGCGGTAGTAGCGGGCACGGACAGCCCCAAGAGCGGCGCGGCGGGCAGCGTCAAGGACATACTGACATCAGGAGACCTGAACCATCGCCTGCGCTATGAGTCAGGAGTCATGAAAAGCGAATGTGCAGGGTTGATGAGCAGCTTCTTCGCGGGGCTGCGCGAAAAAGAGAAATCCGTAAGGGAAGGCAGTGGAGCGGTAAATGAAAAAAGCAGCAATGATTAGCAACGCAAATAAATGTATAATGAAAATAATAATAATCGTGGCCGTTGCCGCTGCGATTTTTGCCGTTTCAGCGCCGGCCGTGTTCGCGGCAGGGGATCTGGCGGCGGCCGCGTCAGACGCGGGGGACAGCGGCTCTCTGCGCTTGATAGCGAGCAGCCCGCAGAAGGGCTCTACGGATCTGCAATCGCAGAATGTCGGAATCAAACTGTATTTCAGCGGCAATGTCACGAGCAAAAGCGTGAGGAAGGTCAACGAAGAATGCTTCGAGTTCACGTATAAGTCGGGCAGCAAGACGAAGAAGCTTCCGGTCAAAGCATATTTCGGAATCAAGCCCAGCGAGAACAATTACATACTTGCCATCGTCGATACGGCGAAGCTGAAGGGCAATATGCTTGCGAACAACAAGAAATATCAGCTATCGATATCGGGAGACCTGATGTCCTCCGACGGCAAAAGGCTTGGCAGCGACGCGACGCTCGGTTTCACGACGGTGGACCAGTCGGGCAGCACGAAGATATACATGCTCCTGATGGTCGCCATGATTGGGGCGATGATCGCGATGACCATATACGAGAACAAGCGCAAGGAGAAGGCCGCGGCGGAAGTGGCTGCCAAGGGCGGCAAGGTCAATCCGTACAAGCTGGCGAAGGAAAAGAAAATCAGCGTCAAGGAAGCGATGGATCTGATCGAGAGAGACAGGAAGCGCCGGCTGAAAAGGCTCGGCATAGAGGGCGGCAAGGACGAGGTTTCGGCGGCGGCCGAAGCTGAAAAACCCAGGGACACGAAAAAGGTGAAAGCCCCGAGGCCGATTTCCGCTGCGGGCAGCGACTACAAGACGGGCCGCGCCGCCATCGCGGAGAGACGCGCCAAAGCCGCGCTCGAAAAATACAACAAGCAACAGGCAGCGAAAAAGAAAGTATCGAGAAGCGGTAACTCGAGCTCGAAGAACCGGAATAAGAGGAGAAAGTGAAGGCATGGGCCGGCGGAATCGCCGGCCCGTTGCTATATGCGCGGGCAGATGCTCCGGCGGAAGAAGCGGCGAACGAGGTATCGGGCAAACCACGGTATGCGCTAAAAATGAACTGCAAATATACTACAGAATGAAGTGCAAACGGGCTATAAAATGAATTACGTCAGCGTAAGGGCATTCGCAAAGATTAACCATTTTTTGAAAATCGTGGGCGTGCGGGAGGATGGCTATCACCTCATACGTTCGCATATGCAGGCGGTGAGCCTGTGCGACGATGTGCGTGTCGAGCTGGCGGAGGCAGGGCGCGGTGGAGATACGCGCGTGGACGTGGAGATGGAAACGCCGGCGCGGTGCGGCCAGCCGCTGCCGCAGGGCGAGGGGAATATAGCGCACCGCGCGGCCGGCTTAGCGCTGCGGCTCTGGGGGAGCCTTGGCGGTGGACGCGTTTTGGAAGACGAACCGGTCGAGCCGTGCGAGCAGGTCAAGCCAGGCGGTGTCGGCGGGCAGGGGTGGCATGTGCGCGTCGCCATCACAAAGCGGATCCCGATGGCGGCAGGTATGGCGGGCGGCTCCGCGGACGCTGCGGCGACGATGCTCGCCCTTGCGAAAATGATGGCCCCGCAGTTGCCGCTCAAAGACATCATGAAAGCCGGTGCGCGGATAGGCGCGGACGTGCCGTTCTGTATGGCCGCGATAGCCCGTCGCGAGACCGCGCTGGGCTACGGCCCTGACTCCGGCGCGGGAACCTCGTTCATATGCGAGGGCATCGGGGACGTGATGTCGAAGGCCGCGCCTGTCCGCGGGTTCGCGGTTCTGGTCAAGCCCGATATCGAGGTATCCACGCCGAGGGTCTACGGTGCGTGGGACAGCATGGCTCGGGGCGATGCCGCCGGTACGGATGGCGCGGGCGTGGATGCTGCAGGTGACTCGGGCGGTGCGGATGCCGCCGGCGGCGCAGGCGGCGCGGAGGCCGCAGGCGCGGTGGGGGCGAATGCCGTGGGAACGGAGCAAGCAAACGACCTCGAAAGGCCGGCGCTATGGCTGTTCCCCCGAATAGGGGACATCATGGACGAGGTGAAAGGGCTGGCGGGGTTTGCCGGCGCGGATGCAGACAAGGCGAATGCGGGAGCCGGAGAGGGCGGCGGCGCAGGCGCGTCAGCGCCGAGCCGCGTTTTCATGACAGGCAGCGGTCCGACGATAGTAGCCCTATACGACGATGAAAGCGACGCCGCCTCCGGCTACGAACGAATAGCGCAAGCATACAAAAACCGAACCGACATAAACGCGGTCTTCCAAGTAGAGCTTCTGCGGTAGCGCGGCTGAAAACGCGGCTGGACTGACACACTGTGTTTCTTGGCGGCGGAACATCATGCACCGCTCAAAATGCTTGCGAAATCGCGGCGTTGGTCGAATATTCTATAGACGATGACTGCTCCTGAGCCACCAATATGGTAAAACACGATGTCCTTCCGCTTGGATACAAAAATATAACGGTAGAAATCATCATCCGGATAAACCCTTCCGCACGTGGGCTGAACCTTCAGCCTTTCAATTATCTCTTGTTGGAGGTTTCTGATGATGTCATAGGCCAAATCCTGGCTGAAGTTCTGGGATATGTACTCAAAGATGTCGTCCAAATCGCTGAAAAACAGCTCTGAAAAGCTGATTTTAGCTGGTTTTGACACTGAACTTTCCCCATTTCGACTCTGCTTCGGCATCGGAGAGTATCGGTGAGTTCTTCGCTCGTGCAAGCTCAAAATTCAGCTCCGCTCGAAGGGAGCTTCTTTTGTTGATAGCCGAACGCACCATATCCTGCTCGTGCAGTGGCAGGCTATTGAACAGGCTTATTACATTTGCTGCAACCGTCGTCATGACAATAGTCTACTACTCCCAGATAGGCTTGTCAACGCAAAACGCGCGCTGTGTGCAAAACGCGCAAATCGCAAATACAAAAAAGGCAATCTCTCCGTGACGCTGAATGTCATTTTGAGACAGCCATTTCCCTGTTTTCGTTTCGCCCAGACACTACTCAAGTATATAAGCTGTTTTGTCCTTGACGCCCCATTTGTAGCATTCGTCTACGCTGTTCATATACAGGTCGATTTTGTTTCCTTTTATTGAGCCGCCTGTGTCGGCTGCCTGGCACAGTCCGTAGCCTTCTACATACAGCCATGTGCCGAGCGGGATGACGCTCGGGTCTACCGCGACGCGCCCGACCTTGGCCGCCTTGCCCGACGCCGTTTTGCCGCCGCCCGTGTAGGCGTACGTCTCGGCGGTGAAAGAATCTTTGTAATTGAGCGAGTTCGTCACGCTGTTTGACTTCAGAACCGCGACGGTGATTTTCTTTGAACCGTTTTTGATGAATGCCTTGACGGTGTAATAATAGGTCTTGCCCACGGCCGCTTTCTTGTCCTTCCATGAGCTCTTGATGCCGTTGTTCGATGTGCAGACTTTTTTGCCGAGCTTTGAAGCGTTGCCTGATCTGTATACGATGTATCCCGCCGCGTCGTCCACCAGTGTCCAGCTGATGTTGACGATGCTCCTGCCGTCCGCGCTTGCCGTCGCCACGTAGCCCAGGGTTTCCGCGGACGCAGACGCTTCCGAATCGGCGGATACTGCCGACGGCGAGAGTACAGTCATGGCCGCCGCCAGCGAAATGCAGAGCGCACACAAAAAGACCGCGCGCGCGAGTTTAATTATTATTCCATTACCGGAGTTGACCGTTCCCAAACCTGCACTTCTCCTTTCATTAAGCCCTTACATTACTTATTCTATTCCGCGAAGATGAAAATACATTGTTGCTGCGCTGAAGTGCTTATGGAGAAATACACGCAATGGCTTCAGAAAACGAACACAATTCACCCTTCCGCAAATGATTATTCCGAAAAAAACCGTTTATTGCCCAGTCCTGCTGGTGTATAATATTGTTGTCGCTTCGGTTAACGGAATAATTGGCGGCGTCTCCTTGAGAGAGGGGAATGGAGCATAAATGGCGAAGAAGATACTGATAATTGATGACAGCCCGTTTTTCAGAGGGCAGCTAAAACTGACGCTAACCCCCGAGTACGATGTGATCGAGGCGGGCACGGGCGCGGAAGGCTTTGAGTCCGTAAAAGCCGAGAAGCCGGACCTGGTGCTGCTGGACATCGTGCTTCCCGATTACAGCGGGTTTGAGGTATGCCGCATCCTGCGCGAGTCGGAAAGCAACAATCTCGTGCCGATAATAATGATAACCTCGCAGGACGCGCAGGACGATATTCTCGTGGGGCTTGAGCTTGGCGCGGACGATTATGTGAGAAAGCCGTTCAACGAGAGGGAGCTTCTCAGCCGCATCAAGAACATATTCAGGCGCATAGACAGGAACCGCAACGCGAACCCGCTGACGGGCATGAACGGAAACCTTGAGATACAGCGCGATGTCACGGACCGCATTGAGAAGGGCGACAAATTCGCCGTCATATACGCGGACCTCGACAATTTCAAAGCCTACAACGACGTTTACGGGTTCTCGAGCGGGGACCGCATTATAGTCCTGACCGCTGACATCATATCCGGCAATGTCGCGCAGTACGGCAACGCGGGCGATTTCATAGGTCATATCGGCGGCGACGATTTCATCATTGCCACGACGCCCGACAAGGCGGAAGAGATATGCCGCGGTGTCGTCTCGGAGTTCGACGAGAAGGTTCTCGATTTCTACAACGAAGCGGACCGCGCGAGCGGCGTCATCACGACGAAGAACCGGCGCGGCGAGACGGACACCTTCCCGCTGATGTCCATCTCGATGGCCATAGTCACGAACGAAAGGCGATCCATCACGAGCTACCTGCAAGTCGGGGACATCGCCTCGGACGTAAAGAAAAAACTGAAAACGATGCCAGGGAGCAACTATTTCACCGACCGCAGGGTGGACGCGTGATAGTGGGGCGCAGGGCGGCATCATGGTAAGGCGGCAGCATGGTAATAGGTAGGATACTCGGCATCTTTTGCATCATATTCATCGGTTTCGGCGCGAACAAAATAGGATGGCTGCCCGCGGAAGCGGCGCGGTACCTTTCGCGCATCATCATCAATATCGCCGCACCGTGCATGGTGGTGAGCGTCATGAGCTCTCAGGATTTGACCGGCGGCAAGCTGCACGAAATTCTGTTGCTGCTCGGCATCGGCGCACTGCAGTACACTATCGTGATACTGCTGTCGTTCCCGCTCGCCAGGCTGCTGCGCCCGCCGAAGGAGGACAGGGGCATATTCAGAAACTTCCTCACCTTCACGAACAACGGGTTCATGGGGCTTCCCGTCGGGCTTGCCATCTTCGGCGGGCTCGGGATGTTCTACATGGTCATCATCAACTGCGTTGTGCAGGTGTTCATCTTCACCTTCGGCATATGGAACGTGAAGAACGGCATGAAGCACGGAGGCGCCGGCACGGACAGCGCGCCGCCGCACGGCCCGAAAGAGATGCTGAAAGACATGATCAACCCCGCGATTTTGGCGCTCCTGGTCGGCTTCGCGCTTTTGATATTCCAGATAAAACTCCCTGGCGCGGTAACGGACGTGCTCGACTCCGTAGGCGCGATGATGGCACCGCTCAGCATGATGGTCATAGGCATACAGCTCACCGAAAGCAAGCTTAGCGCGGTGGTGGCGGACAGGCGGCTTATCGCGATGGCCGCCATCAGGCTCATCGGGCTGGGCGGCATATGTTTTCTCCTGCTGCTGCCGCTCTACATGAACGGCGTGCTTTCCTCGATGCTGATCGGCGCGCTGCTGCTGAACATACTGCTGCCGTGCGCGACCGTGCCCGTCATGTTCGCGGAAGAATACGGCGGCAATGTGAAACTCGCGGCGGAGGGAACGTTCCTCACCACGCTCTTTTCAATAATAACTATACCTGTCGTCGGCGTGCTGCTGGAGATGCTCTGAGAAATCAGCACAGCGCTCCGGCGCTTTAATAAATTCGGCGCACTCCATGCATTCGGCGCACTCAGTACATGATAAGCGCGGACACCTTGCCGCCTTCCTCGTGCAGCTCGATATACAGGTATTTGTCCTCATCGTAGGTGCCCGTATACAGCCAGAACCCTTCCCGATCTTCCTCCAGTCCGGTCTGCACAGCCCCGAGTTTCTTCAGCGCCTTCTTGTATAATTTCGTCAGTTCAGAGAGTTTTTTCTTGCTGGACAGAATCAGGCTTCCCGCTTCGTCGTTTTCTATTTCGGCTCCTTTCGGTGTGAAAGCCTTCACTAGGGCTTCGTTTCGTTCCGCGCTTATTGCGGTGCCGTTTTCGGGCATGCTGCTTTCTGTAGCTTCGTTGCCGGCCCAATTGTCCGGTTCGGCATCCTTGGAGGGCGTGGTTTCCGCTGTTTTCTTGGCTGCAGGATCGGTCGTGGCATCGGCGGCGGCCGCGGTGGTATTCGCGTCCGCGGGCGCGTCGGCAGTCGCGCCTATCGCGGCGGGCGAGGCAGCGGCATCGTCTGCGGGCGTGGCCGCCGCCGAGGTAACGGCGTCAGGGGTTGTCGCGGGGTCTGGCTTCGCCGCGTCGCCCGATTTTTTATTGCATCCCGCGTACGCGAAGGCGAGCGCGAGGCAGAGTATTATCGCTATTACTGTAGTTGCTTTTTTCATTGCTTGTTGTTCCTTTCCAAAAATGCGCCCGACAGCATTATTGCCCCCGAGCCTGTCTTATTGAAATCGAGCGTGACAGACGATATCTCGCTCAGATTGATACCGGTAAAATACGACAGCGGCACCCGAAGGTCGCTGATTGGCGTCGCGCCGTCCCAGTAGTCAAAGTCAAATTCGTCATCGTGCTTTGCCTCGCCGTCGTGCCACGCCAGCGCTCCCGTGCCCTTGGGTATGGTGACGCTTTTCGACTTGCCCGACGCGTCGGTCAGCTTCAGCGTGAACGACTGGGATTCGCCCTTGGCGTTCAGCTCCGAGGAGGGGATGACCGCCGTGTAGAGGCTGAGCGCGCTCGCGTCCGAGAAGTCCTTCCGCCCCAGGTCGATGGAGAGGGACGCGCCCGCCTTCTCCCATTCTATATCATACAGGCGCAGCGCGTCCATGTTGCCGCTCCAGAGGTGGTTGAACATGAGCTTGCTGCCTATGCCCGCTTCCTGCTCGGCGTAGACTATTGATGCCCCTTCGGATACGGAGATGCCCGCCTTGGACGCGGACACGTCGAGCAGGCTTTCCGTTTTCGCGGGGATCATATACGAGGTCTGCACGGCGCGCCCGAACATGATGGGCGGCTCGGGGGACGATGTGTCGAAGATGCCCGCGGCGGGGCTGCCCTTAGAGTATACGGACAGGAATGTGCCGGCATAGCGCAGGAGAAAATCCTCCTGCTGCTCCCGCGTGAGCCCGCCGCTTTCGGCGTCCATCTTCCGTGAAAAATACGCGTGGTTGCCGCCGCGCAGGTATGCGAGGGACACCGGATCAGCCCTGCCGTCTATCCTCCTGATGAACTCGAACGCGGTCTGCCCGTCGACCGGAACATCCTCGTCGTTCTCCGATACGATGATGCTGATGGGTACGTTCGGGTACTCCGATACATCGTCATGTATGAGTATGGACGGCGCGATATAGAGCAGCGAGCGGATGCCGTTCACGCCCTCGTCCAGATCGCGGTGCGCCGCGACCTCGGCCGCGTAGCCGCCCCGCGAGTGGCCCATCAGGTTGACGTTGCCGAAGTCCACCTTGCCCTTCAGGTCGATGCCGAATTTCTCTTGGCCGCCCTCGTTAGCCTTTTTCAGCTTGTCGATATGCTGCTTGTAGATTTTGTACGCCCAGTCGAAATTCACGGACTCGCCGTATTCGAAGCAGTTGTGCTCTACGTTGATGTTGATGCTTATGGCCACATAGCCTTCGGCCGCGAGCTGGTCTATCAGGTAGCTCGCGCCGAGGAAATTTTTGTCCTTGTAGGGGTCGCTGCTCTTGTGTACCCCGTGGAAAAACACGGCCAGCGGGAAGGGCCCGTCGCCGCTCGGCACGCCGATATACCCGTTCAGCGGGCAGGGCACGGCATCGCCGAGATCGTTCTTCAGAGTGCCCTCGCCGTGGTCGAACTCGCCCGTATAGCAGCCTGCCGGATTCGCCAGATCGTATCGCATCTCGGGAAGTTCCAATGTCTCCCCGCTCTTTTGCGCACTGTCGGGCCGGCTGTCCGGTGTGCCGGCATTGCATCCTGCCGCGATGAGCACGATGGCGCACAAGGCAGCCAATAATAGGGATAGTTTCTTATTATTAACATCTTTCATAATTACCCTCATCCTTTCATTATAACAAACTACCAGATATTCAAGTCGCAAATAACACCCCGCCGAACGCATATTTCGGAAAATATTACGGGAAAATAATGTATAATATCTGCAAGAGTGATTGGCTATAAGAGTGATTGGCTATAGCAGTGATTGGCAATAACAGTGATTGGCTATAATAATGAAGCGAGGATAGAAGGCAAGCATGGACAAGGACAGAATAGGAGTATTGTTCGGCGGCAAGTCGCAGGAGCATGAGATATCGATACTCTCGGCTGCGTCGCTGATGGACGCGATAGACACAGGCAAGCATGAGGTCGTGCCTGTAGCGATAGACAAGGACGGCGCGTGGCATCTTATAGAATCTGATATGGGCGGGCTGCGAACGCTGGACGACCCGCGCATGGCGGGGCTGGTTTCGGGTGCGCCCAAGGTCGGCATTCCGGACGTGGCCGGCATGGTGGATTTCGTTTTCCCGATGTTCCACGGGCCGTTCGGCGAGGACGGCACGATGCAGGGGCTTTTGGAAATCCTGGGGCTTCCGTACGCGGGGTGCGGCGTCTGCTCGTCGGCGGTTTCCATGGACAAGATATTTACGAAGAAGCTGCTCACGGATGCGGGCATCCCCGTGCTGGACTACGCATATACGTCAGCGGGCATATACCGAGCTGACGCGGCCGCCGAGCTGACGCGCATAGAGGAAGCCGTCGGGTATCCGTGCTACGTCAAGCCCGCGAATATGGGATCGAGCGTGGGCGTGAGCCGCGCTTCGTGCCGCGCCGAACTCGAGGCCGCCATCGGCGAAGCGCTGCGCTATGACCGGCGCGTACTCGCGGAGAAGGAAGCGGGGATGCGCGAGCTGGAGACCGCCGTTCTCGGCAATGACGACCCGTCGGCGGGCGCGGTCGGCGAAATAGTGACGGGCGGCGCGTTCTACGACTACGAGACAAAATACAAGGTCAAGGCGTTCGACCTGAACATACCCGCAGACATCCCCAAGAGCGTGGAGCAGCGCGTCAGGGAGCTGGCGATTCGCACGTTCAAGGCACTGGACGGCGCGGGCTTCGCGCGCGTGGATTTCTTCGCGGGGGACACGGCGGACAAGGTGTACGTGAACGAGATGAACACGATACCGGGGTTCACGCAGTACAGCATGTTCCCGCGCCTGTGGGAAGCGGCGGGCGTCGCGTACCCCGAGCTGATAGAGCGAATAATAGAGCTGGGATACGAGCGGCACGGCGGCTGATGAAGCACTGCGGAAGGCGCCTGAGGAAGCGGCAGATTTACGGCTGATGAAGTGCTGATGCATACGGACACGTTTTTGTGGTACAATATCTGCGGAAGAATAATATTATGAAAGACATTTTACTGAAAATCATAGGCAACCAATGGGACTCGTCCGGCGAACAGCAGGAAGGCGATGAGCTTGTCCCTGGCATGGAGTTCATCACGGAGGGCAGGTTCTATACGCGGGGCCCGTCCGTCTATCTCGTGTACGACGAGAGCGACTTCTCCGGCATGGAAGGCTGCACGACCAGCCTGCGCATCACGGGCGACAAGATACGCATGAAACGCTACGGCGAGGATCTGCCCGAAGGCACCTCCATCGAGTTCGAGAAGGGCAAGCGCTTCAACGGCTGGTACGAGACTCCGTTCGGGAGCGTCGAGATGGAAGTCCTCACGGACGACATCGATAACCGCATCACGGGCGAGGGCAAGGGCTCGCTCGATATCGACTACCATGTCAGCTTGAAGGGACTGACCGAGAGCCGCAGCAGGCTCAGCATCGAGATATTGCAATAGCCCGCCAATGGCGCAGGCTATTTTTTTGAAAATAATTTAGAGTAATTTGGTCAAGTATCAGATGTAGACATGAGGAGGAAATGAAATGGGAAAGTTCAAGACAGTATTGGCGCTGGCGCTGCTCATCGCGGTGATCGCGCCCGCGTGGGCGGTGCTGGGCACGTTCGCGCTGGGCTTCCTGCTCGCGCCGGGCGCGCTGATTTCGGCGGGCATATACGTGGCCGACGGCGCGCGCATGGCACACGCGCCGAAAATCGCCATCGGGTTCGTCGCGGGCGATTTGTGGGGCTACCTGGTGGTGCTCGTCCTCGGCGCGTTGGGCGGGCCGACGCCGCTGAACATGTTCCTGATCCTTCTTGTATTCGTGATTCCGGCGGTGTTCATCTCGATGTATTTCGACAAGGTGTTCGACCTTCCGTCGTGGCTCGTCGGATGGGCCGGCACACTCATCGCGCTGACGCTGCCGCTGACGGCGGGCGCGCTCTCCCCCGAACAGGCGCTGATGCAGATGGGCGTGTCGTACGTGGTGGGCGTTTTTGGCATTGGCCTGCCTATACTGCACCTTCACGGCGTCATCGCGGGGAAGATTGCCGGCGCGGGGCAATAATTTTTTAAGAAAACCGTAAGAAATATGCCCAGCGCTTTGTAAGAGCTGCCATTTAGTATAAGTGTGGGCAGGGAAAGGCGGTGCCGGACCTTACCAAGTCGGCAATAGGGCCGGCGTACGGCTGGTGTTGAAGAACGGCAGTGTCGCGCATAAGCGGCGGCTGCCTGTCGCAAGGAGACTCATGTACTGCATTCTCGTCTGTGACGACGACAAGGACATCGTGAACGCTATCGAGATCTATCTCGCCGCGGAGGGCTATCGCGTCATCAAAGCGCATGACGGCGCGGAAGCGCTGGCCGCAGTGGAGAAGAACGAGGTGCATCTCATCATCATGGACATCATGATGCCGAAGATGGACGGACTGCGCGCCACGATGAAAATCCGTGAGCGGATGAATATCCCCATCCTCATGCTCTCGGCCAAGTCGGAGGACTACGACAAGGTAGCGGGGCTTGGAGTCGGCGCGGACGACTATGTGACGAAGCCTTTCAACCCGCTCGAGCTGACCGCCAGAGTGAAATCCCTGCTGCGTCGATACACGATGCTGGGCGGCATGGAGAAAAAGGCGGGCGCGTTCCGGACGGGCGGGCTGACGGTGGACGATGAGTCCAAGTCCGTGGAGCTGGACGGCGAGCCTGTGGCGGTCACGCCCATCGAGTTCGGCATACTGCGTCTCCTCGCCGCGAACGCGGGCAAGGTATTCTCCACCGAACAGATATACGAGGCAGTGTGGGAAGAACCATCCTACAATCCTGAAAACACCGTAGCCGTACACATCAGGCGGATTCGCGAAAAGATTGAAATCAATCCGAGCGAACCGAGATATTTGAAAGTGGTGTGGGGCATTGGATACAAAATCGAAAAAATCTAAATCCGTTAAATCTTTTAGAGCAAAGGCTGTCGCGTTCGTGCTGTGCGTGCTGCTCGGCGCGGGCGGGCTGATGGCGCTGGCCCTGGGGCTCGACTATGTGCTGAACAAGCTCGACGAAAGCAGGGGCAACATCGGCTTTGCCGGTAGCGGGTTCGCTTACGCGGGCAAAACATATATAGACGATGAATCCATCGTCACCGATATGTTTTCAGGCAAGCCGTATATCGACAGCAACAGCTTCGCCTCGCGCGCGGAGAGCAACCTCTATGCCGCCATGAATATTTTCTTGAACGGTGATGACGGTGTGGCAAGCCTGGAAATCAAATCCCAAGCGGACAGCGACTACGAGAGCAGCCTGGAGCAGATATACAATATCCTCGTGGAGCGCTTGAAAAGCTCCGGATATTTGGGCGCGGCGGTCACAGGGCACGCGATAGACGAGTCCGCGCTCGTATACAAATGGACGGGGCAGACTGTTACCGACGTAGAAGGCGGGGTGAATATGTCCTTAGCGCCGATAGAATTTGACGCGCGGAAATTCCTGGACGAAACGAAGGTGTTCGAGGTGGTGCCGGACATCGTGTCTACTGACATTGCGGAGGCAGAGATAAGCGAAGGCGGCACGGAATATTCCATAGAAGGCGGGAACCCCACCGACTGGTATCCGAACGAGTATGTTGACAGCTATGAAAACGAAACCATTTCTGTTGTCAGGGGCGAGTTCGAGAGGGTCTACGCCGCCGAGATTTCGCTCATGAGGAGCGAGCTGGAACAATACCATGCGGAAACGCGGAAGCAGAGATATTCCGCCGCGCTTGATGAGTTGGCGAAGGGCGACATGCTCTACTGCATCAGCGACGGCAAGCGGACTATCGCGAACGTAGCGCTGAACGACATGTCTTTGCCCGCCGACACATCGGTGTTCACTTCGTCCGCCGCGTGGCTCTCGTATCTGCCGAACAGCGGCGAGGGCCCGTCTGTTTCACCGCTGTCCTCCAAGCCCGAGATATTGAAAAAAGGTCTCGTGGAATACGGCCTGTCAGAGTCCGAATTGGATACCATTACCGTCTATATCGCGTGGCAAAAGGAGGTCATGGCTAAGGGCGACAATGCGCTGTCCGCGGCGCGGCAGACCGCCATGTACGTCGTGCTTCCCGCCATCATCGCCGGCGCCACCTCCATCGTGCTGTTCATTCTGTCCATCGTATGGACGGGGCGCAGGCGCGGCGATGAGGACAGCTATACCTGTGACAGAGCTGCGGGCGCTTCAGGGCTATGCGCGTGGGACAGCGTCTTCATCGAGATACAGATAGTGCTGGCGGTTCTGGTCTGCGCCATATCGTTCTACGTCATCTCGCAATTGTCGGTCATGGCGCATCTGCGCTCGTTCAATATCGGGCTGATACCGATATTGGCCGTGTTTGTCGTAGCCTGCACGTCCGTGCTCTGGTGCCTGCTGTCCGTCGTCCGCATCGGCAAGGCACGTGTTTTCGCGCGGCGGCTGATAGTCTGGATTGCGCTGAAATGTGTGTGGCGCGGTGTGCGCGGCCTGGCCCGCGCCATCAAGTCCGGCTTCGACGGGCGCAACCCGCTGGCAAAGACGATCATCCTCGTCGGGCTGTTCTGGTTTGTGGTGATCGTCCTGTGCGGCGTCATCGGCCAAGGCAGCTTCTTCGGCGTCATCATGTTGTTCGCTGTGCTGGTGGCGGCGCTGTACTTCTCCGTAAAATGGGCGAAGCGCTACGGCGAGCTGAAGCGCGGCGTAGAGGAAATCGCGGGCGGCAATCTGAAATACAAGATTCCGGTCAGGCCGAACGCGAGCAGCGAGTTCGAGCGCCTGTCGATGAAGATCAACGAGATAGGCGAGGCCGCGGATATCGCGATTCAGGGCGAGTTGAAAAACCAGCGCCTGAAAACCGACCTCATATCGAACGTGAGCCACGATTTGAAAACGCCGCTCACTTCCATTATCACGTACACGGACTTGCTGAAAAAAGAAGGTCTTGACAGCGACCGCGCGGCGGAATACCTGAAGGTCATAGACGAGAAAAGCCGCCGCCTGAAAAAGCTTACCGAGGATTTGTTCGAAGCCGCGAAAGCGTCGAGCGGAGCCATCCCCGTACGCATGGAGAAGGTGGATCTACTGTCCCTCGTAAACCAGGAGCTGGCGGAGCTTGGCGACGGGCTGGCGGGGATAGACCTCGAGGTATTCGTCGGAGCGAGGAGCGAGCATTGCTACGTGAACGCCGACAGCCAGCTCATCTGGCGCGTGGTGGACAACCTGCTGAACAACGTGCGGAAATACGCCATGCCCGGCAGCCGCGTATACATCGACCTAAAAGAATACAAGGCGGAAGGACGCCGCCCTACGATGTCGCTCGAGATAAAAAACACCTCGGCCGCCAAGCTGAACATCCCAGCCGACGAGCTGTTGGAGCGGTTTCAGCGCGGTGACAGCTCGCGCGCGACAGAGGGCAGCGGGCTGGGGCTTTCTATCGCGAGGGATCTCGTGCGGCTCATGGACGGCCGGTTCGACATCGCGATAGATGGCGACCTGTTCAAAGCCACCGTCACGCTCGCAGGGTGGGAGGGAGATATGTCGTAGCGTTGCGCGGGAAAAAATTGCGTTGCGGGCGCTGAAAAAATTCTTCCACCCAAATTAATATTGTGGTAAAATTATTGGAAAGGGGTCAGACCCAATGCGGGTTTGACCTCTTGCGTTATCCTTGTTTTGCAAATATGGATTGGAGGAATAATATGGCGGCATGGAATGAACTGCCGAAGGAGCGTTTGGATGCGCTGTTTGGTGAAAATAAAAAACGGTACGACGAGCTGGCGGCGCTGGGGCTGAAGCTTGACCTGTCGCGTGGCAAGCCTGGGCCCGATGTGCTGGATTTGTCGAACGGCCTGCTCGGGGCGCTGGAGGATTGGCGCGCGGAGGACGGGACAGATGTCCGCAACTACGGCGTGGTGACGGGGCTGCCCGAGCTGAAGAATCTTTTCGCGGAGCTGCTCGGCGTGTCCGCGGAGCGGATGATTGTGGGCGGCAATTCGAGCCTGACGCATATGTACAATTCGTTTGCGATGCTCTATCAGTTCGGCGCGCCGGACGGCATGGGCGGCATGGACAGCAAGCCGTGGCAGAAGGCGGACGCGGTCAAGATACTCTGCCCCGTGCCCGGGTATGATAGGCATTTTGGCGCGGCTTCGGATTTCGGAGCGGAGCTGGTGCCCGTGCCGATGGAGAGCGACGGGCCCGACATGGACGAGGTAGAACGGCTTGCGTCGTCGGATCCCGCGGTCAAGGGCATCTGGGTGATTCCCGTATACTCGAACCCGACGGGCTGCGTGATATCCGAGGAAAAAGCCCGCCGTCTCGCACAGATGCGGGCGGCAGCGCCGGACTTCCGCATATTCTGGGACAATGCCTATGGGGTGCATCACCTCTGGGGCGAGAACAGTGCGCCCGACATTTTCGCGCTCTGCGGAGAAGCCGGCTATCCCGAGCGCGTCTTATATTATTTCTCGACATCGAAGATAAATTTCCCCGGCGGCGGCGTGGGTATGGTGGCGGCAGGGCCGAGGACCGTCGAGCGCATGACCGCGCACATAAAAATGCAGACCATTGGATTTGACAAGATTTCCCAGCTCCGGACAGTCAGGTTTTTCGGCGGCAAAGCCGAGAACGTGTCGGCGCATATGGGGAAAATCGCGGAGGTTCTGCGCCCGAAATTCGAGCTTGTCATGGACAGGCTGGACAGCGAGTTTTCGGGAACGGGGCTGGTCAGCTACGAAAGGCCGAAAGGCGGATATTTCATATCGGTCGATGTTCCGGACGGCTGCGCGAAAAGGGTGGTCGCGCTGGCGAAGGAAGCGGGTGCGGTGCTGACGCCCGCGGGCGCGACCTTCCCCTACGGCAAGGACCCCAGGGACAGCAATATCAGGCTGGCGCCGACATTCCCGTCGCTGGAAGAGCTGGGCAGCACGATGGATTTGTTCGCGGTATGCGTTAAGTTGGCTGCACTTGAAAAATGGCTCGGGGTTTGATATAGTATCCTAGCGGCTTCGGTACGAGCGGTCAGGCGCCGGACGAAAACAAGCGCGGCAACGCCGAAAATCGAGGTCACTAACGCGGGCGTAGTTCAATGGCAGAACACCAGCTTCCCAAGCTGGATACGAGGGTTCGATTCCCTTCGCCCGCTCCAGTTCAAGGGGGCACGGCCAACGGCCGTGCATCCTTGAAAATAAAGCAGAGGGAATCGAACCCGAAAGGGCGCGAGCGTGAAGCGAAACAGTCCGGCGGACTGTTTCGTAGCGAGCGGGTCAAGCTGACCGAAAAGGGAAGCGCAGACCGGCGAGTGCGAGCGAAGCGAGCACAAAGCAATTCCCTTCGCCCGCTCCATTTCAAAGAGCCCCCGTAGCTCAGGGGATAGAGCGTCGGTTTCCTAAACCGTGCGTCGGATGTTCGAATCATCTCGGGGGTGCCAAGCGAGTGCCAGACCCATTGGGTCTGGCACTCGCTTATTTACAATCGAAATGATTCGAACATGAAAATGCGCGAGCGTGAAGCGTGACAGTTGTAGCGAGTTGTAGCGAAATTCTATAGCATGCTGGGGAAATTCTTTAACATGCCCGCGCAGCAAATTATTGAGGCTTATTTCACACAAACTTCACGCTATGCACACATTTATTTGACTTGATTGGTGCTATAATTCACGGATAGTGTAGAGCTTGGCACACGAAATTATTGAGCGGGGCGATGAAGCAAATCACACCATCTGCAAACATTTTTAAGTTAATGTCTGCCTCGGCGGTATTAATGGCAAGAGAACGTGCATGATGCGGAGGGACGCAGTTTCCAGGGCTGCATCGTGCAACATAAGGAGGTTTTGTTATGCGTGTATTATTGTCCGGAAATGAGGCGATCGCGCGGGGGGCTTACGAGGCGGGGCTGAAATTCGCTTCCGCGTACCCCGGGACGCCCAGTACGGAAATCCTAGAAAATTTGGTACAGTACAAGGATGCCCTTTATTGCGAATGGGCTCCGAACGAAAAGGTGGCGCTCGAAGCCGCGATAGGCGCTTCGGTTGCGGGCGTGCGCTCAATGGCCGCCATGAAGCACGTCGGCGTCAATGTGGCGGCCGACCCGCTTTTCACGTTCGCGTACACGGGCGTGACGGGCGGACTGGTGCTCGTGTCTGCGGATGACCCGGGCATGCACAGCTCGCAGAACGAGCAGGACAACCGCAACTACGCGGAAGCCGCGAGGCTGCTCATGCTGAACCCGTCCGACAGCCAAGAAGCAAAGGACTTCATGAAGCTGGGGCTGGAGCTATCCGAAAAATTCGACACGCCGGTGATGCTGCACGTCACCACGCGGATATGCCACAGCAAGGGTCTGGTCGAGTTCGAGGAACGCAAGGAAGTGCCGGCCATACCATATGAAAAGAACATCGCCAAATTCGTCGCGACGCCCGCGAACGCGCAGGTCATGCGCGCCAAGCTCGAGGAGCGGCTCGCGGCGATGGAGGAGTATTCCAACACCGTATCCATCAACCAGCCCGAATACAGGGATACGAAGGTCGGCGTCATCACGTCCGGCGTGGGCTATGAGTATGCGAAGGAGACGTTCGGCGACGACGCGTCCTTCCTGAAGCTCGGCATGGCGTTCCCGCTCCCGCGGAAGCTGATAAAGGAATTTGCATCGAAGGTCGACAAGCTCTATGTCGTCGAGGAGATGGATCCGTACATTGAGCGCCACGTCGCGCAGCTCGGCATCGCCTGCGAGGGCAAGTCGCTGATTCCGAAATACGGGGAGCTGAACACGGACATCGTGAGGACGGCGGTGTTCGGCACGGAAAATCCCCATGCCACCGTCGAAGGGATGGAAGCTGTTGTCCGCCCGCCCGTGCTCTGCGCCGGATGCCCGCACCGCGGATTTTTCTACGCGCTAAGCAAGCGGAAAAACCTCGTCATCACAGGCGACATCGGGTGCTACACGCTCGGCAGCGCACCGCCGCTGTCCGCAATCGACACATGCTTCTGCATGGGCGGCAGCATCAGCACCGGACATGGCGCGGCCAAGGCGCTCAAGCTTTCGGGCCAGGACAAGAAGGCGGTCGCGGTCATCGGCGACTCGACGTTCTTCCACACGGGAATCAACAGCCTGATTGACGTTATCTATAACAAGGGCAACAGCGTTTCCGTTATTCTGGACAACCGCATCACGGGCATGACTGGCCACCAGGAAAACCCGGGGTCGGGCTTCACGCTGATGGGCGAGCCGACGGTGGAAGTCGATATCGAAAAGCTCTGCCTGGCTATCGGCATGAAGAAAGAGAATATCTACGTGGTAAACCCGCTTGACCTTGAGGAGACGGGCAAGGCTCTGGACGATGCCATCGCGAAAGACGAGCCGACCGTTATTATTACTAAATGGCCCTGCATACTGAAAAAGTTCAGCGCGCAGGACAAGGAAGATTTCGACCTGTCACCCAAGAAGTGCAGAATCGATCAGGAAAAATGCAAGAAGTGCAAAGCCTGCGTCCGCACCGGCTGTCCGGCCATACACAGCGGGGAAGCCATCGAGATAGACGGCTCGTCCTGCACGGGATGTACCGTGTGCCTGCAGGTCTGCCCGTTTGAAGCTATAGAGGAGGTGCGATAGCCATGAGTGAAGCCAAAAACATCCTGTTGGTCGGGGTAGGCGGCCAGGGAACCATCCTTGCGAGCAAGATACTGTCGGACGCGCTTGTGAAAGCCGGCTACGACGTTAAGATGTCCGAAGTGCATGGCATGAGTCAGCGCGGCGGCAACGTGAGTACCCAGATACGCTACGGCGAAAAAGTGTATTCGCCCATTATCGGCATCGGCGAGGCCGACGTCATAGTCGCGTTCGAGAAGATGGAAGCGCTGCGGTGGATTGAATACCTGAAGCCCGACGGCAAAATAGTTATCAACGATTACGAGATACCGTCCGCGCCAATCCTCATGGGCAAGGCGGAATACCCGAAGGGCATTACCGAGACTCTGAAGGAAAAAGCTGACATCCTCGTGCTGAAAGCAGCGGAGGTCGCACAGAGTCTCGGGAATCCCAGGGTTATGAACATCGTCCTGCTCGGCTCGCTCGTAAAGGCGATGGACATCTCAGGCATAGACTGGGACGAGGTCATTCGAGACAACGTGAAAAAGGGCTTCGAGGACATCAACATCAAGGCGTTCAACGAAGGAATGAAACAATAACAATAAATATATAACCGCTTTCCGAAGCATATTCGAAAAACGGCAGTCTTTTATCCGCTGATTTTGGTTTGTCCATATTGTTTGGATAAGGAGGATTGTCTGATGAATAATGGTATTTTGAGAAAGCTGCCTATTGATTCGATTATAGGCGCTAAGAAAGAGGGCGAGGCGCTGAAGCGAAATTTGAGCGCACTTGACCTGACGCTGATGGGAGTCGGTGTCATTATCGGATCCGGTATTTTTGTAATTACGGGGGTGGCCGCCGGCGATGTTGCGGGCCCCGCGCTGGTTATATCTTTTCTCGTGGCGGGCATAGCCTGCCTGTTCGCGGCCCTGTGCTACGCCGAGCTTGCGGCCGCCATACCCGCGTCGGGGAGTTCGTATACGTTCTCATATATCGGCATAGGCGAGATATTCGCGTGGTTCATCGGCTGGTGCCTGACCGCCGAATACATATTCGCGTGCTCCGCGATTTCCACGGGCTGGTCCGCTTACTTCACCATGATAGTCGAAAGCATCGGCATCGACATACCCGATTCGCTTTTGGCCGACCCGATGAGCGGCGGCATCGTCAACCTACCCGCGGTCCTCATCATAACGCTGATGATGCTGCTTCAGCTGAGGGGCGCGAAGGAAAGCGCGGTCTTGAACAACGTCCTCGTGGCGGTCAAGCTCATCGTCATCGTGCTTTTCATCGTGCTGACGATAGGGCATATCAAAAGCGCGAACTACGAACCTTTTGTTCCCTTCGGATGGTTTCCCGAGAATTGGTTCGCGACCCCTAAGACGGGCGTTTTCGCGGGAGCGGCCATCGTGTTCTTCGCCTATCTCGGATTCGACGCGCTCGCCAATTCCGCGGAGGAGGTCAAGAACCCGCAGCGGAGCCTGCCGCGCGGCATTATCGGGGCGCTGCTCATCGCAACGGCCCTTTACATTGTCGTCACTCTCTGCATGACGGGCGTGACATCTTATACGCATTACGCGAGCGGGCAGCCTGGGAACGGCGCACCCGTGGCATACGCGCTCGCGGCGATCGGCATCGACTGGGGCAAGGTGATAGTGTCCGTCGGCGCCATCACGGGTCTGACCACGGGAGTCCTCGTGACGCTCGGCGCACAGTCGCGTCTGATTTATTCGCTCTCGCGCGACGGCCTGCTGCCGAAGCCGCTGTCGAAGGTGAACAAGAACAAAGTGCCGAAATACGCCATCATCTCGATGTGGATAGCCGCCAGCATCCTCGGCGGGCTTCTCCCCATCGGGCGGCTCGCGGAGCTGTGCAACATCGGCACGCTCTGCGCGTTCTTCATCGTTTCTCTGACCGTGATACTGCTGAGAAAAAATATGAAGGAACTGGAACGGCCCTTCAAAGTGCCGCTCGTGCCGGTGCTTCCGCTGATTTCGATGGTGATGTGCCTGTTCCTCGTGACACAGCTCGCGTCGCTCACTTGGCTGTTCTTCGTTGTCTGGACCGGCATCGGGATGCTGATATACGCCATCTACGGCAACAAGCACAGCAAGGCCGGATTGTCTGCGGGCGACGGTTCGTCGGGCGGCGGTGGTGGTTCTGGCGGCGGCGCGGAGTCTGATGGCGGTGGCGCAAGGCAGGCATGAAAGGAGTGAGGAAAGTGAATAATTTTGCAGAACTTGAAAATATTATTAATAAGAAACCGGCCAGGAAGCGGGTGGTAGTGGCGGCGGCACATGACCTGCACACGCTGGAGGGCGTCTCGGAAGCATTTTCGAAAGGCATGATAGATCCCGTTCTCATCGGCATCGGCAAGGAAATAGAGGAAATAATTTCGGCACACGGCCTGCCGCTTTCGGGCTGCGAAATTATTGACGCTCCTGATGATACTTCGGCTTCGAAGAAGGCCGCGCTGATGGTCGCGGAGGGCAAGGGCGACGCGATAATGAAGGGCAAGCTCCAGACTGCGGATTTGCTCAGAGAGGTGGTAAGCAAGGAGCTGGGGCTTTTGACGGGCGAGATAATGTCGCACGCGGGGCTGTTCCAAATTCCCGCCTACCACAAGACGGTGATACTGACCGACGGCGGCATGGTGATTTCGCCCGACGCGGATCAGAAGCGCAAGGTTCTGGACAACGCGGTGAGGGTCATGCATAGTCTCGGCACGGAGGAGCCGAAGGTGGCCTGTCTTTGCGCCACAGAGGTGGAAAACCCGAAGATGCAGGCGAGCGTTGACGCGGCGCAGCTGAAGCGGCAGAATGCAGAGGGCGTTATAAAAGGCTGCGTGGTGGAAGGCCCGATATCCTTCGACCTGGCTTTTGATCGGGAGTCCGCGAAGGTGAAGGGTTACGAAAGCCCTGTCGTCGGCGACGTGGACATACTGCTGATGCCCGACATGACGGCGGGAAATATCGTCGCAAAGACGCTGATGTGTCTTGCTGGCTCGCAGATGGCGGGCATTATCGTGGGCGCGAAAGCGCCGATCGTGCTCGTGTCGCGAGGAGCGACAGCGGAGGAAAAATACTGGTCGCTTGTGTTCGCGGCGGCCGCTGCCGCGTAGACGGCGCAGCAGTTGTAACGGACGGAGCTGAAAGGAGGCATCGCAATGCCATTCAAAATATTGGTGATTAACCCCGGTTCCACATCGACGAAGATAGCGTATTACGAGGACGATAAGCAGGTATACCTGAAAGGCATCGACCACAGCGCGGAGGATTTGGCGGGCTTCGACGATATCATCGAGCAGGAGGAATACCGGACCAAAATCGTGCGCGGCGCTCTGGGCGAATGGGGCATAGACCCGAAGTCGCTGTCCTGCGTCATGGGGCGCGGCAATATGCTGCCGCATATGACCGGCGGGGGCTATGTCGTAGAGGAGAAAATGGTGGCGGCGCTGAGGGCGGGAAAAGCGTCCCCGCACGCATCGAATATCGCGTCGCTTATCGCGTACGGCATAGCGAATCCGCTCGGAATCCCCGCGTATATTTACGACAGCGTTACCGCCGACGAATACGCGCCCATCGCGAAGATTACGGGTATACCGGGCGTGGTGCGCGAGAGCATGAACCATGTGCTGAACAGCAAGGCGATGTCGCACAAATACGCGCAGGGCATCGGCAAGAAATACGAGGATCTGCAGCTGATAGTCGTGCATATGGGCGGCGGCGTGACCATCGGCGTACACGACCATGGCAAGATAGTGGACTCTATCCGCGACGACGCCGGACCGTTTTCCCCTGAGCGCGCGGGCAGCATCCCGCTGCTGTATGTCGTCGATATGTGTTATTCGGGCGAGCATACAAAGAAGGAGATGATAAGGTATCTCAGGGGTTTCGGCGGGCTGAAAGCCTACCTCGGCACGGCGGATGCGCGTGAGATAGAGAAGATGATAGAGGGCGGTAACGACGAAGCGCTGAAGCTCTACCAGGCGCAGGCGTACCAGATAGCCAAGGGCATAGGCGAAATGGCGCCCGTGCTGAACGGGGTGTTCGACGCGATAATACTCACGGGCGGTATGGCGTACTCGGACATGCTGACCGGATGGATAGAGGAGCGCGTCAAATTCATAGCACCCGTAGTGCGGATGCCCGGCGAAAGCGAAATGGATTCGCTGGCGCAAGGCGCAATACGCCTACTGAAAGGCGAGCCATACCACGTGTATGGATGAGTCAGAGAAGTGGAAAATCATTGCGAAGGATTTTTTTCGTAGTGCTAGGCGCGTGAGCGATTGGGAGCGGAGCGTACTTCACGTACGTGCGCTTGGGATGTGAGTCGGCTTCGCCTCCCAGCTGCACCCAATCGGGAACAGCAACGACGCAATACGGAAAAAAGGCGAGCAAAGGAGTAAGAGATGATTGCAGATAAAATGGAAGCCTACGTCACAGGCAGCTCGCTCATTCGGGCTATGTTCGAGGAGAGCAAGAAAATGGCGGCGAAATACGGTGCGGACAACGTTTTCGATTTCAGTCTCGGCAATCCGTTTTTCGCGCCACCCGCGGAAGTGAAAGCGTCGATTGAGAAATATCTCGCATATCCCGACCAGGTATACGTACACGGGTATATGAACAACTCGGGCTATCCCGAAGTGCGCGAGAAGATCGCCGCGTCGCTGAATCGCCGTTTCGATACGCAGTACGCGGGCGGCAACCTGTTCATGACGGTCGGAGCGGCGGGCGGGCTCAACACGATATTGAAGGTGCTCGTAGGCGCGGGCGAGGAAGTCGTGGCGTTCGCTCCGTATTTCGGCGAATACGGTAACTATGCCGCGAACGTGGACGCGCGGCTCATCGTCGTTCCGCCAAGCCCGCCGACATTCGAGCCAAACCTCGAAGCCTTCGAGGGCATGGTCACGGCAAAGACGAAGATAGTGATAGTCAACACGCCGAACAATCCGACGGGCGTAATATATTCGGCGGACGTGCTGGGCAGGCTCGCGGACATACTGCGCCGGAAGCAGCGGGAGTTTGGCACGGACATCTATTTGATTTCGGATGAGCCATACCGCGAGCTGGTGTATACGGGCAAGGAAGTGCCGTGGATACCGAATCTCTACGAGAACGCCATCGTGGGCTACTCGTACAGCAAATCGCTGTCGCTCCCCGGCGAGCGCATCGGGTACGTGGTCGTGCCTGACTGCGTTTCGGACAGCGAGCGCATCCTGCAGGCGGCGAACGTGATGACGCGCACGCTCGGATACGTGAACGCCCCCTCGCTCATGCAGCTCGTGGCTGCGGACTGCGTGGACGTGCCGGTGGATGTTTCGAACTATCGGAAAAACCGCGACCTGCTTTACGGCGGGCTGACGGATATCGGGTATCGCTGCGTGGAGCCTGACGGTGCTTTCTACCTTTTCCTCGAGTCGCCCATTCCGGACGACGTGGAGTTCAGCGCTAGGGCCAAAGATTTTCAGCTCGCCATCGTCCCGGGCAAGGTCTTTGGCTGCGACGGATGGATTCGCCTTGCCTACTGCACCTCGTATGACAAGGTGGAGCGCTCGCTTCCGAAATTCAAAGAGCTGTGGGAGAGCGTCAAATAGAGCATGATAACGCAGGATAGGATAACGTAGAATAATGTAGAGCAGCGCGGGGAGGCAGTCGCCTCCCCGCATATCAAGTGGATGGGTTTAGTATGCTCTGGGCGGGTTGCCCGTGAATCTCGGCTCCCATGCGGATCTCCTGTTGGCCGGTCTCGTTCTTGTGCCCGCGCCTGTTCTCATCGCCGCTTTTGCGGGCGTCTCAGCTTCAGGTTTCGTCTGTGTGTTCGTCGTGTCCGGATTGGTGTGTTTCACTTTGTTCCTCTCTTTCAGTGCTATGCATGTTGACTAGTTCCTTTTGCTCATGAGCTTTGCCGATGGGCTGAGCCACGTTGCCGCCCATCAGCTTATATGTATTGTATAGGTGAAAGGTGAAACGCAGATTAAAATTTTGAAATAATTTTTTCAGGGTTCGTTAGGGTTCCGTGCAGTGTTCGGCGCGGGCTTCGCTGGGTGCTTGGGCGCGGGCGCGAGCTTCGGCGTTGGCCTCAGTGTCTGATTCCGGTCGTCTTTTCGGACAGCTCCCAGAGGGCTTCGCGCAGCTTTGCGTTCTTCGCGCGCAGCGGCATGAGCGCGCGGCGCGGCGGGCCCATAACGGTGAACATGGGACCATAGTACGCTCCGCTTTTCGCGTTTTCGGAGGTGGCCGCGAATACGGCGGGCGCGGCCGCCGCGCGCGCCGTCTGCCTGACGAACGGCAGCACGAAGAATATCGCGCGCAGAAGCCGCATGGTGAAATGTCCGCTGCGACTGAACAGCTGCGTTCCCGCGAAGCCCGGGTGAACGCAGCACGATTTCAGCCAATGTTCACGCCGGCTCAGCTCGGCGGCGTACATGAGACAGCATAGCTTTGAGAGGGCGTATGAGATGGAAGCCCTGTATCCTCGGCCGGCGCCGGCATCGCGCAGGTCGAACCTGAACGGTCTGTTCGCCACCGAGCTGACCGTCACGACACGTGGGTCTTTTGAATTTCTTAGCAAAGGCATCAGGCGGCCGACGAGATCAAAATGGCCGAGGTAGTTCACGGCGAACTGCCGCTCCGCGCCCTGGCTCGAAAGCGAAAGCTCGTCCGGCATCATGACGCCCGCGATACACATTACGATGTCGATGTGGCCGTGCTTATCTGCGGCGCGTTCCGCGAAGGCGCGTATGGATTCGGGTTCAAAGAGGTCGAGGTGTTCGAATGCGATATTGGTGGAAGGCCGCGCGGAGGGTGAGCCGCACCTTGAAAGCGAGCCTGATAACGGCGGCTTCCGATACGGCGCGGCCGCGACCGCACTTCGCAGTTTCGCTGCCGCAGCTTCCCCCTTGGCGGAGTCGCGCCCCGCTATTATGACATCGTAGCCGCGCCCTGCCAAAGAGAGGGCGACCTCATAGGCGATGCCCCCGTAGCCTGTCACAATAGCGTTCATGAGCGGTTCCCCGATGCTGATGGAAAATTATTCCATCACAAATACGCCTTGAACGCTTCGCCCAGCCGCCGCATGCCTTCTTCGATTTTGTCCGGCGTAGCGCCCGAAAAATTCAGGCGCAGCGTGTTCTTGCCGTCCGCGGGGTTCGCGTAGAACGGAGCGCCCGGCACGAACGCCACTTTGTATTCCCGCGTCGCGATGACCAAAAGCTCCTGCGCGTCGAACCCGCTCGGCATCGTGAGCCAGATGAACACCCCTCCTTCGGGGCGCGTGTATTCCGCTTCGGCGGGCAGGTATTTTTCGATGTACGCGAGCATGGCGTCGAGCCGTTCCTTATACATCGGCGCCGTGCGCTCCAGGTGCCCGGGCAGCAGCCCGCGGTTCAGGTATTCCGCGCAGATGGCCTGCGGCAGTATGGCGGTGTGCGTGTCCGAGCACTGTTTCGCCACGACGAACTTTGGAATAATTTCGGCGGACGCGGCTACCGTGCCGACGCGCAGCCCCGGCGAAACGGTTTTCGAAAAGCTGTTCAGCAGTACCACGTTGCCGGCTTCGTCGAAGCTCTTGATGGTCGGCAGAGATTCGCCCGCGTATCTGAGGTCGCAGTAAGGGTCGTCCTCTATGACAATAGCATCGTGCAGCGCGGCCAGCCGAGCCACTTCCTTTCTGCGCTCGCGTGACAGCGTAAGCCCCGTCGGGTTCTGGAACGTCGGTATGGTGTAGACGAGCCGCGCACCCGTGGATTCGAGCTTCGCGGCGAGGTCGTCCGTGTTCATCCCTTCGGAGTCCACGTCCACCGCGACGACCTTTGCGTTCACCTTGGCGAACATCATGAGCGTCGCGAGGAAGGTAGGAGATTCGACCAGCACCGTGTCTCCCTCATTTACGAATGCGTCTATCGACAGGCTGATGCCCTGCGTGGAGCCGGTGGTCACGATGATGTTACCGCGCTCGAAATCCAGCCCCTTGGGTTTTGCGATATGTTCTATATACGCGTCGCGCAGGGGGTTCCACCCTTCGGTCGTGCCGTATTGCAGCATGAGATCCGGCTGCCCCGCCAATAGTTCCGCGGTGATTTCGCCGATCACATCGGGCTCGAAGGATTCGGTCGCGGGGCTACCGCCGCCGAAGGATATTATCTCGGGGTCCGCCATGAGCTTGAATATTTCCCTTACCACGCTTGGATTGACGCGCTCCACTCTATCAGCAAATTTCAGCATCCGTTTTTCTACCTCACTTCACATCTATAACAATAATTAATTATTCCCGCACTGCCTCACATACGGCTACTCACATACGGCTACGCGTGCATCGCGGCCTTGAACGCTTCCTTGAGCTTCAGCGGCTTTCCGTACATCATGACGCCTACGCGGTAAATCTTTGCCGATAGCCACCCGAAGAAGATGACTGTGGCGACGAGTATGGCTATGGCTATGGCGGCCTCCGTGACCGTCGCCGATGCCATACAGAGCCGCGCGAACATGATCCACGGCGAGAACAGCGGGATGAACGAAAGCACCTTCACATACGCGGCATCTATGTTCGCCATGCTCACGAGCGACACGATGAACGATATCGTGCCGAGCATCGACGGCAGCGTGGATACCGAGCCGGCGTCCTCGATGCGGCTGGCGGTCGAACCCATCGCCGCGCTGATAAACGCGTATAGGAAATACCCGACGACAAAGAATAGCACGAAGAATACGAGAAGCGCCGGCGAGATGTTCATCTGCGAGAGCATGTCGCTGAAGCCCGGGACGCTGCGCTCCCACGTGTCGAGCGAGAACGCGAACCCCGCAAGCGCCGCGATGAGGAGCGCGCCTAGCTGCGTGAACGCGGCCAGTCCCACGCCGAACACCTTGCCGAACATGAGCTGTATCGGCTTGGCCGACGTGACGAGCAGCTCCATCGTCTTGCTGCTTTTCTCGCTGATGACCGAGTTCACGATGAACTGCGAATAGAGGATGATGGTCATGAACAGCACGTAGAGCATGACGTAGGCCAGCCAGAAATTGTTTTCGGCCTGGCCGCCGCCGACCGTTACGACCTCGCCCGTCACCGTCGTTTCAATGACGCCTTTCACCTCGGCCTGCTGCTCGGGCGTCATGCCCGCCATCTTCGCGGCTCTGGCGGCATCCGTCATATATGGGTCTATCGTGGCGGCAATGGCTGGAAGCGCGAAGTCCTGCCCTTTCCCGTAGAGCTTGTAGGACGCGCCGCCGTCGTATTCCATGATCACGCTGTATTTGTCGTCCGCAATCAGTTTTTCGGGATCGCCCACCTTGTCAGCGGCGCCTTCCCATTGGTACAGGCCGCCCGTCACAGCGTTCAGCCCGTCGCATATTTCGCCTATGCCATTGTCCGCGTTTTCCGCGCCGGCGTCGACCGCTTTCGCTGAAATTATGACGAGCGCTTTCTGGTTCTCGCCGCCCGCTATCATGCTGCCGATGTTCTCAAACGCGCCAAGAAAATGCGGTATCTGCGAGCCGAGGACAATAATCGCCACAAAGATGATCGTCGTGATGATGAAGGGCTTGCTCTTTATATAGCCTCGGTATTCGAAGCCGAGTACGGTCTTTATCTTGTTCATCTGCCTGCCCCTCCATTCCGGCCGCCCGCTCCACCGCTTTTTTTGCCGAACAGCCCGAAGCGCCGCCGCTTCTTCTTGCCGTCATCGTCCGTGCCGTCCGCGCCATCGTCCGCGTCCGGCGGTTCGCCGCCCACCTTGTCAACGAATATCTCCTCGAGCGTCGGCTCTTTCACGGAGAAATTGTCGGGGGTGATGCCCGCGTCATGGAGCGCGTCCAGCACGTCGCGACGCTTTTCGTGCGACGTGAGCTTCACGGTCCACCCCGCGCCGCTCGGCGCGATGTCCGCTATAGCTCCGGACGCTTTCTCGCGCAGCAGCCCGCCGAGGTCGCCCGCGCCGTAAGCTTCGACATAGAGCGAGTCGCGCGGGTATGCCCGCTTGATTTCGCGCAGATTGCCCTCGAGTACGCCGCGCCCGTGGTCGATGAGGCATATCTCGTCGCAAAATTCCTCGACCTGCGCCATCTGGTGGCTCGAAAAAATCACGGTCTTGCCCGCATCCACCTGTTCCCTGACGATGCTTTTCAGTATGCGCGCGTTCACGGGGTCAAGCCCGCTGAAAGGCTCGTCGAGGATGACGACATCGGGGTCGCTGATGAGCGCGATTGCGAGCTGGATCTTCTGTTGGTTTCCCTTGGACAGCGTGTCGAGACGCCGCTTCGTGTACTCGGACGCCTCAAGCTTTTCGAGCAGCATATGGGTTCGCGCTTCCGCGTCGCGCTTCGGCATGCCGCGCAGCATCCCGATGTATATCATCTGTTCGAGGATGATGCGCTTCGGATACAGCCCGCGTTCTTCCGGAAGATATCCTATACGCGCTTTCGATTTTGACGCAGGGATGCCGCCTATCGTCACCTCGCCGCTGTCCGCGCCGAAGAAGTCCATAATGATGCGTATAGTCGTGGTCTTGCCCGCGCCGTTGCGCCCGAGCAGCCCATAGGCCAGCCCGTCGCCGACCTTGAACGAAAGCCCGTCAAGCGCCTTGACAGCTCCGAAGGTCTTGACCAATTGTGTCGCCTGAATCATAATAAATTACCCTTTCCGCTCCTCTATCACACTCAATCGCCTATAGCATTATTCTATCATATTCTACCGCGATCCTTCGCCATCCCGCGCATGTTTTCGGCCAGCTCGCTCGTGAGGTCTGCCTGCGAAAGCCGCCATGTCCAGTTCATTTTGCCCACTGTGCCCGGCGTGTTTATCCGCGCGTCCGCGCCCAGCCCCATATAGTCCTGTAATGGAATAATAACTATGTCCGCGACGCTGTCGAGCGCGGCTTCCAGAACCTTCTGCGCGACGTTTTCGCGCGCCGCGCCAAGGTATGAGAGCGCGAAATCCATCTCGGGCGAGCTCGCGCCCGCCGTCCATTCGCGCAGGGTCGGGTTGTCGTGCGTGCCCGTGTAGACCACGCAGTTTTTGATATGGTTGTGCGGCAGATAGATGCTGTCGCCGCTCGGGTCGAAAGCGAATTGCAGCACCCTCATGCCCGGGTAGCCGCTGTACTCGCGAAGCTCGTGAACGTCATCGGTGATGATGCCCAAATCCTCCGCGATGATTCCGAAGTCCGGAACGGCCCTTTTTACGGCATCTATGAAGTCGCGCCCGGGGCCATCCTTCCAGCGGCCTTCTTTCGCGGGCCTGCCTGCGGGTATCGCGAAATACTGCGCGAACGCGCGGAAATGGTCGATGCGGCAGAGGTTGTACATCGCCGCCGCCCGCGCGAATCTGCACAGCCACCAGTCGTAGCCCGTGCGCCTGTGTTCCGCCCAGTCGTAGACGGGCTCGTTCCAGATCTGCCCGTCCTCCGTGAACGCGTCGGGCGGCACGCCCGCGATAAGGCTCGGCCTGCCGCATCCGTCCGTCGCGAACAGCCCTGTGTGCGACGCGAAGTCTGCGGACTCCGCGCTGACGTAGAAGGGCAGGTCGCCCACGATGCCGATGCCTCGGCTGTTTGCGTACTCCTTCAGCTGTCGCCATTGCTTTTCGAAAACATACTGTATGCGCCGATGGCGTTCCTCGGCGCCTGCCGCACCCGCCGCACCCGCCGCACCCGCCGCGCAAGCCGCGCCGCCCGCGCAAGCGCCTGCCGCGCCCGCCGCGCCACCGCCGCCCGCACCCGCCACACCGTCACCCTCAATGCCCGCCGCGTATGACGCGAAGTCGTCTAGCCACCATCCGGATGCGCGCGCGAACTCCATGTAATCCGAATCGGGCGAAAAGCGCTCGGCCGCCATATGAAGCAGCGCCGTCTTGCGCTCGTGTTGCATGGCATAGTCTATGCGCAGATCCGCGGCGGCAGATCCAAGCGCTTCCGCGTGTTCCGCAAGCTCTTGCTCTGTCAGCAGCCCATCGTCCGCAAGCAGGTCAAGGTCAATGAGCAGCGGGTTACCAGCGAAGGCCGATATTCCCTTGTATGGGCTGCCCGCCTGGTCGGTCGGGCCCATCGGCAGTATCTGCCAAAGGCTCTGCCCCGCGTCCGCGAGAAAATCGACGAACCCGAAAGCGGCCCGCCCCATAGACCCAATGCCGTAGGGAGAAGGCAGGCTGAACACAGGGAGCAGCGTCCCCGCAATGTGGTGGGTATCTATGCTCATTTTACGCTGTCGGACTGCTCGCGCAGCATTCGCTTCAGGACTTTGCCCGAGCTGTTGCGGGGGAGCGCTTCTATTATATTGATGCGGCGCGGGAGCTTGTACTGCGCCAGACGCTCTTTCAGGAAGCGCAGTATTTCTTTGTGATGCACCTCACCGGCACCCTCTTTTAGCACGACATACGCGACAGCGATTTCGCCGCGCAGCTTGTCCGGCTCACCGATGACGGCGGCCTCTGCCACCTGCGGATGCTCGAAAAGCACTTCCTCGACCTCGCGCGGATAGACGTTCAGCCCCGACACTATTATCAGATCTTTTATCCTGTCGACGATATAGAAATAACCATCCTCGTCCACCTGTGCGATGTCTCCCGTGTGGAGCCAGCCGTCCACGATGGTGGCGGCGTTTTCCTCCGGCCTGTTGTAATAGCCCCGCATGACGTTCGGACCCTTCACAAGCAGCTCGCCCGACTCGCCCGCTGGCAGCTCCGCGCCGTTCTCCGAAACCACCTTGCACTCGCACAGCGGGAAGGGGAATCCAACCGAGCCCGCCTTGTGCACCCCGTGTATCGGGTTGAACAGGCAGGCGGGCGACGCTTCCGTCAGCCCGTAGCCTTCGACTACTTCAAGCCCCAGCCCTTCCTGCATCCCGCGTATCGTGTCGAGCGGCAGTGGCGCGCCGCCGCATATGACGCGGCGCAGGTCGGGAAATTCCACATGCTGCTTACCCGCGTTCACGAGCACGACGTACATCGCGGGGACGCCGATGAACACGGTTATTCTATTCTCGATAAGCTCGCTGATAAATTCTTTCGGGCGGAATGCTTCCACAAGGTCCACCGTAGCACCCGTGCCGAGCGGCATGAGCGTGACGCAGGTGAACGCCAGCACATGGAACAGCGGCAGCACGAGGATATATCTGTCGCTATCGTCCGTGTCGAACGCGGTATTCGTCTGCATAGCGTTGACGGTCAGGTTGTAGTGCGAGAGCATAGCCGCCTTCGGCGTACCCGTCGTGCCCGACGTGTAGAGGTAGGTCGAAATCGTCTGCGGGTCGTCCACGAGGTCGAAATCCTCGCGCGGGCTTTTGCTGACGCGCTCCGAAAATTCTTCACCTAGGACGATGACTTCGACGCCAAGCTCGTCGGCCAGCCCCTTCTTCTCCAGCCCGATGCGCTCAAGCACGGATGCGTGTATCACCATGTATTTTGCGCCGGAGTCCTCGGCCGTGAACGAAAGCTCGCGCAGCGTGAGCATGGGGTTGACGGGTACGATGACGGCGGCGTTGCGCACGACTCCGAGATACGTGAAAATAAATTCCGGATTGTTGGGCGTGTTTAGTATGACTCGCTCGCCTGGCTTCAGCCCCAACCCCCTGAAGAAATTTGCGTACGCGATGACCGCGTCGTCGAACTCCGCGTATGTCCATTGCCTGCCCTTGAAAATAAGCGCGACCTTGTCCGGCTCGAAGCGGTTTTTGTATATCTGCCCGACCGATTTCACATTCAAACTGGTTTTCAATCCTGACGTCATTGATGCTCTCCTTTGATTTCGAATAATTATTCCATATGTCTTGATGATTGTCTCACAGCGCCCCGCAGTTCCGCACAGGTGGATTTGCGGAATTACTTTTACTGTAAAAGTAATTTTATCGCTTGTTAGCGGCGTTGTCAATCGTCCGGCCATTTCATATGGTAAAATATCTTCATGCCTGAATTGTCAGTTACGGATTTGAGTAAGAGCTTCGGCACGCACGTCATTTTTGACGGGCTGAGGTTTAATATAGAGCGCGGCGAACGCGTCGGCATCATAGGGCGCAATGGCGCGGGCAAGACCACCTTGCTGCGGATACTTGCGGGCGATGACGAGCCTTCGTCGGGGCAGGTCTACGTGGCGGCGGGAAGCCGCGTTGGTTTTCTGCGCCAGGATTCGTTCTCGTCGGTTCAGATAGGCGAAAGCGCTACGGCGCTGGACGTGATGCGAGCCGCGTACGAGCGGCTTGTGGCCGAGGGGCGTGAGGTCTACGAGAGCGAAATAGTGGGCATACCGCGCAGCATGGCATTCACGGACAGCCTTCTGGACAGCCCTGTCTCGCGGCTGTCCGGCGGCGAGAGGACGCGGCTGGCGTTCTCGGTGCTGCTCATGGAGAAGCCCGATATACTGCTGCTGGACGAGCCGACGAACCACCTCGACATCGGCACGCTGAACTGGCTCGAACAGAAAATAAGCGCGTGGCGCGGCACGGTCGTCCTCGTGACGCACGACCGCTATTTCCTCGACAGGACGGTCAACCGGATTTTTGAGATAGAGCGCGGGCGCATGGCTTCCTACCAGGGTAGCTATTCGCAGTACGCCGAGAAAAAGCGACTCATGCGCGAGCAGGATCTGCGCGCCTACGAGAACCAGCGCATGGAGATACGCAGGCAGGAAGACATGATACGGCGCATGAAGGAACGCGGAACCGAGAAGCTCGCGAAGAGGGCCGCGTCCCGCGAAAAGCGCTTGGAAGGAATAGAGCGTTTGGAGCGCCCCGACTCAGAACTGCGCGCCATGAAAATTCGCTTCGGCGAGAGAACCAGAAGCGGCAACGACGTGCTGGAAGGGCAGGGGCTTTCAAAGGGCTTCGCGGCGGGCGGTGCGATGTCGGCGCAGCGTATGACTGACGGTCGTATCGCGGCGGGCGATGGTGCGCTCCGTGGCGAGGCTGGCAAGGAAAGCTCGAACGCGGGCGCGCGGCGCGAGCTTTTCCGCTCCGTGGATTTCGATATCAAACGCGGCGAGAGGGTTTGCCTGGTCGGTGCGAACGGCATAGGCAAGACAACGCTGCTGCGAATGATTTTGGGGCGCACCCAGCCCGACAGCGGGCATATTTCGAAAGGCGTGAACGTCCGTATCGGATACTACGAGCAGGAGCAGGTGTTTCCCGATTCGGAGCGTACGGTTCTGGACGAAATGACAACGGCGTACAGGCGATATTCAGAGCCTGAGATGCGGGGGATACTGGCAAGGTTTCTGTTCACGGGAGACATGGTGTTCCGGCAGATTTCCGCGCTGTCGGGCGGCGAACGCGCCAAGCTCGCGCTGGTCAAGCTGTTCCTTTCCGAAGCGAACACGCTCATACTGGACGAGCCGACGAACCACCTGGATATACCGTCGCGCGAAGCCGTCGAAGACGCGCTGCTCGAATACGAGGGCACGGTCATAGTCGTTTCGCACGACCGATATTTTCTGAACAGGGTTCCGACGCATATTGCGGAGCTGACGCCGTACGGCCTCATTTTCTATTCGGGAAAATACGACTATTATATGGAAAAGAAAAACGAGGCGGGCAGCGGCAGGGCGTATCTGCGCTCGCTGGCGGACGGCGCGACAGTGACCGCTGGGAATGTCGGTTTTGATGCTGCGGTGGGTGCGGGCGGCAGTGGCGGCACTGCGGACGGCGCGGTGCAGGGCGCCGCGATTTCGGAGTCCGCAGCCGAGAGACAGCGCAAGAAGCGCGAGGTAGCGGAACGCCGCCGCCGCGAGAACGCGGTAAAGGCCGTCGAGGAAAGGATATCCGAACTCGAAAGCCAGATTGCCGCCACAGAGGAACAGATAGCCGATCCCAGCGCCATGGCGAATCCCGCGCGCCTAGCCGAGCTGACCGAACGCCTGGATCTGATGCACCGAGCCGTGGGCGCGAAGCTGGCCGAATGGGAGAAGGTGTCGGCCGAGCTGGACGCGCCTTTCGAATAATCCGTATCGCGCCCACCGTTATAATATGACTTGCTCCAAGAAAGATGTATAATATATCCTATAAATCTCCGGCTGTGTTAGGGGTGGTCGGTGGAGTTGTCAGTTAGCCCACGGTTGGCCCGCGGTCGGCTGTGGGGGAGAAGGGTATCGGGAGGCGGAAATGAAAAGGAGTTTGAAGGAGACAGTTGCGGTAATTGTTATAGTGGCGATGTGTTCGGTCGTTTTTTCGGGAGCGGCGTTCGCATCGGATTCGCGCGACGGAGGCGCGGATGAACAAGCGGGCGGGGCGCACGGCATGGCGTACACGCCGGACAAGAGCGCCGGAAAATATATCACGGAGCTTGTGCAGTCGGGGATGCTGCCGTATTCGATTTATGACAAATATTTCGAGACGTATCTGACACGGGCTGACCTGGCGGCCTACGCGATGTCTTTCTATTATTTTCTGGGCGGCGCGGACCCAGGCGACCCAGGCGACAATTACTCGGATACGGACGACCTGAACGCGGAGAAGGCGTATGCGCTCGGGTTCTTTGTCGCTGATGCAGAGGACGAGACAGGTTATGACGATGGCGCAAATTACGGCGGCGGGGCAGGCGATGGAACAGGTACAGGTGGCAACGGGGTAGGCGACGGCTCGGATACGGGCGGCGAGGGCACTGGCGAAGGCAGCGAGACCGGCGATGGCGATGGCACGGGCGGCGATACGGAACCCATCGACAAAAGAAAACATTTCTACCCTGAGGACAGCGTGAAGAAGGGCGAAGCGATCGCGGTAATGGCCAGAGCCATTATCAAGGTCAGGCCATCAGATGCAGCCAGCGTGCCGACGGCCGATGCCGCGCACGCCGCGCTGTCCGCGATTTACAGGGACGTGTACTACGCCAAGGCCGATGAGCTTCCTTATATCTATTTTATGAGTGCGCGGGGCGCGTTGCTGCTTACCCGAAACGAGCAGAGCGGCAATGCCTCTCTGGGCGCGGACTATGAAATTACCCGAAGCAGTTTTTTCCTGCTCTACTCGGATATCGCGTGGGCATTCGTGAAAAACGTCATATCCCGCTACGCTGTGCCGCCGGCGGATCCGACCGCGTCCGAATACCAAAACGCCAACGTTTCGTGCTACAAGAACAACGTCTATCTTTACTGGAAGGAAGCGGCCGACGCCTACATGTATGAGGTGGGCGTCTATGTCGCGAAAAAAAAGAAGGCGGATATCACAGTAGATTATTCCGCGCTGTCCTTGAATAGAAATTCGAAGCCGACATACCACTCGGTGTTTGGAAATCCCAAGAGCAAAAAAAGCTGCTACCTGAGCGTGCGGGCTGTCGACCGCCACGGAGTCAAGTCGAAGAAAAAGCTGAAGGTGAATTTCTTCGCCGAGAAATACGTGAACGTGAACCACAAATTTTTCGGAAACAAGAACCGCTTCGGCTTCAAGAACGCCAAGGCAGCGAAGAAATACCAAAAAACCGTCAAGGTGAATGTCTGGAAGGTGTCGGGCGGCAAGAAGGTGAAGTCCGCGATGTACGTGACCGTGAACAAGGAGCTTGCGGACGACGTGCGGAAGATATTCGCGGAGATATTCAAGGGCAAAGAAAAATTCCCGATCAAGGCGATGGGCGGATTCCAGATTCGCGCAAGCAAAACGTCCGAGCACAACTACGGCACGGCCATCGACATCAACCCGACAGAGAACTGCATGAAGGACGGCAACAAAGTGACGGCGGGGAAATTCTGGCGGCCCGGCAAGAACAAATACTCCATCAAGCCGAACGGCGATGTGGTGAAGGCGTTCGAGAAATACGGCTGGTACTGGGGTGGAAACGGCTGGGGCAACCGCAAGGACTACATGCATTTCAGCTATTTTCACGGGTGAGGAATAACAGAAAAAAGATCGACAATAAATCAGGAGCCGCCGAATCGCTCGGCGGCTCCGTCCGTCAGAAAAACAATACTTGGCTCAGTACAGCTTCACCACCGGCTTGATCAGGTCGGCCGGCTTGTCTTTCATCATCAGCAGAGCCGGTTCCAGATCCTCGAATTTGTCGAAGCGGTGGGTCAGCATCGGGCTGACGTCCAGACGCCCGTACACCATCAGGCGCGAGAGGTATTCCATGTTCTTGCGGCCGCCTGGCATGAGCCCGCCCGTTATGCGGATATGCCCCATGCCGAGCCCCCAGTCCACGCGCGGTATCTTGATGTAATCGCCTGTGCCGAGGTAGTTGATGTTCGAGATGATGCCGCCCGGGCGCACGAGCCGCACCGCCTGGTCGAACGTGTCGTTGTCGCCGCCCGCGAGAATAACCTTGTCAACGGGCTTGCCGCCCATGGTGTCTTTGATTTGCTCTACGATATCGCCGTCCCTGTAATTGACCGTGTCGGTCGCGCCGTACTGTATCGCCACCTCCTGGCAGCGCTTTCTGGAACCGACCGCAAAAATGCGGCCCGCTCCGCGCAGCGCGCAGCCCGCCACCGCCATCAGACCGACAGGGCCTATGCCGACAACGACCACCGTATCTCCGTAAGCGACCTCCGCGTTGTCCGCGCCATGGAAGCCCGTAGGTACCATGTCGGAAAGCATAACCGCATCGACCGGATCGATTTCATCAGGCAGGTGCGCTAGATTGCCGTCTGCTTCGTTAACATGGAAATAGTCGCCGAACACACCGTCCTTGGCGTTGGAGAATTTCCATCCGTTGAGCATTCCGCCGGAATGTTGAGAAAACCCTGACTGCGATTCCACCGCCTGCCAGTCCGGTGTGATGGCAGGCACGATAACCTTGTCGCCGGGCTTGAAATCCTTGACGAGCGACCCCACCTCGATCACCTCCGCAGAGGCTTCATGCCCGAGGATAAGGTCGTGGCGCTGCCCCAGAGCGCGCTCCCACACCGTATGCACGTCGGAGGTACACGGCGAAAGCGCGAGCGGGCGGCAGAGCGCGTCGTTCGGCCCGATCGAGGGCACCTCCTTTTCTATCCATCCTATCTTGTCGAAATCCAACATTGCCAGACCCTTCATCCTTGCCATAATTTTTCTCCTTTATACCCATATATGGCGATAATTGATTGAGGGAAGCGGACTTGCGGGTTGCCCGTCGCTTCCATGCGCGGGAGCATCACGCCCGCGCCCATGCGCAAGGCGGCAAAACCATATCGCGCCGCGCATATATGATTATATCACTTTGTTAAAATTTTAACAATCTTTTTTTTGTGGGGGATCGGGGAAAGATGGCCGGGGAAAGATGGGTTGCGGCTTGTGCGCCGAAGCCTAGTATGCGATGGCGTTGTGTGGTATAATCTGATACCGTAGGCTGTATCGAGGAGATTGTTGCGGTTTTGGCAACAATAGGTGTTGGGCGAGAACACTGGAAAGGAGAGCATGGCAATCAATAGTAAAATAATAGGTGTATTTAACTTCGCGCGGAAGGACAATGCCCTGTTGCGCACGGGAGTTTGCGCAGTGCTTGCCGCGGTTTTGACATTCGGCGGATTCGTCCTGCCCGCGCCGGACGGTGGCGTGGCGGAAGTTCACGCGGCGGCGGGCGCGACCACGCCGGAAGCGGCGTTCAATTATTTTATCAGCAATGGCTCTCACCGGAAGTATCCTTTTCAAGGCGTGTACATCAAGAGCATAAAGAAGGGATACGGCAAGGATATAGTCGTACCAGCTACACTCGGCGGCTTGCCTGTCGTGTCAGTTGCATTGTTGGATGAGAAACTAACATCGCTGAATGTCAGCGCCTGCTCTGAGCTGTACGAGTTGAATTGTGAATACAACAAGCTCAAAGCCTTGGATTTGTCAGCCAACAAAAAATTAAAAATACTGGAATGTTCCGAAAACCAAATCAAAAAGCTGGATGTATCTATGCTAGTCGAATTGGAAGAACTGGACTGCTCCGGAAACAAAATTAAAGAAATCGATGTATCCATGCTGAACGAATTGAAGCAATTGTATTGTTCCGAAAACAAAATCGAGAGCCTTGATGTTGCTGGGCTTGTGAAATTGAAAGACTTGAATTGTGCCGAAAATAAAATCAAAAGACTCGACGTGTCCGGATTCAAAGAACTGGAGAGATTGTATTGTAACAACAACAGCATCAAAATCCTAGGGCTGGCATCTAACGCGAAGCTAAAATCATTAGACTGTGGCAACAATAAAATCAAAAAACTCGGGGTGTCCATGCTGGGCGCATTGAAAACATTAGAATGTAACGACAACAAAATCAGCGAGCTGAAGCTGGGTAATCTAAAAAAACTGAATATTGTTGATTGCTCGAATAATAAGCTGACGAAACTGAATGTCTCGAGCAGCAAAAAATTAAGTGAATTGAACTGCGGGCGAAATAAGATAAAAAAATTAAACGTGACAAAGAATATATTTCTCAAAGATTTATACTGTGACAATAACAAACTGAAAAAATTGAATGTGGCAAAGAATAAACGCCTTGAAAGTTTGAGCTGCTACGGAAATAGTATAAAGGGTCTGAACGTCAGCAGGAACAAGAAGCTTGGTTCGCTGTCCGTCGATGAGAGGTTGCCAAAAAATCGTCTCAGCCCTAAGCTGAAAAACATAGCCCCGTTTTATTTCGGTGATTTCGGTGATTATTGGGATTACGATGCATATCCTTGCTGAGCCGGCAAGACGCGCTATCTCTGAATTCGTATGGATTGCGGCGGCGCTGGCGGCGATCCGCGGTGCCTAATAGCGCTCTGCGGTGAGCTTGCGACCCGCCCGACATATGGTTTCTACGACATCACCCTGCCGGCTATTTTTATTATTGGGCGCATCCAGAATGGCTCCATACGCTTGGCTGCGTTCTTTAGCTCGCCTGGTATGTCTATGTGCTGCGGGCATTTCTGTACGCATTGCCCGCATGATACGCAGTTGCGCACGCTGAAATTGTAATCGCTTTTCAGGGGCGCTATGCTCGTGAGGTAGTTGGTGATGCCTGCTATGTAGCTGATAGCGTGGGATATGTTATAGGCGGTAAACACGCCCGGGATGTTCACGCGTTTTGGGCAGGGCATACAGTAATTGCAGCCCGTGCAGTGAACCTTGTAGGACTTTTCGATGGCGGCGCGAATGGGTTCCATGGCGGCCAGCTCGCTATCCGTTAGCATATCCGCCTCCGCTGTTTCCGCTATGCGCAGGTTTTCTTCAAGCTGTGCCCCAGCGCTCATGCCCGACAGCACGACCGTGGCTTCGTGGTGGTTCCAGACCCAGCGCAGCGCCCACTCGGCAGGGGACATACCCTTGCCCGCGTTTTTCAGAGCGTCCGCGGCTTCCCTCGGCAGGTTGTTCGCGAGCTTGCCGCCGAGCAGCGGCTCCATGATGATGACGGGAATCCCCTTGGCGTGCGCCCGTTCCAGCCCAAGTTTTCCCGCCTGATAATTCTCGTTCATATAGTTGTACTGTATTTGGCAAAATTCCCAAGCGTAATCTTCAAGGATTTCGAGGAACCCCTCCTGCGTGCCGTGGAACGAAAAGCCGATGCGCGAGATGGCGCCCTGCGATTTTTTCTCGGCTATCCAGCGCCCTATGCCCAGATCTTTCAGCCGTAGCCAAAATTTTGGATCGGAGAGATTGTGGATGAGGTAATAGTCGATGTGGTCGGTTTTCAGCCGCGTGAGCTGCTCGCTGAATATGCGGTCGAAGTCGGCATAGGCTTTGCATTTCATGTGAGGCAGTTTTGTCGCTATGTATACTTTGTCCCTGACGCCGTTTTTATAAAGGATGTCTCCGAGGATTTCCTCGCTGCTGCCGTATATATACGCCGTGTCAAAATAGTTGATGCCGCCCTCTATGGCGGCAAGTATCATGCGTTCGGTCGCGGCGCGATCCACCACCGCCCCGCTTCGCGGGTATCTCATGCATCCGAAGCCAAGCTGCGACAGTTCTGCTCCCGACTTCTCGTCAACGCGGTATTTCATGATGGGACACTCCTTTCTCTTCAAATAGTCAGAGACGCCGTATCCTTGCGGAAAACGGCGTCTTTAACTAATTCTATTGTACCGACAGGAAAGGGGATCCCTATTCGATAATCGATGCTACGACGCCCGAGCCTACTGTGCGGCCGCCTTCGCGGATAGCGAAGCGCATGCCTTCCTCGATGGCGATAGGCGTGATGAGAGTGATCGTCATTTCGATGTTGTCGCCAGGCATGACCATCTCAACGCCGTCAGGCAACTGGAGATCGCCGGTCACGTCCGTTGTGCGGATGTAGAACTGCGGGCGATAGCCGTTGAAGAACGGTGTGTGGCGTCCGCCTTCTTCCTTGGTCAGCACGTATACCTGACCAGTGAACTTCGTGTGCGGGTTGATGGAGCCCTTCGCCGCCAGAACCTGGCCGCGCTCGATCTCCGTGCGCTGTACGCCGCGCAGGAGCGCACCGATGTTGTCGCCCGCCTGACCTTCGTCAAGCAGCTTGCGGAACATCTCTACGCCCGTTACGACCACCTTGCGGCGCTCCTCTGTCAGGCCGATGATCTCTACTTCGTCGTTGACCTTGACGATACCGCGCTCAACGCGGCCTGTCGCCACCGTGCCGCGGCCCGTGATCGAGAACACGTCCTCGACGGGCATGAGGAACGGCTTGTCCACCGCGCGCTCGGGCTCGGGGATATAGCTGTCAACCGCCTCGAACAGCTCGATGATCTTGTCGCCCCACTCGCCAGTGGCATCCTCAAGCGCCTTGAGCGCGGAACCCCTGATGATGGGTGTGTCGTCGCCAGGGAACTCATACTGGTCAAGAAGCTCGCGGACTTCCATTTCGACCAGATCGAGAAGCTCCTCGTCGTCTACCATGTCAACCTTGTTCAGGAACACAACAATGTACGGAACGCCTACCTGACGTGAGAGAACGATGTGCTCGCGCGTCTGCGGCATGGGGCCGTCGGTCGCCGCTACCACGAGGATGGCGCCGTCCATCTGCGCCGCGCCCGTTATCATGTTCTTGACGTAGTCCGCGTGTCCGGGACAGTCAACGTGAGCGTAGTGCCTGTTCGGTGTCTCATACTCGACGTGAGCGGTCGCGATCGTGATGCCGCGCTCTCTTTCCTCAGGCGCTTTGTCGATCGCGTCGAACGCGACGAACTCGCCGAG
>JAIRPQ010000057.1 GCA_031256875.1 Eubacteriales Family XIII. Incertae Sedis bacterium | reverse complement strand
TCAACTGCGAACATAATACCTCCCGATAAATAGCCCCTTCAACAAGGCGGCAGCAAAAAGCATTCGCTAAAGATGCCCTACACAAAGTTTTTAGAAAAAAAACAAGCGCCCCAAGAAATTGAAATTTCCGGATGCCGCTATCAAAATGAACCGAGGTTTGTATTTTAATTATTGAAAAATATGACTTAGATGGATCTAGTTGCCCCCCCCCCCTGGTAAATTATCCCAGATAGTCAGTTTTCTCTCTACGCGGAATACACCGAAAGACATCACCCCACTCGGCACTTTGCCGTTGTTACTAAATAGATGTTTAACAATCCTTTTCCGCATCTCCATCTTCGTTCTCTGTGACCTTTTCCTTGCCATCTACTCGAATTTTGGTCTTAATGACTGCTTTGTTACTTTCGATTGCTTTCGTTTGCTTCGTTTTGCTTTTAATTATATTCGTTCTCTTTCGTTTTGTCAATACCTGTTCGAACGCTATTCTGCATCCCCCTACTTCCCCTTAACATTCCACTTCCATATCAATACGATGATGAACAGTACGGCTACACAGAATAGGAATATCGACTCCAGGATCAGCTTTCGGCTCAGGAGTATGGCGGCTACGCCCATGACGCTGGTGATGCCGTAGAGCATGACCACTGTGCGGCGCTGCCCCATGCCTATGTTCGTCAGCTGGTGGTGGAGGTGGCCTTTGTCGGCCTTGAATATGGGCTGCCTCCTGGCGGCGCGGCGGAACACGGCGAACAGCACGTCAAAGAGCGGCACGCCCAGCACGAGGGCGGGTACGATAATGGCGATAATGGTAGTGCCTTTCGCCTGGCTCGTGTCGCCCCCGATGGCCACGGACGCGAGCATGAATCCGAGGAACATGGCCCCGCCGTCGCCCATGAAGCTTTTCGCGGGGTAGAAATTGAACGGCAGGAAGCCGAACGCCGCTCCCGCGATGGCGCACATGCCGAACGCGATATCGTAATATCCCCAGATATAGCTGGCATACGCTATCGCGAGCGACGATATGCCGGTAACTCCTGCGGCCAGGCCGTCCATGCCGTCGATGAGGTTTATCATGTTAATTATTGCCACAATCCATATGACCGTGATGATAAAGCTGACGGCGACGCCTGTGGCCGTGTCCCCCAGGAAGTTCACGCCGAACAGTTTTATCGCGTCTATGCGGACGCCGAACGCGAACGCCGCCGCCGCCCCGACGATCTGCATGAGCAGCTTTGGAACGGGGCGCATGCCGCGCACGTCATCTATGACGCCGACCACGAATATTATCGCGCCGCCCGCGATGAGGCCGCTTATCTCGCCGCCCGAGATGACTCCGTACCGCCCTAGCAGCGGGCCGCCGCTGAAAAAACCGTTCTCGATATAAAGCAGCGCGGCTATGACGCCAACGAAGATGGACATGCCGCCGAAGCAGGGCACGGGGCGGTCATGCATCCGGCGCCCGTCCTTCGGAACGTCTATCGCGCCGATATGCCCGGCCACGCGCATGCTGAGCGGGGTCAGCGCCAATGTGATGGCTGCGGGTATCACTATGCACCCAAGGGTGACAAGCCTCAATTCTGTTATTTCATTCATAGCGCTATTCTGTCTCTCTGAGTGCTTCCTTCTTCGTCAAATGCGTCAAGCGTTTTCTTCCTTCTGAATCGTCACTACCTTCAGCCCCGCCTCGTCAAGTATCTCCACCGCGAAGTCGTCGGGGTACCCCTGCTCGACGATGATCTTGCGTATGCCCGCGTTAATAATCATCTTGGCGCAGATGGAACAGGGTTGGTTCGTAATATAGATGGTCGCGCCTTCGATGCTCTGGCCGGAGGTTGCCGCCTGTATGATGGCGTTCTGCTCCGCGTGAAGCGCCCTGCACAGCTCGTGCCGCTCGCCCGACGGTATGCCGAGCTGTTCGCGCAGGCAGCCGCCTTTTTCGTCGCAGTGCGCCATGCCCTTCGGCGCTCCGTTGTAGCCGGTTGCCACTATCTGCTTGTCCTGCACTATCACCGCGCCCACCTTCCTCCGCAGGCAGGTCGATCGCTCCGCCGTCAGCTTCGCAATGCCCATGAAGTATTCGTCCCAGCTAGGTCTTTCCATGTCACCCAATCCTTTCTCTCAGCAGGGCTATCATCTCAGGCGTGGTGCCGCAGCATCCCCCCGCTATGCGGACGCCCTCGGTTATCATAGCATACATGCCGCCCGAAAATTCCTCGGGCTTCATATCATAGTATACACCCTCTCCCGTGGCTTGCGGCTGTCCAGCGTTCGGCTGGGCAATAACGGGGATATCCACCGCCGCGCCGATGAGTGCTTTGGCTATGGGCATCATCTCGGCAGGCCCGAGCGAACAATTGCAGCCTACCGCATCAGCTCCGGCTTCCGCCGCGGCCCGCACGAATTTTTCCGTAGACACTCCCATGAACGTTTTGCCGTTCGCGTTGAAGGTCATCGAGCAGAACACGGGAAGCGATGTTTCCGCTTTCGCGGCGAGTATGGCGTCCACGGCTTCGTCCACATCGGACATGGTTTCTATCAGAACCAGATCGGCGCCTTCGTCCGCGCCGGCCGCCGCCATGTGCGCGAACACCTCCCGCGCGTCGTCGTGCGTGAGGCTGGACGTAAGCCCTATGATATCGCCTATCGGCCCTATGTCGAGAGCGACATACACCCTTCCGTCTTTGGCCGCGCCAGAGCCTGTGCCGTACGCGGTAGGTTCGGCGTCTGCGGCTTTGCGCGCGATACGCACCCCCGCGCGCAGGCCCTTTTCGGCGGCCGCCGGATCCGCGTCCTTTCGCAGGCTCGCGCCTATATGCGCCCCGAAGGTGTTCGCTGTTATGATATCGCAGCCCGCGCGGATGTTCTCCCTGTGTATACCCTCGACCACGTTCGGGAAATTCAGGTTCGCGCTCTCCGAGCCTTCGCCCGGCGGAAGCGCGCCCGCCGCTATCAGCGCGGAACCCATCGCGCTGTCCAAAAGCAATGTCCTCTTATTCGAATTATCCAGTATCATCATGCTCCTTCACTGTTGCCGCGCTGCGCCGATATGCGCTGCGCCAACCATCCTATGCTATGAGTGCCTATTATCTGTGCCTGCTAATTCGGGCCGATTATTCCAGACTTGCCTGGCTGCGCCTTACCGCGCCGGACGCGCCTTCGCCGGCCGCCTGCGTCTCCGCTTCGATCCCGCGCCGCGTCTCCTCGAACACTGGGTCCACCTCGCGGAATTTGCCCACGAGCCTTGCCAGGTCTTTCTCGTTCAGCGGCTTGGAAAACAGGTAGCCCTGGAAGCAGTCCACACCGTTTTTTATCAGCTCCCGCATCTGCTCGGGGGTTTCGACGCCCTCCGCGATGAGCTTCATGCCAGCCGCATGCGCGAGCTCCACGAGCACGTACGAAAGGAACTGCTGGTATTCGTCCACCACGATATCGTCTATAAACTGTTTCTCCGTTTTCAATATGCCTATCGGCATGGATTTCAGATTGTTGAAATTGGAATAACCGGTCCCGAAATCATCGAGCGCTATCTTTATGTCGAGCGCCCGAAGCCTTTCGACGATGGTTTGGGAATAACCTCCCGAATCGACTTCCTCGCTCTCCGTGATTTCGAGCGCCAGGCAGCTGCTCGGGAATCCGTGGCTTTGCAGCGACGCGAATACCTTCGACACAAGGCTCTCGTCAGACATCTGCAGCGGCGACAGGTTCACGTCGAGGAAGAAGCCGTCGACTTCGTGCAGCTTCAGGCCCGCGCATACTTCGACGGCCCTGTCGAGTATCCACTGCCCGATGACGTTGATGAGCCCCATCTGCTCGGCCATGCGGATGAATACCAGGGGCGGGATGCGCCCGAACTCGGGGCTCGTCCACCTCGCGAGGGCTTCGACTCCCTGCCATATACCTTTGTTCGGATCGACTATGGGCTGGAAGAAAACCTCGAATCCTTCCATGCCGTTCGCAACGCTGTCCTTCAGGCTGATCTCAAGTTCGAGATCCTGCTTGAGAACGCGGTCCATGTCTTGGTCGTACACAGCCACCATGCCCGTCTCTTTCGAGATATGCAAGGTGCGCTCTATTATCGACAGTATCTGGGCGTGGCTTTCGAAGCCGGTGCGCCCGTCTATCACGCAGAGGGACACCCGCGAAGTCACGAAGGAACCCTCGCCCGCGCCGCCTACTTCCCATGGCTCCTGGAACCTCTCGTGTATGCGGTCTGCCAGCCCGCTCGCGCTCATCATGTCCGCGCCGTCGAGCAACATGCAGAACTGGTCGCCTTCTATGCGGTAGACGGAAAGCCCCGCGAGGCCGAAGCTCTGTATCCATTCCATGACGGTTTTCAGCAGCGCGTCGCCCGTCGGCCGGCCGTATGCGTCGTTGATATATCTGAGCGAGATATAGTCGAACGCTATGAGACAGAAGTTCCCGTCGGTCCGGCCCGCCAGATCCTTTTCGAGCTTCGCTTTGTTCGGCACGTTCATGTCGCTGTCGTAGTATGCCAGGCGGAACAATTCCTCGCGAAGTATCATCGCGTTGCTTTCGTCGCTCACAGTGATGATGTGCGCCTTGCGCCCGTCCGCCCAGTCGATGGCCTGCGCCGTGACATTCCCGTAGATGCCGAGCGTCGGGTTGTACCCCTCGGCGGAGTGCGGCTCTGCGTCAAGATCTCCCGCGGCGTCCGGCTCCATAGCGCGCGGGCAGAACGGGCAGCGGCCTTCGCCCTGCCCCATGACAAGCTCCCAACATCTCGTGCCTTCCATGCGTTCGCGCGCGACGCCGAGATTGCGCGCGTAATGGTCGTTGACCATCAGTATTTCGTCAGTCTCATAATCAACAACGTATATGTATACCGCCGCTGAATCCAGAAACGACCTGAGCGCCGCCGCGCTATCGGATATGTTTGACAATGCCTGCTCCTGTTTCTGCTGCCTGCTTTACGATTTTCGGCCCGCGCCGCCGCCTGCGTCCGCTCGCGCCTTTCGGCTTTCGCTGCCTGCTGCCCTGTATCTGCTGCTTTAATAATATCACGAAAAATATACCTTTTCCAAATAAAGCCCCGAGGCGGGTGCGGTATGCCCCGCCATCGCCCTATCGCGCGACTCCAATATGGCTTTCATATCGCCCGCGCCCTTCGCCCCGAGGCCGATTTCCACGAGCGTACCCACTATGATGCGCACCATATTATACATAAAGCTCCTGCCCGTCACGCGGATTTGTATCTCGCGGACGGGGTTGCCCTTGGTGTCGCGGGCGTCTATGCCTTCTACCGCGATGTCCGTTATCGTCCGTACCGTATCGTCCGCGCCCGCGCCGCCCTTCGTCCTGAACGCCGCGAAGTCATGCGTGCCGACGAGGGTTTTCGCCGCCTGCGCCATCGCGCTCTCGTCCGGCGTTTCGTTCAGCAGGTAACGGTAATTGCGCAGGAAGATATCGCTGGCGGGCGGGGCTAGGAGGGCGGGGGCTTCTGCCGTAGCTGTGGCTGGGGCGGGGGCCTTGGCGGGGGTTGCGGCGGCAGCTGGGGCTTCTGCCGTGCCTAGGGTTGCGGAGGTAGCGGAGTCCGCGGGGGAAATTATTCTATAAATATAAGTTTTTCCCTTTGCGTCGAAGCGCGCGTGGAATCCCTCGGGCACGTCCTTCGCATCCACCACGCGCACATCGCTGAGCAGGTTGTTCGCGGCCGTGGGTATGCGGCCTGTGGGTATGCGAAAATCACCGCTGAACGAAGCCGCCTGGCCGAGGGCATGCACGCCCGCGTCGGTGCGCGATGTGCCGTTCAGGGCGATTCTCTCGCCGCAGACCCGAGACAGCGCCTGCTCCAGCACACCCTGCACGGTGCGGGCGCGGTCTGTCCATTCCTCCGCGCCGCTGTTATCACAAAAAAGACCGCCACAGCCAGGCTCAATAGGGCTTTCCCCGCGCCCTGCCCTAGCCCGCTGCGCCTGCCATCCGTGGAACGCGCTCCCGTCGTATTCTATTGTCAGCAGTATGTTCCTCGCCATTGTTTCATCCGTTCTCGCTGTGCGCCACAGAATAGTACAGCTTCAGGCCGACGGTCCAGATGCCGCCCTCGTCCATGGTGTAGACAAAGCCGTCCACGGACCACGATGCCGATGTTTCTTCCTCCAGCGCTTTTATGAACGCTATGCCCGCGTCGTATCCTGTGCGCACCGTCATGGTGTAGCGCTGCATGTTCAGCGCGAGCGTCCCGCCGCCCGCAGCTTCGCCGGATGCCACCTGCTCCGCGCCCTCCGCGCTCTGTGCGATGGCTACCGCGTCCGGCGATATCCCGAGCGCGGCGGCCTTGTTCGACATCCACGCCGCCACCGCGTCCGGAAGCAAGCCCGTTTGCGCGGCAAAACCGCTTATCTCCGCTTCCGCCGCCTGAACCTTGGCGTCAAACGCGGCAGGGTCGGACTTGATGCCGCTCACCGCATCCGCGTCCTGCTCATATGTCAGCATTTCGGTTCGCGCCTTTGACTCGCGCTCCTCGAAGGACGGCCCCGCATAATGGAAGCATGCGAGCGCCAATGCCGCAAGCGCGATGATGAAAGCTATCTTGGCCGCGGCGCCACGCGTGTCCTTCATGATGCCGCCCCCCCTTCCGCATGATGAGCGCCGCCAAACGTAAAGTACGACAGTTTCAGCTGTATTCTCCACGCCTTGGACTTGCTCTTGCCTTTGCCCTCGCTGACGCGCGCACGGGGCGCCACCTCCGCGGCGCTCATCATGCGGCTGTCGTTGAGCGCCGCGAGCGCGCTCTCGAAGGACGCGATATCCTTCGTCGTAAAGCTCACGAGGATGCTTCCATCGTCGCCAAGCGCCATCTCCTTGATGGGCGCGCCGCTCAGCACCCCCGACCTAAGCAGCTCGAACAGCCCACCGTAGCCCGTCCTCTCGCTGCCCAGCGCCGACGCCAACCCTTCGTACGCGGGAAGCGATGATTGCAATTGCCTGTAGTTTTTCAATTGTTCATAATAGGCGGCGTCCTCGCCGCTCATAGACGCTTCGCGAAGCGCCGACGCACCCGACTCCGCCCGCCACGCCTGTATCGGCTGCCATGCCGCCACGAACAGGGCCACCGCCAGCGTGCATACGCACAGCGCGGTGAGCATCCTGCCGAACCGTCTTTTCTCCCTGCCGCCATACATGAGGTCGGGCAGCCTGCCTGCTCTTTCCGCGGGAACCCGCGCGGCGGCCTGTGCCGAAGTCGCGTAGTCCGCCCTGCAGCCGCGCCTGCGCAGACATTTTATCAGGCCGGCAAGAAAACGGTAATCAGTTCCGAACACGGCTCTCTCATGCAGCGCACTATGTGTGCTGCGGGATGTGGATACCCCCGCGTCCGCATCGATGTACAGACCGCCGGCGAAATCGCCATAGAGTCTGTGCAGCATGCCGTCCACATTGCCGGAAGCAGCATCATAGGGTGCGCCGTTGCTGCTCGATGTCTCGCGGGGCCGGCCGCCCGCGGCGCCGTAGGCTGCCGCGATGCCGCTGCGGGGAAGCCCGCCTATATCTTCTATTATATATTGCGGGGCGCCGCCGTATGTCAGTCCGTCGAGCGCTACGGCCCGCTGTTCGGCGCGAAGGGCGGTACTGCCGGAACCGGCCTTGTACTCACGGTAAAACGCCGCGCCATAGCCCAGCAGCAGGCAGAGCCTTGAATCTATTGCGCGCCTTTTGCTTTTACTGTTTTTATTATTGTAATTATTCAAATTCGTTCGGGGCAGGCCATGTCCGTTCGCCGCGTATCTCGCGAGGCACGAAACGATGAAATCGGCTAGCTCCTCATGCTTGCCCAAAAGCGCAAGCTCCGCGCCGTCTTCATCTGTAGCGCTGCCGGACTTCGCAAGCTCCGCGCCATCTTCATCCGGAGCGCTGCCGGACTTCGCAAGCTCCGCACCGCCTTCAAGCAGCGCGTCGGGCATCGGAAACCCGCGCGGCTTCGAGCGCGGAAACCCGTTCCTGTCGCCCTCCGCTATTCCGACAACGCCGCCGCCTATCGTTACCCAGATTCTTCTGCTATTCATCCGTCATTTCCCTCTGACCGCACATGCCACCCTCGCTATGCACTATATCGCGCCATGCCAAATCATGCAAACATATTGTTCATCTCGGCTTCGGTTATTATTTTCACGCCGAGCTGCTTCGCCTTTTTGTTCTTCGACGATCCGGAATGTATGTCGTTGTTCACGAGGTAGTCCGTCTTTTCGCTGACCGAGCCGACCGCGCGGCCACCTGCGTTCTCTATGCGCTCCTTCAGCTCGTCGCGGTTGGCGTAGGTTTCAAGGCTGCCCGTGATAACGAAGGTCTTGCCGGCGAGCGGCAATGGGGCCATTTCACCGGACGCGCCTGCCCCCGCCGTGCCCGCCGCGCCCTCGCTCGGGTCAAGCGTCACGAGCGAGAGTATGTCCGACACCGCTCCGCTGTTTTTTTCGTCCGACCACCAGGCCGTGTACCCTTCGGCAAGCACATCGCCTATCCCGTCTATCTGCACCAGCTCGTCGTACGACGCTCCTGTTATCCTGTCCCAGTCATAGCCGAAAGCGCGGCAGATGACGCGCGAATTTGCGGCGCCGATGCCGGAGATGCCCAGGCTGTTCAATAGTCTAGCGCGTGAAGCATTGGTCGCCGCAGTGCTCGTGGCGGCGATGAGGTTTTCGTATGATTTCTCGCCGAAGCCGTCCATTGCCACTATCTCGTCACGGTGCTGCGCCAGCCTGAATATGTCGGCAAACCCGTGGATGAACCCTGCCGCGATAAGTTTCTCGATGGTCTGTTCTGAAAGCCCCTCGATGTTCATGGCGGAGCGTCCCACAAAATGCGTGAAAGACTTTATCTTCTTGGCGGCGCATGCCGGATTCGGGCACTGGAGCGTGAGTATGCCGTCCGCGTCCCTGATCTCCGTCGCCGCGCCGCACACAGGGCAGGCGTCCGGCGGCGTCAGACTCCCGCTCCGCGTCAGGTTTTCCGCTACCTGCGGGATGATCATATTCGCCTTGTAGACGCGAATCGTATCGCCCTCGCCGAGCGCGAGTTCGTTCATGATGCTGATATTGTGCAGGCTCGCGCGACTGACCGTCGTGCCTTCGATTTCGACCGGACTGAACACCGCGATGGGGTTGATGAGCCCTGTCCTTGATGCGCTCCATTCGATGTATTCGAGCGTTGTTTCCGCGAGCTCGTCTTCCCATTTGAACGCTATCGCGTCGCGCGGGAATTTCGCGGTGCGGCCAAGGCTCTCGCCGTATGCGATATCGTCGTATATGAGTACCAGCCCGTCAGACGGCAGGTCCGAATGGGAAGCGCGCTCCGCGAAGCGCTTCACTTCGCCCTCTATAGATCCCGCGTCCACCGCGTAATATTCAACCGTGCTAAAGCCTTGCTTCGCGAGGAAATCCATCTGCTCCGTACGCGTGGCGAACGCGGCGGTGCGCACTATGTCAGGCGCGTCCGGTTCGGGCGCATTCGGTTCGGGCGCGTCCTGCCGAGCTGCGGACGCGTCCGGTTCGGGCGCATCCGCCGAGACGAGGGCGAAGGCGTAGAACCTGACGCGGCGCGAGGCCGTGACCTCGGGGTCAAGCTGGCGAACGCTGCCGCTCGCGAGGTTGCGTGGGTTCTTGTACTTCGCTTCGGCATCGCCGATTTCCTCATTTATTTTATCGAAATCGGAATAGCTGATGACCGCTTCGCCGCGCAAAAGCAGCCTGCCGCGATAGGGTATGCGCAGCGGGAGATTTCTGAATGCCTTCGCGTTGTTCGTGATGACTTCGCCGACGGTGCCGTCGCCCCGCGTGACCGCCCGCGAGAGCTCGCCGCCCTCGTATGTGAGCGCGACAGTCAGCCCGTCGAGCTTCCACGACAGGATGCCCGACTTTTCGCCGAGCCAGTCCGCGAGAGCGGAGGCGTCTTTCGTTTTTTCGAGCGACAGCATCGGATGAGAGTGCGTTTCTTTCGCCAGCTCCGAACTGACCTCATAGCCTACGCGCTGCGTGGGGCTGCCCGCCAGCACGATCCCCGTTTCCGATTCGAGCGATGACAGCTCGTCATAGAGCATGTCATATTCAAGGTTCGGCATTATCTCGCGGCTTTCGGAATAATAGGCTTTTGCCGCCTGCAAAAGCGAGCGCACCAGCTCCCTCATGCGCCCTGTTTTGTCGCCTGCTTTCTGTTCTGAGTCATGCATAATGCCCTGCGCCGAAACCGGCGCCGCATTGCTGTTGTTATCGTCTTTGTTCATGGGGATATTTTATCATATTGCGCCGCCCCGCTCATTCGGCAAGTGCAAATATCTCCCTGATGGCGTCTGCATCCAGCTCCATATATCCCTTGATGCTGCCGCCCGTGTTTTCGACGCAGCGCTCGGCGGCGGCCTTCAGCTCGCCCTCGGGTATGCCCAGCTCCCTGAGCGTGGTCGGCAGCCCGAGCGAGCGAAGCCATTCGGTGAATTTTTCGATTCCTTCGTATGCGGCCGCGCGCGTATCCGCGTCTGCGCTCGCCACGCTCGCTGCGAGGGGGCCAAACACGCGCGCACCCAGGTTCGCCACCTTCGCGAGGTCTCGCTCAGACCCGTGCGCCACCATGTATTTCATATAGGCGGGCATGATGACCGCCAGCCCTTCGCCATGCGGAAAATCGTAATGGCCGCTGAGCTGGCGCTCCAGCGCGTGCTCGCCGCCCATGCCGTTGTGAGGCTTGCCTATTTCGGTCAGGTCGTTGTGCGAAAACGCGGCGGCCAGCATGAGCTGTGCGCGGGCGTCGAAATCGTTCGGGTGCGCCAACGCGACCGGCGCGAACCGCACGACGGTGTTCAGCGTCGCGATGCAGTATTCGTCGGAAAGATAGCTGTCGTACTGCGAGAAATACCTCATGAACGTGTGCGCGAATATGTCCGCCGCGCCCGCCGCAGTCTGCTTCGCGGGCAGGGAGTACATCAGCGTGGGGTCCATGATGGCGAACACGGGGCGGCAGACGGGAGGCCACATGAGCCCGCATTTTCCCTCTCCGCCGATATCGTCCACGAGCACGGTCGAGCCGCTCATTTCGCTGCCCGCCGCGGCTATCGTGTTAATCGTGCCGACGGGAGCCATGCGCGTCGGCTTCGTGCCGCGGTAGTAGGGCCAATACTCGCCGTCGTTGGCCGCCGCCAGCGCGATGGCCTTCGCCGTGTCAATGGCGCTGCCGCCGCCGACGCCGAGGAAGAAATCGACTCCCTCCTCGCGGGCGAGCTTCATGCCCTCATCCGCATGCGAACGCAGCGGATTCGCCTTGGCTCCGCCAAACTCCACGTAAGGGATCCCGCCGCCGCCAAGCTCGCTCTTCACGCGGTCATAAAGACCGCTGCGCTTGATGCTGCCCTCGCCGTAGACGAACATCACCTTCGTGCCGCCGTATTTGTGCACGAGAGCAGCAATCCCACTCACGGCATTCCTGCCGAAAACTATCTCGGTGTAAAGATGAAATCTGAAATTCATGGAGTCGTTCATTACAAGGCCCCTCTATTTTAATTACTAATTATTAATTATTAATTACTGTTTTAATTACTGTATCTTTAATTATTTTAATTACCGTATCCTTCTGCGCCGACAATCGGATGGCGCCGGTGCGTGAACAATATGCGGCAATGGAGCGGGTGTGCATTCCTGCGCGCGCACCCCCGCTCCCGCGCATTGCGTCAGGGCTATGCCGAGGTAGGCGTACCGCCCGCTTCCGCTTCGGCCGAGCCGCGCCGCTTCTTCATGTAGAACAGCACGAGCAGCAGCACCACCACGCCAACCGCCAGGCTGACGAGCGGCGTTCTCGCGAAGCCCGCTATGACGAATCCGACGAATGTCACAGCGCCTACCGTGATGGCGTATGGCATCTGCGTCGTGACATGGTTCAGGTGGTTTGACTGTGCGCCCGTGGACGAGAGCACCGTGGTGTCCGATATGGGCGAGCAATGATCGCCGAACACGCCGCCCGCCATGCAAGCGGACATGCCAATGATCATGAGCTGCGGGTCGCTCTTTGCGAACACGCTTATGACTATCGGAATCAGGATGCCGAACGTTCCCCACGACGTGCCGGTCGCGAAGGCTAGGCCGCAGGCAACGAGGAATATGATGGCGGGGAGCATGTTCATCAGTCCGGCCGCGCTGCCCTGCAATGCCTCATACACAAAGTCGGCCGCGCCGATGCTGCCCGTCGTGGAGTTGATGGTCCACGCGAAAATCAGTATCAGCTCGCCTGCCGCCATGACGCGCCACCCGTCGGGTATGCACTGCATCAGCTCGGTGAACTTGAACGTGCCGCGAATCATAAAATAAATTATTGTAATAATCAGAGCGAACACCGCGCCGTACATGAGACCGACATCGGCGGACGCATTGGCGAACGAATCGATAAAATTGCTGTCGCCGCTGAAGAACCCGCCCGAATGAACCAGGCCGAGTATGCTCGTAACGACGAGCGTGATGACGGGGAACGCAAGGTCGAGCACCCTGCCCTTCGGGTTGACCTCTTCAGCCTTCGCGTCCGCAAAGGGGCGGTCGGGAGTCGTGTAGACATCGCCGTTCAGGGCGTTGACCTCGTGCTTCCGCATCGGGCCGTAGTCCAGCTTCATCAGCACGAGCGCGAACACGAAGAATATCGTGAGCAGTGCGTAGAAATTGTAGGGTATCGTGTTCAAGAACAGCTGGAACGGATTCGCGTTGCCGGCATCCTTCGCGAATCCCGACACTGCAGCCGCCCACGTGGAGATGGGAGCGATGATGCAGATGGGCGCCGCCGTCGAATCTATCAGGTACGAGAGCTTGGCGCGCGAAATCTTATGTGTGTCGGTTATTGGCCTCATGACCGTGCCGACGGTCAGGCAGTTGAAATAATCGTCGATGAATATGATGCAGCCGAGGATGACCGTGACTATCTGTGCGCCGACGCGCGACTTGACGTTTTCCTGCGCCCAGCGCCCGAACGCGGCCGCGCCGCCCGAGCGGTTCATCATGACGACGAGCACGCCGAGCACCGTCGTGAAAACGAGAATGGCCATATTGTATGAGTCCGTGATAGTGCCGAGAAATCCGTCCTGGAATACATGCACCGCTGTGGCCCTGACAACGCCGTCGGGATGGCCCACGCCCCAGAATATCCCGCCTACAAGAACCCCGAAGAACAGTGCGCTGTAAACTTCCTTCGTAATGAGCGCCAGAGCGATGGCAACGACGGCGGGCACGAGCGCCACCCAAGTTCCGAAGAACGCCGGCACATACTCCTCCGCGCCTTCATCCGCCGCGAAAACCGCAAGCGGGATGATCACTGCCGCCAAAACCACAGCAGCGGCCAGCAGCAACCTGAGTTTCTTTCCTTTCATAACAACCTCCTTACAAAACAGTCCCACCAAATTAATAAAACAGAAAAATAATGACGAATGAGATTTGCCTATTGCTTCATTATAGCAGAAAATTTAGACAATTGTATAAAAATTAATCGGGCGGGATAATTATTGCCCTGGCAGCGTGTTTTGGCGGTTCAGGGGAGCGGGAACTGGAGGGTGTAATGGCAACAAAAGAAACGCAAGGAAGACATTGATTACGACAAGGAATTATTACACCTTTTTGAAATGCAACAACAAAATGTGATCGCCTCGGTGGAAAACGCGAACGAAACAGCCGAACGGCAAGCGGACAAGCATGTTGAAGCCCTGTTCAGATGAGATCAGCGCTTTTGAGGCGGAGGTCGATGCTGTGTTGTCGGAATCGACTATTGGTTAGTGGCACGGCGTTTCTGTAAGATGACGCATCTTGCCTTCCGCTCGATAAGAATATATAATGTAAACATATATTCGGAACACAAGTTTTGAAGCGGAGGTATTGACGCTATGCTACATAAAAACTTTCCAATTATAGACCTTGCCGCTACAGCAAGGAACATCTCCCGTTTGCGCCGCATCAGCGGTTATTCTGTCAGGGATCTGCAAGCGTACTTCGGTTTTGAATCGCCGCAGGCTATCTACAACTGGCAGAGCGGGCGCAATCTGCCATGCATTGACCACCTGTATGCGCTCAGCGTCTTGTTCGAAACAGAGATCGACGATATCATTATCGGCAACGCCAGAACGCCTCGCATTTCATATAGCCATCCCTTGTTGTCGCTCCGCATGTCGGAACGGGAACCGATGCTGTGGACCTTGTTCGAAAGCAAAAGCGGCCATATCCGCGCTTGTTAGCGCTCGTATGCTGATGTTTGGTTTGCGCCATAAATCAAGCGTACAAGATGACCGCAACATCAATGCTTCCGCAAGCTTCATGATCCCTCTCCTTAACTTTTCTCTTTAATCAATTCGTCCATCTCAATTTCATAATATCCCCCCGTTGCGTGCTTGTCATTAAACTTGTACTTTAATGACAAGCACACAGTATGGATGTTAAGCTTGTCTGGAGATGAATACTATTTATTTGATCGATTTTGAAAATGTCCAGCAACACGGTCTTGTCGGAGCGGAAAGGCTTCCGGAAAGCGACCATATTTTCATTTTCCTCCCCAAAAATATGAAAAGCGCGTCTTTGGAACTTCTCGATATGGTTACGCGCATTTCGGCAAAGGTCGAGATTATCAAAACGACCGGCGCCGGTGCCAATTATCTGGATTTTCAACTGGTTACATTTCTGGGTGCGCTCATCGCGCGTGAACAGGCCGAACATTTCATAATAGTGAGCAACGACAAGGGGTTCGACGCGGCGATCGATTTTTGGAAGCGCCAACCACTCGATATTTTGGTCGGCAGGTACAAGAATATCTCCGTGGCGCTAATAGAAACGGCCACCGTATTCCCAATGCGCGAACCCGCTTTTCGTGAGCCGACCGCATACAGTTCCATCGGATACGATTCCGTCCGAACACAAAATGAAACGGCAGTCCGCCAGAACTCCCCAATAAATTCAAGTAGCGAAGTATCGATAATGCAGCGGAGGCACCCCCCTCAAAGCACACGGCTGAA
>JAIRPQ010000092.1 GCA_031256875.1 Eubacteriales Family XIII. Incertae Sedis bacterium | reverse complement strand
AACTTAGAGCCAAATTGGTAGGTGTTGTTTAGCGCACAGGCGTGGGTCAGTCCACGGGGATTTCGTTCGCGCTGCCTTCATCGCTATCGTCAGCGCTTTCGCCGGCGGCATCTTCGGTGCGGGGGTATGCGTTGTTGTATCTTTCGCCTGCGCGGACTTCGACTCCCCTGTAGTACATCAGCTCGGACAGCGTGACCAGCTCATAGCCTTCGCCGACCAGCCAGGGGATTACCGTGTCCATCGCGAGGGATGTTTTTTCGTGTATGTCGTGCAGCAGCACTATATCGCCGTCCGAGATGTTCTTTTTGATTTTCCTCAATATCTTTTTTTCGTTTCGCAGCTCCCAGTCGAGGGTGTCGAGCGACCACAGGAACATCGAAAGGTTTTGCTTCTTTGAGACAGAGCGGACCTTGCCGTTGATCGCGCCGTAAGGCGGACGGTACATCGTCGGCTGCTCGCCGGTGACGGATCTTATCGCGTCGTTCGTTTTTTTCAGTTCCTTCTTTATCTCCTTCTTCGAAAGCGCGACCAAATTTTTATGGTCCCAGGAATGCCCGATGATTTGGGAGCCCTGGGCCGCCACGCCGCGCGCGCGATCCTTCTGCGGCTTTATCCTGTTGCCCACCATGCAGAACGTAGCCCTGCACCCGTATTGCCGCAGCAGCTCCACCACATGCTCGGTATACTGGGCCGGCCCATCGTCGAAGGTCAGCGCTATCATCGGCTTCGCGGGGTCGAGATAAGTCCTGATGGGCTGGAGGCGAATCATCTTCGTACCGGGCAGATAGAGGTCGGCGGCGATGGATGACGCAAACGCCCCGTAGGTGGTGGCGGGCGCGTCAGACACGGCGCTGCCCGTGGCCGCATCCGAACCCGAACCCATATGGCTGCCAACCGCGGCGTTGCTTGCAATCGAACCGTTTGGTGCCGGACTTCCCATGTCTATCGCACCGGCGCTGGCCGCGTCCATGAATCCCGGGCGCGTCACGCCCTCAGCGCCCTGTGAGACGTCTGCGGAGGCGGCGTTTTCGGGAATAGGCGCGTCTGCGGCGGCGGGGGTGTCCGCGGCGACAGGGGCGATTTCCGCAGCGGGGGCTTCTTCTGCAGGTTCCGCCGCTGCCAATGCGGGCGCAAAATCCGCGCCAAAAAGCAAGCTCGGCACCAGTATCAGAAAGACCATCGCCGAAATTGCCGCAGCTGTCGCTTTACCGTGTTTTCCCCTTGTTTCGTACCTCATTAATAATAGTATAACATATCGCGCCGCCGAGGATTATGCCAATAATATTACGGCATCCGCGCGGCGCAGAAAAGGGTGGGTCGAATGCGCCGCGAAAACGGTCTGGCATGTTTCAATATGGTATAATGATAGAACAATCCTGAGACGTGAAGGTGCCTGCCGTCTGCGATAACGGTAAAATGGCGCGGCTCCTGAGCGGGAAGGTGGCATATGCGTTTTGCGGCCATGCGAAACCCTGTCTGCGGCTTGCGCTACCTAATCGCACGGCGGCAGCATGCGAAAACCATCCCCACGTCCCAAGGCGTGGGTTTTTTATTTTGTAGGAGTGGGCAGGGCGCGGCGCCTTGCGTAGAGGACAGAGAATAAGAGTGGGCAGGGCGGCGCCTTGCGGAGAGGACGGAAAAATGGGCACGGAAAACAGGGATTCACAGACAAGGATAGCGGTCATCGCGATCATCGTCGACGATATGGATTCGGTCGGCGCGCTGAACGGCGCACTCCACGAGTACAGCGAGTACGTCATCGGGCGCATGGGGCTGCCGTATCGCGAAAAGCAGACGCATATCATCAGCGTGGCGGTCGACGCGCCCGAGCCGGTCATCAACGCGCTGTCGGGCAAGCTCGGCATGATCGATGGCGTGACGAGCCGGACGGTGTACGGGAAGATCTAAGGAAGCGCTGATCAAAGCAACTGTGCTCGATATCGGCGGCTTCGCGGCAATCGGCGCGCGCGGGCATAACGCAGGCGACAGGCGGCGGGCGCATACGGCAGCTACCGCGAAACAACACAGGGATTTCAAAATAATATGGACGATAAAATAACAGAATTGATAGAAGAACTCGGCTCTGGACGCAGCCTGCCGAAAGAGGGTTTCGTCACGCTCATCGAAGCCCTGCCGAAACCGGACTTCGCGGGCGAGCGGCGCACGCTGTACGGGCTCGCCCGCGAAGCGCAGCGGGAGCATTTCGGCAATGGCGTCTACAAACGCGGGCTGGTCGAGCTGTCGAGCTATTGCCGGAACGACTGCCACTACTGCGGCATCAGGTCGGGGAATAACAACGCTTCGCGATACAGGCTGACCGACGATGAAATTTTGGCGGCTTGCGCGGAGGGCTATGAACTTGGGTTCAGGACGTTCGTGCTGCAAGGCGGCGAGGACCCCGCTTTCACTTCGGGGCGCGTCGCGGATATCGTGGGCGCCATCAAGTCGAAGCACCCGGACTGCGCGGTGACGCTCTCGCTCGGGGAAGCGCCCCGCGATACCTACGCACTCTGGCGCGGGGCGGGCGCCGACCGCTACCTGCTGCGCCACGAAACCGCGGACGCGGAGCACTACCGTATGTTGCACCCGCAGGGCATGGACGGCGGCCGGCGCCGGCGCTGCCTGTGGGACCTGAAGGAACTGGGCTACCAGGTCGGCACGGGCTTCATGGTAGGCTCGCCGCACCAGACGGCAGCGCACCTCGCCGCCGACCTCGGATTCGTGGGTGAGCTGCGGCCGCAGATGGTTGGCATAGGCCCGTTCATACCGCACAAGGATACGATATACAGGGACTTCCCCGCAGGCGATGTGGAACTGACGCTCGTCATGATAGCGCTTCTCAGGCTCATGTTGCCCGACGCGCTAATACCCGCTACAACGGCTCTCGGCACGGCGGCGGACGACGGCCGTGAGCGCGGCATCCTCGCGGGCGCGAACGTGGTCATGCCGAACCTGACCCCCGTCGGATACCGCAAGAGCTACATGCTCTACGACAACAAGATCTGCACGGGCGAGGAAGCCGCCGAGTGCAGCGGATGCCTCGCACTCAGGATGGGGAGCATAGGTTACGAGCTGCTTGTGGCCCGCGGCGATCATCCCAGGC